>JAJLKL010000216.1:0-2881 GCA_033838975.1 Hymenobacteraceae bacterium | reverse complement strand
GTAGGCACCCCATGGATACAGAACACCACTTCCCCCTGCCCTTCGTCCAGCACAAAGGTTCTGATGCCATCCACCTCTATAAACTTACCTGCAGCACGGTGCTGCTCCAGTACCTGCTCTACTTCTTTGTCTTTCATAGTTGTTTGTTTTCAGTCCTGTTTTTGCTCTAACGTGTAATCAGAAGATTGTGCCATTTTTTCTTTGAACTCAGGCAGCCATCAAAGTTTTACTTGAGCCACAGTAACATCGGAAAGCCCCCTTTGAATAGAGCCTACGATTAGGACACAAGTATAAAACGAGAGTTGCTCTTCGGGATTTGAAATCCCGAAGCTCTTAATTTAAGATTTTGCAATCCGATTTTTAGCTCTTAGCTGCAGCGTCGCTACTGGCAGCGTATAAAATCAGATTACAAATCCTGATAATAACATACTTCCGGATCGCAGATCCGAAAGAGCGGTACAGAAATTGAACTTGTGTCCTAATCGTAGTTGAAGGGAGATCTGCCATCTTTGTCTCTGCATACGCATCAGCCAAAGGCAGTTTCCACAGAGCCGCCATCCACACGGTAGTTGCTGCCATTTACATAGCTGGCCTGCTCGGAGCACAGGAAGGCCACCACAGCCGCCACCTCATCTGCCCTGCCCCGGCGGTTTACGGCGATGTGCGGGCGCTTATTTCTCAGGAACCACTCCACTGTCTCCTCCACTGAGGTGCTCCGCTCCCTGGCCTTTTTCTCCATCATCTCATCGGTCATCGGTGTTTTGACAAAGGCCGGCAGCACAGCGTTGATCAGCAGTCCATCGTTGGAGTAGGCCCTGGAAAGGCACTTGGCCAGGTTTACCACAGCTGCCTTGGCGGCGTTGTAAGGACTTTCCTGCTCGTAAGGTTGCAGCGCATTCTCCGAGGAGATCAGCACCACGCGCCCCCAGCCCTGCTCCTGCATCTGCGGGATAAAGGCTCTGCAGGTACGCACCGCGCCCATTAGGTCCGTGTCCAGCGTTTCGAACCACTCCTCATCGGTCAGCTCCAGAAAGTCCCCGGCTGGTCCTCTTTCCCCGGCATAGTGCGCCAGGATATGTGCACCGCCGAACTTCTCCTTCACCTGTTTTGCCAGGGCCACTACCTCCTCGTTTTTCGTTACATCGGCTGTAACAGCAATGACGTCTTCGCTGTTCTTGGCATACTCCCGCACTTCATTGGCAGCGTCCTGCAGCTCCTGCTCGGTCTTATCGGTTAATACAATTTTAGCACCTTCAGCGGCCAGTGCTTTGGCGGTGGCCAGTCCCATGCCTGAGTCTCCTCCCGTTACCACGGCCACACGGCCCTCTATCTTCAAGTTCATAGTTTTACTTTAGTTTAGTTACACACGCTTCAAAAAAGTACAGGCGACAGTTACCTGAAATCACCCGGTTTCGCGGCTACCCACTTTTTATCGGTCAGCTGCAGGAGCAGCAGCATGGCAGGCTCATCCCCAACGGTACCGGATCGGTGCCCTTTGCGCCCTTGCTCGTCTTCTTGCGTATGCTGATCACCGCCAAAGGAAATGTCGCCGGGGCCCATCTCTACCCGCTGCCCATCCATGGTCTCTACAAACCAGCTGCCGGAGAGCGGGATGATCCACTGCGGCTCCGGGTTCTCGTGCCACTCACCTACCCAGCCTACCGGCAACCCGGCAAACCGGATATTGGCAGCAGCGCCCTGCAACAGCACCTTGTTCCACTGCGGGGCGGCGCCCTCGCTTATACTTTCTTTATTAAAATGCCTGAGTTCACATTTTGTTTGGTGGCTCACCCCGTTTTCGTCCGTCCAGACGTGCCAGTAAGACAGGGCTGGCTCCTTATCCTCGCCTGTTTTCTCCATAGCTGTTATTCATTTTCTTCCAGTGCGGCCTTATAATCGATCACAGCGCCGATCAGGGAGGCATGTACGAACGTCTGCGGGGTATTGCCCAGGTATTCGCCTGTGCGCGGGTCACCCTCTTCCGGCATCAGCCCAACATCATTCATATACTGCAGCGCCGCTTTCATGATCTGTTCAAACTTCTCCCAATTGCGCCGCATTACCCAGTACTGCGCCACCCAGAAGGTACCTGCCAGAAAGGCTCCCTCCTCTTTTGCATCGAAATCAACCAGGTTGCGCCGGAAGAGGTTATGATCGCAATAGTCACGCTCCAGTACTTCCATGGTCTTCAGCACCTCAGGCGCATCGGCCTCGGTATAGGCCCAGATCGGGAAAAGGATAGCACTCACATCCACCTCCTCAGCACCGGCGTAGGCGGCATAGGCTCCCTCTGAGGTGATGCATTTCTCGGCTACGAATTGTCGGATGTCGGAGGCGGCTTTTCGCCAGCGCTGCTGCTGTTGCTCGTCCCGGCTATGCTCGGCGATGTACTCCAGGCTAACGGCGGCCACCACCTTGCTGGAGGTATAGTGCAGCTTCTGCGTCTCCTCCCACATGCCGTGGTCCTTTTCATGCCAGTGCTCGGTCAGGTAATCGGCCAGGCGGCTCACCGTCTCCCAGTGCTCCCTGGTATCGAAGCGGTTATAGATAAGCTTGGCGGCCAGCAGCACATTACTGATGGCGTCGAGCTGCAGCTGGTAATTGGCGTCATTGCCGATGCGGATAGGTTTGCTCTGTGCATAGCCCGCTAGATGGGTCAACTCCTCCTCGCCGGGAGCGGGCTTACAATCCAGGGTGAAGAAGGGGAAAACCGGTTCCTTAACTTCATGCATGGCCGAGCAGATAAAGCTCAGGAACTCCCGTTCCTCTTCTCCGTCCGAGCCGGCTCTTGTCAGCGCGCTCACGATCATGGCGGCATCGCGCAGCCACACAAAGCGATAGTCATAATTGCGGTGGCTTCCCTTTACTTCCGGCAACGAAG
>JAJLKL010000215.1:0-10221 GCA_033838975.1 Hymenobacteraceae bacterium | reverse complement strand
TCCCCTTACAAGTAAGGGGAGAACCTTAATCTTTTCTTTTCTGTCTCAAGCAATCTCTCAAAGAACTTCACCGAAGAACTACTTTCTTCGCTTGCCATCTTGCGATGTTTTCGCTCACTCACCCGCCCGAGCCGGTTGGGCTTTTGCGGGCTGCAAAGGTAAGAAAACTCTCTTTATCCTTGCAAGCTTTTTCACTCTTTTTTTCCGGCCCTTTCGGCCGGGGCCCCTCTCGGGGCGGGCTGCAAAGGTAGGAAAACTTTCCCGTATCTTCGCAAACTTTTTTTCACTTTTTTTCCGCCGGCCTGCTGCCCTGGAAAGCCCCTTTCCGGGGCGGGCTGCAAAGGTAAGGAACTTCTTCCCAATTCCCAGCAACTTTTTTTTAGTTTTTTCGCTTTCTTTCTGGAGCTCCAGGTGAGCCCCGTGTTAGCGCCCGTCCCTGCCGAACGGGGATGCAAAAGTAGCGAAGTCCCCCGGAATTCCAACACCCCCGGGGGAAATTTCCGTGTTGCAACGCTCATCCCCCTGATCCTGAGCGGGATTATTTTCCCATAGGCCCCCTCCCAGGCTTTTTTCAGGCGTGCACAAGGGGAATAACAGTGCTCATGCAGGGGAAAGTTCCTGTTTGTCTTCAAATGTTTTGTGTTGCCGTCTCCTATCTATATATCAATGAATATATTATTTAGCTTTTCCATCACAATTTCACGGATCCTTTGCTTCTATGCCCTCCCCTGCTTACTTCCGATGTCACATTTTCACTTACAACAACCTCTCCTATCACACCCCCTTCCATTTTTTCACTCATTTTCGTACCTTTGTATATACAAACTTTCACGCCTACCCATGGGCGTGAAAGAATACATACTTATAAACAGTATCAAAGATGAACAATAGCAAAACGCTTTCCGATATATCCTTTTCAGTCCTGGACCTCGTGCCTGTCTTAACAGGAAAGACGCCGGCACATTCTTTTAAGAACAGTTTAGACCTGGCACAGCATGTGGAACAGTGGGGTTTTAAGCGCTACTGGCTCGCTGAACACCACAACATGTCGGGTATTGCCAGCTCTGCGACGTCCGTGCTCATCGGCTATATTGCTGGAGGCACTTCTACTATAAGAGTAGGCTCCGGTGGTATCATGCTCCCGAACCATGCCCCCCTCATCGTAGCAGAGCAATTTGGGACACTGGAGTCATTATACCCCGGTAGAATAGACCTCGGTTTAGGCCGTGCCCCTGGCACAGACCAGTTGACAGCCATGGCGCTTAGAAGAGACTTGATGGGTAGTGTGGAAGACTTCCCGCAGCATGTGGCGGAGCTCAGAAGTTATCTAGGACCAGCTGAGCCTGGTGCACGCGTTCGTGCTGTGCCCGGTGAGGGGCTGGAGGTTCCGATCTGGCTGCTGGGGTCCAGCACCTTTGGTGCCCAGTTAGCCGGAGTCATGGGCTTGCCTTATGCCTTCGCGAGTCATTTTGCACCCGCCAGTCTGCACGTAGCCCTGAAGGTATACCGGGAAAGTTTCCAGCCATCCGAGCACCTGAAGGAGCCTTATGCTATGGCATGCGTTAACGTGGTTGCTGCCGATACAGATGAGGAGGCAAACAGACTGGCCAACTCCCTCTATACTTCTTTCCTGAGTGTGATAAGAGGAACGGCCAGGCAGCTACAGCCCCCGGTGGAAAATATTGAAGAGCTCTGGACACCTTCCGAAAAATACTCTGTTCATCAAATGCTGCGCTATTCCTTTGTCGGATCTCCAAAAACAGTAAAGGAGGAGTTACAGGCCTTCCTGGACGAGACGCAGGTGAATGAGATCATGGTGGTCTCTGGGATCTACGACCACGCAGCCAGGCTCCACTCCTACAGGCTGCTGTCTGATTTAAAGAAAGAGTAGAGTTGTGGAGAAGTAAAACACGGATGAGCAAAGAGCCTGCAAACCAGCTGTTGCAGGCTCTCTGTTTTTGTTAACCTCAAGAATTGGAGACAGACCTTGCTACGGCGCCACTAGCTGCATCATGAGCGCAGACAGGTAACCACCGTAAGTGCCGAGGGCGTACCCCAGGATGGAAAGGAGCACTCCCACTGGCGCCAGGGCAGGATGAAAAGCCCCCGCCACAATTGGAGCGGAGGCTGCCCCCCCTACATTCGCCTGACTTCCCACTGCCAGGAAAAAGAAAGGCGCCTTCACCAACCGGCCCACTATCAGCAGCAGGAGCATGTGTATACTAATCCAAATGAAGCCTACCAGGAACAGCCCCGGCTGACTGACAATTGCGGTTATGTCCATCTGCATACCGATGGTGGCCACCATTATATATAGAAAGACACTGCCAATGCGGGTGGCCCCTACCCCTTCCAGCTCACGAGCCTTTGTAAAGGAGAGCAGCATACCAAATGTAGTTGCCAGCACTACCAGCCAGAAAAAGCCCGACGTAAGGCTGAACTTATCGAGGTATGGCGCATGCAGGGCAATCCAGGGGGCGATCAGATCAGAGAAGTAGTGTGAAATGCCTGTTATACCTAAGCCCACGCCAACGATCATCATGGTATCAGCCATGGTGGGAACACGCGTGATACTCAAACGGTACTTTTCAATCTTTTCTTTTAAGACATACACCGCAGTGCTGTCAGCTCTGAAGAATTTATCCACCTTATCACTAATACCCACCCCGTACAGCAGGACTGCCAGCCAAAGGTTGGCCACAATCACATCCACAGCTATCACAGCAGAGAACAAGTTCGGGTCGGGCTGAAACACCTCGTACATAGCTAACTGGTTAGCGCCACCGCCAATCCAGCTACCTGCTATCGTAGACAGGCCGCGCCAAACCGCAAAAGGACCCTCTCCTCCTACCAACTCAGGGGCAAAAGTGGCTACAATGAGCACGGCCAAAGGCCCACCGATCATAATGCCTACTGTACCAGTGAGGAACATCAGACCGGCCTTGTGGCGAAGCTTCCATATTTCTTTCAGGTCCAGGCTGATAGTGAACAGGACAAGGCTGGCCGGAAGCAGGTAACGGGAAGCCATTTGGTACAGGCCTGAATGCTCGCCGGAGATAACGCCAAAGGAGTTTAGCAGACTAGGGATCAGGTAGCACAGCAGCACCGACGGCACCACCGAATAGAACTTGCGGAAAAAAGGACGGCTACTGGACGAGGTTTTAAAAACGAAGGCCAGAATGATAACGAGGATACCCAACACCACGGCATCGTTGGTGATCAGGGGCATTTCCTGTACAGGGGTTTCTTGCATAAATAATTTTGCGTTTAGTAATACTGATTTGTAAGGGAACAGCACCTTGTATGTTCTGATCCGGAGGTATCCAAACAGGCCAGCCAGGCAGAATTAAGGTGCCGCCCAACCTGTAAATATATGTGGTTGCTGCATACGAAAGTGAATCGGCGCGAAGATTATTTATGATCCTTTTCAGAGGGCTTATCCCCACAGAGGAACATAAACACAACCGGCTATATACCAGCGCTATGCAGGGTATGTTTTTTCAGTAATTTTCCGGTCATGTCTATATGAATTCATGTTTTTCCCGCATACCTTAGATACCATTTTCACATTTGCAGAGAAGTTTCCGGGTACCCACCCAATACACTGTATGGACAAGAACAGCCAGCTTAACCGAACACTGGGCCTGCGCCTGGTTATAGTAGTGGTCATCGGGAACATCATCGGGTCCGGTGTCTACAAAAAAGTGGCACCTATGGCCGCTGAGCTTCAGTCGCCGGGATGGGTGCTCCTTTGCTGGGTGCTGGGAGGAGTTATTACCCTCTTTGGCGCCCTCAGTAATGCCGAAGTTGCGGGCCTACTGGCAGACACGGGTGGAGAGTACGCTTATTATAAAAGGATCTACAACCGCTTCTTTGCCTTTATCTTTGGCTGGTCTTTGTTCACTGTCATCCAGACGGCAGCCATCTCTTCCCTGGCGTATGTCTTCGCGCAGTCCCTCCACAGCGTAACACCGCTTCCCCCGCTCCTAGAGTCCCTGGCTGACTTCTCTGTTGGAGGTGTCTTTTACCCCTTTGCCGATCTCAACGTAAAGTTCACGGCTATCCTGCTGATCATCGTGCTAACTTGGGTAAACATGAAGGGGCTGAAATCCGGCGCAGGGCTAAGCACGGCTATTTTACTGCTGGTGTTTGCAGGTATAGGCATGATTGTGTTCTTCGGGCTTGGGAACAGTCAGGCTCAGATAAGCAGGAATTTTGAACTGGCTACTACCTCGGCTACCCCTGTTACCTTCAGCGCGGTTTTCGCGGCTATGCTGTCGGCTTTCTGGGCCTACCAGGGTTGGGCGGCAATTGGGTATGTGGGTGGAGAAATCAAGAACGCTCATCGTAACATTCCTTTGGGCATTGCCATTGGCGTTTTCACAGTCGTAGCAATTTACCTGCTCGTTAACATGACGTACCTGTCTTTGCTGCCGGTATCAGCGCTGGAACAGGTGCACCGGTCAGAGAACCAGATTGCAGCCGTGGAAGCCATCAGAAGCTTCTGGGGGTACGGCGGTGCTGTGTTTATCTCTGTTCTAATCCTGGTCACTACTTTGGGCTGTACCAATGCCACCATCCTGGCAAGCTGCCGTACCTATTTCGCCATGGCGCGCGAGGGCCTGTTCTTTCCAAAGGCTGCGGAGCTTAATCAGGCGCAGGCTCCTGCCAACTCGCTTCGCTACCAGGGCATCTGGGCATGCCTGCTGGTGCTCTCCGGCACCTTCGATCAGCTTACCGACATGATCATCTTTGCCGTCTTCATCTTTTACGGAGCCACTACAATGGGAGTGTTTATACTGAGAAGAAGAATGCCGGACGCGCACCGCCCTTACAAGGTGTGGGGCTACCCGGTTGTGCCCGCCATCATGGTGCTTTTCTGCGCCGCCCTCTTCTTCAACACCATTCTGGTACGCCCACGAGAAGCAGCCATTGGCATGGTGCTGATGCTGACGGGTATCCCCATGTACTGGTGGTTCAACAAGAAGCAGCGGGAAAGAGCTCAGGCACCCGCAAACGATAAGGTACTCTCTTAACCTCATAAAAAGCCTTGTTCCGGAGAGGCTGCCGCACCTGAGCACTTTGTTCAGGTGCGGACCTTAATGTTTCCGTAAGGCAAAATTCCCGCTTTGCTCGTCTTTCTGAATACTGTAGCCCTCACTGAGCTCCAGTGTCCAGCCATCCCCCTCCACATAGCTTCCCTCAATACTAGTGGGAGGTGTAACAGAGATTCTGTCCCAGTTCGGGCTCATCAGTGCCTGCTTGTTTACTTTCAGAACACCCCATTTGTCCGTCACGGTGATGTTCGGGTAGACAGTACCCTTATCCTCAAGCGGCATCAGGTTTCGGGGGTCAAACGAGATACGCATGTTTTCAAACCGAATCTCCAAATGAGGAAGCTCAACCAAGACCTTCTTATAGGCAGCCATGATCCGCTTGCGCTCCTCGTCTCTCTCCGTCTCCTCCTGGATAATAGTTTGCGCATTATACTCTTCTGCAACGGTCAGAGCAGCGTTTTTCAGGTCAGCAGGAAGTGTGAGCCCGAAAGCAGCAATAAAAAAGTCGGTCAGGTGGGTGTCAACTCTGGTGCTTTTGTTCCAGTCCTTGTCCAGTCCGGAGAGCAGGTAGCCATAGACCGGAACGGTCTGGTAAGCAAAGGAACGCACAAAGGTAGGGTTCGACAGAAAGGCATGAATGCTCCCGGTCAGGTGTGCTACCGCCTGTGCCTTCGGCCTGTTGCTGATGATGAGCCCGGTATACTCAGCAAGCCCCTCATTGAGCTCAAGCTGATTCTCGGCAGTTGCGGCATCAGGATAAAGTGCATGCCGGTATTTTCTGAAGGTGAGGGCATTGGCCAGGTGCATCTTTCTTATAGGGCGAGATGGGGATTGCAGGGCTTTCGTCAGCGCTTCCAGCTCCAGGCGCAGGTATATCCTGCCTTGTTTTTGGTCCAGGTGGTCGTTGCTTGGGTTAAACTGCTTGTAGCCTAGAGCGGCCTGGGCCACATGGAAAAGCTCATGCCCCATCAGGTTTAACCTGTCTTCTCTGCCTGCCGGAAGCGGAAGCATCAGCATCGCCCAGTGCTTACCGCCCCAGCGTAACGAGGTGTTGGCAATACTGATGTGGGCTGGCAGCGTACCCGTGTATACTTCACCCTGCAGCCGTAGAACACCCGCCGAGTCGGACACGTTGGCGTATGCCTGCCGGGTGTCCGGATCCACCAGGAGCAGGGGGCCATACAGGTCCGTGCCCCAAAGGTGCCGGCTCTTTTTTGTCGCACGCTTGGCCTCCTCCAGGTAACTGGCAATGATCTCACCAGACATGTCAGTCTGCTGCGCAGGTAGAACGTGCGTCAGCAGAAGCAAGGTAGCGGCCATAATGAATTTCCGGATCATGCTTTTCCTTAGCTTGAAATTTGCTCAAAGGTGGTAAAATTGACTCGTTCTAAAGCTGCACAAGCACCTCTTGCCGTAAGCTTCAAAACACGAAAAGGGGCCCCTGTTCTGAGCCCTAAAAGAATATTTAGCTATTTTACCTATTCTGCACCTGCCCGTTGATCAGCACCAGGTGTATCTTTTTAGTATTTTTGATATCCTCCAGCGGGTTTTCATCCAGCAGCAGCAGATTGGCTGCCTTGCCTACCGTCACAGTGCCCTGGCTGTCGAGCAGGCCCAGGTACCTGGCGGCATTGTAGGTGGCCATCTTCAGCACGGCTGCATTCGAGAAACCAGCCTCTGTTAACTGCTCCATCTCGTGGTGCACCGCCAAGCCTGGCAGGTTGTAAGGGTTGGGTGAATCTGTGCCTATTAATATATGGTCTTCATAATCCAGGAAGTGGTCTTGAATAAACTGCCTGTTTCCCTCATGCTTCAGCCTGAAGTTCTCCTTTACCTGGTCCGGCATCGATCCCCACCAGCCCAGCAAGCCACCGGCCGGCTCCTCTCCTGCCAACTGCTCCAGTTCCTGCTTCACCTCTTCCCTATTGATGTTGCCATACAGGCTCAGGGTTGGGCAAAGCCAAACGCCATTCCTTTTGATCTTTGCGGCATAGGGTGCCAGCGCTGCCTTGTTATACTGTTGGTATAGGGTACGGCGCGTGCCTTCCTCCTTTCCCTGCTCCCATGCCGGGGTGAGCGTCGTGGCATACTGTATCATACCGTCTAAGTGTTCGATGCTTGCGTGCCGGGCATCGCCAAAGTGCTCGCTGCTTAGGGTATAGGGAATATGCCCGGCTACCTTTATACCCGCCTCATCTGCTGCCTGCAGTATTTCCAGGTATACCTCCTCGGGCAGGCGGTTGTACACCTTTATTTCCCGGTAGCCCGTCTGCTGGTGCTTCCGGACCAGTTCCCGCACCCTGGTTTTGTCTTCCAGCACAGGGCCATCGTGGTTTTCGCCCCAGAGTGGCGGGTTGCCATCGTAAAGCGGTGAGGCTACGTACAGGGCTGGTCCCCTGAGGTCTCCCCGGGCAATGGAGTCGCTCCAGGAGAGCAGATGCTCATCACCGGCCATCACACGTACGCCCGTAACGCCGTATTTAAGAAAGCTGTCCAGGTAGTTCCTGTTCTGAGGCCCGATGTGGGCGTGCATGTCAAACAACGTGGGCATTACGTACCTGCCCTTCCCGTCGATGACCTGCAAACCTTTCAGTTGCCGTTTCTTAGGTTTGAACGAGGTAATCTTACCGTCGGTGATAAGAACGTCCTGTTGTTGGTGCACCAGCCCCTTCTCTACATCCACCAGGTGCACGTTCCGCAGGATGAGGTCTTGGGCACAGACACAAGCACTGCAAAGAAGAAGGGTAACACTTACTAGAAGTTTAGCCATCATAAGAGGTTTAAATTAAATATCTTGATCTTTAGATAAAGAGATGGCCCGGAAATAGGAAGCGTTGCCTCTGGAGAAATAATTTTTTTCAACATTGAGGCCGCGGGCCCCTGTTTTTTAGTTCACCCTCCTCTACCGAACGGGCGGCAACACCTGCCACTTCTGCAGCGGCTGGGGTTACCCGCTGCTCAGGTACAGAAAGGGGGGCATCGTGAACTGGCAGCCGTATATGGAGAAGAGCTAAATAATTGAGGAGAGGGTTGAAAAGCAAAAAGCCCCTAAATGCTGACTACTAGCACTTTGGGGCTTTTACTTGCAGAGAGGAAGGGATTCGAACCCTCGATACCCTTTTGGGGTATACACACTTTCCAGGCGTGCTCCTTCGACCACTCGGACACCTCTCTAAAAGGTCTGCAAATATACGCCATTAGGCAGCATATCTGCAAATATCAACTGCAATAACTTTACATAACTATAAAGATATTTCGCCGCGCAGGTTGCTTTGCAGCAGCCAGGAGGTCTGTTCAGCATCCAGTTCGAGGCCCAGCACATACATCAGCTTGGTGATAGCAGCCTCTGTTGTAATGTCTGCCCCCCCGATGGTACCCATGTTCAGCAGGTATTTACTTGTTTCGTAGCGGCCCTGGTCTACCCTGCCCTCATCACACTGCGACACGTTCAGGATATACACGCCCCGGTCCACGGCTTCCTGCAGCAGGTCCAGGAACCAGGGGGTGGTGGGCGCATTGCCCGACCCAAACGTTTCCATCACCACTCCCTTCACGTCCGGTGCCTGCAGTACACTGCGCACCACCTGCGGCGTGATGCCCGGGAAGAGCTTGAGAATGGCTACCCGGTCATCCAGCTTATTGTGTGCCCTGAAATGCAGTTGGGGGTGCGGCAAAATATGCTCCTGGCTATACTCAATGTCGATGCCTGTTTCAGCCAGTGCCGGGTAGTTATCAGACTTGAAAGCATCAAAGTGACTGCTCTCCACTTTCTTGGAACGGTTACCGCGCAGCAACAGGTTCCGGAAGTACACACATACCTCTGGCACCATGCTGTGCCCCTGCTCATTTTTAGTAGCCGCTATCTGCAACGCCGTGATCAGGTTCTCGCGGGCATCGGTCCGGATGCGGCCAATAGGCACTTGCGCCCCCGTAAAGATGACCGGTTTTTGCAGGTTCTCCAACAAATAGCTTAAGGCCGAGGAAGAGTAGGCCATGGTGTCGGTTCCGTGCAGGATCACAAAGCCGTCGTACTTGTCATAGTTCTCCCCGATCAGGCGCGCCAGCATCAGCCAGTCCTTCACCGAGACATTCGACGAATCGATGGCTGGCTCCACGCTTAGGACAGTAAGCAGGTAGTTGAACTGCCGTAGCTCAGGTACGTGGTCCAGAATCTGCGAGAAATTAAACGGCACCAGGTGCTGCTCTTTCTCGTCAAACACCATCCCAACCGTGCCACCCGTGTAAATGATCAAGATGGAGGCCTCCGGGTGCTTAGGCGCAGCGGTATCTATGTCTACTTTTACGACTTGCATACTTACAGCTTAAAGAGGTTGAGGGAGTTCTGCGTTGTCTGCTCGGCCACTTCCTCCAGCGGCTTGTGCATGAGTTCGGCCACTCGCTTTGCCACCAAGGGCAGGTATACCGGCTCATTGCGCTTGCCGCGGTGCGGCGCCGGGGCAAGGTACGGACAATCGGTCTCCAGCACCAGGTCCTCTAGCTGCAGGTGCGGCAGCACCTGGTCCATCCCCCCGTTCTTGAACGTTGCCACGCCTCCAATACCCATCAGGAAGCCCAGCTTCTTTACCTTCTCCGCCTCCTCTACCGTGCCCGTAAAGCAATGGAAGATCCCTTTCAGACTGCCGTCCTGTGCAGCCGCCAGGATCTCATACGTCTCGTTAAAGGAGTCGCGGGTATGCAGCACGATGGGCAGCTTAAACTTTCTGGCCAGGTCTATCTGTACTTTCAGCGCCTCCTGCTGCTGTGGCAGAAAGCTCTTGTCCCAGTAAAGGTCGATGCCGCACTCCCCTACTGCCGCAAAGGCACGCTTGCCCAGCCACTCTTCCACCAGGTACAGCTCACGCTCAAAGTCCTTGTTCACGGAGGTTGGGTGCAGGCCCATCATCGGAATGCAGGTCCCGGGGTACTTCTCCTCCGCCTCCAGCATCGCGTCGATGGAGGTATGGTCAATGTTGGGCATGTAGATCTTGCGCACCTGCTCCTGCTGTGCCCGCTCAATGGCCTCGGCGCGGTCAGCGTTAAATTTCTCGGAGTAGATGTGTGCGTGCGAATCAACTAAATTCATGTGTCAGCTATGATTTAAGCATTGGTACGGGACCCATGCGGTACATCTTTTGATTATGGCTGCAAGTTAAGCATTTAATCT
>JAJLKL010000214.1:0-5502 GCA_033838975.1 Hymenobacteraceae bacterium | reverse complement strand
GTGTAGTGGCGCTCGATAAACTTGGTGTCGAAGTTGCCGCTAACAAAAGCCTCGTGCTGCAGTACATACTTGCCGAATGGCAGCGTGGTCTCTATACCTGTGATCTGGTACTCATCAATCGCGCGCAGCATTTTGTCTATGGCTTCCTGGCGGTCTTTTCCGAAGGTTACCAGCTTCGCAATCATCGGGTCGTAGTAGATCGGAATGTCCATGCCTTGTTCAAAGCCATCGTCTACGCGCACGCCCAGGCCCTGCGGACGCTTGTATGTTTCCAGTTTGCCAATGTCCGGCAGGAAGTTGTTGGTCGGGTCTTCGGCGTACACGCGCAGCTCCAGCGCATGGCCATTGATCTCCAGCTGCTCCTGCCTGAAGCTCAGCGCATTTCCTTCCGCAATCAGGATCTGCTCTTTCACCAGGTCCAGGCCGGTGATCTGCTCAGTGACCGGGTGCTCCACCTGCAGGCGGGTGTTCATCTCCAGGAAGTAAAAGTTCAGGTTCTCATCCACCAGGAACTCTACCGTGCCGGCTCCCACATAGTCGCAGGCCTTGGCCACGTTTACGGCACAGCGGCCCATTTCGTCGCGGAGGGCAGGGGTGAGGACAGCGGAAGGAGCCTCTTCAATTACCTTCTGGTGGCGGCGCTGTATGGAGCACTCACGCTCGAAGAGATGCACGATGTTGCCGTGGGTGTCTCCCAACACCTGTATCTCGATGTGGCGCGGAGAGCCGATATATTTCTCGATAAAAACAGAACCGTCGCCAAAAGCGGAAACGGCTTCGCTTACGGCCAGCTGCATCTGCTCTTCGAACATTTCCACGTTTTCCACGATGCGCATGCCTTTACCGCCACCGCCGGCGCTTGCCTTGATCAGGATAGGGAAACCAACCTGCTGCGCAATCACTTTGGCTTCCTCTACATCGGTAATGGCCTCCTCTGTGCCCGGCACCATCGGGATCTTATACTTGGCGACAGCGGCCTTGGCGGCCAGCTTGCTTCCCATCAGCTCAATAGCCTCCGGAGAAGGACCGATAAAGATTAAGCCTGCTTCCTTCACCTTCTGGGCAAAGCCTGCATTTTCTGACAAGAAACCGTAGCCAGGGTGTATGGCATCCACGTGCAGGCGCTTGCACACCTCAATGATCGCATCCCCGCGAAGGTAGGACTCACTTGATTTAGGGCCTCCCACGCACACGGCCTCGTCGGCAAAGCGCACGTGCAGTGCGTTCCGGTCCGCCTCACTGAAGATCGCTACCGTTTTAATTCCCATTTCCTTAGCGGTGCGCATCACGCGCAGGGCTATTTCACCTCTGTTGGCTACCAGTATCTTGTTTATTTTTCTCATGCAGAAGCTATTGTTTATCTTACCTCAAAGAAAAGGTTTTGCCGCCAAACTTAAAAATCGGATAAGTAAAAAGGTGTGCGGGATATAGGGTATCAATTGTATATGATTCTATAAAACCATAAATTTGCGCTGCATTATAGCGAATTCCGTTTAAGGGAATATAAAGCGAGTTTTAAAAAGAAATTATCCCGATAACTTAATTATTACACACGTGGATTTATTTGAAAAGTTATTGACCAACAGAGGTCCGTTAGGAAGCCACTCTCATTACGCACACGGCTATTTTACGTTTCCAAAGCTAGAGGGGGAGATTGCGCCACGCATGAGGTTCAGAGGCAAAGAGGTGCTTACCTGGAGCCTTAACAACTACCTGGGGCTGGCTAACCACCCGGAGGTGCGCAAAGCGGACGCGGAGGCGGCTGCGGAGTGGGGCATGGCTTACCCGATGGGTGCCCGTATCATGTCTGGTAACTCTAACCTGCATGAGAAGCTGGAGTCTGAACTGGCTGACTTCGTGCAGAAGCCGGATGCGCTGTTGCTTAACTTTGGTTACCAGGGGGTGGTGTCTATTATCGACGCGCTGGTAGACCGCCACGATGTGATTGTGTACGACGCCGAGTCACACGCTTGTATCATCGACGGTGTACGTCTGCACCAGGGCAAGCGCTTTGTTTACAGCCACAACGATATGGAGAGCCTGGAGAAGCAGCTGGAGCGTGCCACACGTTGGGCTGAGAATACAGGTGGAGCTATCTTAGTGATCACAGAGGGTGTGTTCGGTATGTCTGGTAACCTGGGCAAACTGAAAGAAGTGGTGGACCTGAAGGAGAAGTTTAACTTCCGCCTGCTGGTAGACGATGCGCATGGTTTTGGTACGATGGGCGCTACAGGTGCAGGTACTGGTGAGCATTTGGGCTGCCAGGATGGTATCGACATATACTTCTCTACCTTCGCCAAGTCGATGGCCAGCATAGGTGCCTTTGTAGCCTCTAACGAGCAGGTAGTAGAATACCTGCGCTACAACATGCGCTCGCAAATCTTCGCTAAGTCGCTGCCTATGCCGCTGGTGGTGGGTGCCCTGAAGCGCCTGGAGCTGCTTCGTACAAAGCCTGAGCTGAAAGACAAGCTGTGGGAGGTGGTGCACGCCCTGCAGAGCGGGCTGCGCGAAAAAGGCTTTAACATCGGTACAACAGAATCTCCGGTAACGCCTGTGTTCCTGAACGGCCAAATTCCGGATGCTACGCAGCTGACGCTGGACCTGCGCGAGAACTACAACATCTTCTGCTCTATTGTGGTGTACCCGGTAGTGCCGAAAGACGTGATCATGCTGCGCCTGATCCCGACGGCGGTGCACACGCTGGAGGATGTGAACGAGACGATCGAGGCCTTCGAGAAAATATCACAAAAACTGGATAAAGGCCTGTACTCTACCTCGGCAGTTACCGCTTAATTTGCTTTAAAGGCATATATTAAAAATTCTTAATCTTTGCTTGTTTTCAACTAATGTGTATATTAGAGCAATAAAAACAAATGTTTCACTATAACAAATAGCTCTAATGAACAACAACTTTAGCAAACTGAGAGACCTTGTAATGTCGTTAGAATCAGACTTCGAGAAATTCTACGATAAAGGCAATGCCGCTGCTGGTACTCGCGTACGTAAAGGTATGCAGGATCTGAAGAACATGGCGCAGGACATCCGCAAGGAAGTACAGGACATGAAAAATAGCGCTACTGAGAAGAAATAAGTATCAGATAGCCACAAGCAATAAAAAAAGGTGACTGGAAACGGTCACCTTTTTTTATTCTACTTATGTGTAAATCAGTTAATTAACTGAAACAAGGTAGTAGTTTTTCTTGCCTTTCTGTACAACCAGGTATTTCTGCTGCAGCAGCTCGTAATTTACGCTTTCCTCAGGGCCCTGTACCTTCTGGCGGTTGATGCTCACACCGCCGTTCTTGATCATACGCTTCGCTTCTCCCTTCGACTCGAAGATCTGGCCGGCTGTAATATCGGAGAGCAGATCCGTAACGCTTACCGCCTCCGCATAGCTTTGTTTGCTGATCACTATCTGCGGTACTCCTTCGAATACAGATAGCAAAACATCCTCATTTAGCCCTTTCAGGGTCTCCAAATCACCTTTTCCGAATAAAATTTCTGAGGCATCCACCGCGGCGATGTAATCTTCTTCGGAGTGCACGCGAATTGTAACATCCTTAGCTAAGGCTTTCTGTAAAACCCTCAGGTGCGGCGCCTGTTTGTGCTCTTCGGTCAATCGTTCAATTTCATCTTGAGGAAGCAAAGTATAGACCTTGATCAGTTTTTCAGCTTCCTCATCCGATAGGTTCAACCAGAACTGGTAGAATTTATAAGGGGAGGTAAGGTTCGCATCGAGCCACACGTTTCCGCCTTCTGACTTGCCGAACTTCGTGCCGTCTGACTTAGTTACCAGCTTGCCTACCAATGCAAAGGCCTTACCGCCTTCTATACGGCGGATAAGCTCTGTGCCTGTGGTAATGTTACCCCACTGGTCAGAGGCACCCATCTGCAGGAGCACATTCTTTGTCTTATAGAGGTGGTAGAAATCGTAGCCCTGTATGAGCTGGTAAGAGAACTCTGTAAAGGAAAGACCTTCTGCGCGGTCGCCCTCCTCGTCGGCGCTGATGCGCTTCTTTACAGAATCCTTGGCCATCATATAGTTTACGGTCAGGTGCTTGCCAACTTCGCGTAGGAAGCCCAGGAAACTGAATTCTTTGAACCAGTCGTAGTTATTCACGATCTCGGCAGAGTTGTCGCCACAGTTGAAGTCCAGGAACTTCTCCAGCTGTTTTCTGATACCTTCCTGGTTGGCGCGCAGTGTTTCCTCGTCGAGCAGGTTACGTTCGGCTGACTTGCCCGATGGGTCGCCGATCATACCGGTGGCGCCACCTACCAGTGCCAGTGGCTTGTGGCCGGCACGCTGTAGCTGCACCAGTAGCATGATCGTAGCCAGGTTACCGATATGCAAAGAGCTGGCCGTAGGGTCGAAGCCGATATAGCCCGTCGTCATACCGGATGCCAGTTGCTCTTCTGTACCAGGCATGAAATCATGGAGCATGCCTCTCCATCTCAGTTCTTCAATTAGATCCATGTAAACCTATTTCATCTGTTTAAGGCAAATATAAAAAAGAGTTGGCAGATTCGTGGTCCTGTGGCGGTAATGATAGCTGGGGTAGAGTGGATTTTACAGGCAGGCAAGCTAAGAGCCTGTGGTGTTATTTCTCCATGTAGGGCTGCCAGTTCACGATGAGCATCTTCTCGTCCTCGAGCAGCAGGTAGCCGTAGTCGTAGCAGAAGTGATAGGCGCTGCCGTTTTTGGTGCGATAGAGGTGGGTAAAGTGGCGGAAATCAAAGCCCTGAAGTTCAAGTGCCTTTCGCCTGACTGTCGTCTTCCCCAGCGGGCTTGCCTGCTTTAACAGGTGCCTGTTCCTGCGCAGGGTGGCGTTCACCTGGCGCATCAGCTGCTCGCCCTCATCATCGAGCTTGCGCCGGTTGCCCGCCGCTGCCCGGCACTGGTCAGAACAGAACTTCTTATCTGACCTTCCCGTCATTGGACCTCCGCACTGTCCGCATTTCCTGTTGTCTCTCTCCATGCGTTGCTTGTTAGCCGTAAGTATACGCTTCTATCCGGATTATCCGGCTACATTCGTATTACCCGAATACTTACGGAACTATACGGGTAATTTCCGGCTAAGTGTTTGGGAAGAGCGTAATTGTGTCGGTTGATCAATTCGTCGTGACATGTATTACACCTCTTCACACCCGGTGGTTTTTCTCAATCCCCTGGAGCACGAGGGAAGGCCTTATATCCGCATCTGGCACAAGCCCAACCCTTTTATTGTAAAGCGGCTGAAGGAGGCCGCATGGCTGCGCTACAGCAAGACCTACAAGTGCTTTGTGATGCACCGCACTGAGCAATGCATCGAAAGGCTGCACCTCCACTTTGAGGGGACGGCAAAAGTAGACACGCGCTACCTGTACCGGCCCAAGCGTCTAAGGCCGGCAGAAGGCCTGGTAGTCCTCTCTGAGGGGCACCCGTCTGAGCCGCTAAAGAAAGCACCGGTGCTGCCGGTTGTCCGGCTGCAACCGCTGGAGCACGAGGGGAAGCCGCTGGTGCAG
>JAJLKL010000213.1:0-3350 GCA_033838975.1 Hymenobacteraceae bacterium | reverse complement strand
TCCAGCATCTCTTTCGCATCCTCCATCATGTCCTTGCGCATCTTCATCTCATTCTCCTTTATTTCGGCATCGATGGCAAGCACTGGTAAACCCCACTTGTCTTTCTTGTTTTTATCGAGGGTGACTTTGTTCTCGTGGTATGGCAGGGTCTCACCGAACCCGTTAATGCCCATGGTCCACTGCCCTGGCTCGGTCAGTGCGTCCTTAAAGTCGCCGCCAATACTCAGCTCTGCTATCTCGCGGCTCCAGCCCTCGCGACCTGCGCTGCCCTGGTAACCAAACCCGCGGATGTAGTCGCGACTGTCGCCGTTTACATTTCTGAAACGAGGAATATAGATACCGTTCGGGCGACGGCCATAGTAATACTTGTCCTCGTAGCCTTCCACAACACCAGACGCTCCTGCCCGGAAGTGATGGTCCATCAGGTTATGCCCCAGTTGGCCACTGCTACTGCCCAAACCACCTTCCCACACATCGGTGGCGGAGTTCATCAGCAGCCAGGTTGTGTTCAGCGCAGAGGCATTCAGGAATATCACCTTCGCGAAGTACTCATAAGTCTGATAAGTCTCAGCATCCAGCACCTCCACCCCTTTGGCCCGCTTGGTGTCTTTGTCGTAAATCACTTTTGTAACAATAGAGAAAGGACGTAGCGTGAGGTTGCCTGTGGCCATAGCCGCCGGCAGCGTAGCTGATTGCGTGCTGAAGTACCCACCGAACGGGCACCCTAACCAACACTTGTTGCGATACTGGCAGTTAACGCGGTTGTTGTGTGGCTGTGTAAGGTTAGTGACACGGCCTATTATCATGTGGCGGTTGCCTTTGTAGTGGGCTTTGATGCGGCTAGCCACATCCTTCTCCACACAGTTCATTTCCATTGGCGGCATAAATTCTCCATCCGGCAGGTGCGGGATGCCATCCGTAGAGCCGCTTATACCAGCAAACTTCTCGACATAGCTATACCATGGCGCCAGGTCTTTGTAACGGATCGGCCAATCAACAGCTATACCATCCTTGGCGTTGGCCTCAAAGTCAAGGTCGCTCAGGCGGTAGCTCTGGCGGCCCCACATCAGTGAACGCCCGCCAACATGATACCCCCGGTACCAGTCAAACCGCTTCACTTCGGTATAAGGGCTTTCCTTTTCGTTTACCCAGTAGTCCAGGTTGGTTTCCTGCAGTGGATAGTCGCGCCGGAGCACCGGGTAGTCTTCTATCATCTGCTGCGTGCGCCGTCCACGGTGCGGAAACTCCCAAGGGTCTTTGTTTGCATTTTCGTAGCCTTTCACGTGCTCAATGTTACGGCCACGCTCCAGCATAATGGTCTTCAGACCTTTTTCGGTAAGCTCTTTGGCGGCCCAACCGCCCGATATCCCGGAGCCTACTACAATTGCGTCGTATATGTTTTCCGCCATAGGTAAGGTGAGTTCTTAAACTGAGGTACAACTAAAATTAAAGATCGGAATGATACCAGAGCCTGGAGGTAAAGCTGAACGGGTAAAACCGGCTCTAGTATTTTATATTGAGTTATCAATATATCAGGCTATCTTTTAAAAAACAAGTAAGTACTCAGTTTTTATTCATCAAATTTAAAAAACGCAACATGCATTCAATGAAGCATATACCTCATCAATGGTCAAACATCCATACAACAGCCCTAGTGTCAGTTTCTTAAGGTATATTGAAGACACGATGAGGCAGCTGCATGCAAAACTCTGAACAGTACATCCTGTGTCAGGATACCTATCGTTAGTTACAGAACACCTCTGTTGAATTTTACAGCATGACTGATCAACTGCGGCTGTCGTTGTATTGGGACAACAGGAGCTAGCCTCTTTGTGATAAGCAGCAGAACAGAGTAGCTCACCAACTGCCCCTGCTTCTCGCAGGTCGCAAAGCCATTGGTCTCGGCCAGCAACACGGCCACCGTCGTCAGGCCCACACCTTTGGCCAGCAGCTTCTCCACCCGCTCACCAAGCGCCGGCCCCTGGTAAGAGAACTTCCTGATCGCCTGCTCCTGAATGCGCGTCTCCAGGGTGCGTACCATCTTCTTGAGGCCTCTCTCCACCTGTTTGACTACGAAAGCTGAGTGGTGCAGGGCGTGGAGCTGGTTAAGTCACAGGGTGCGCTGGTTGGAAAAGTCCTCCAACTGGCGGGTCAAAAACCGCAGCGCCAATTATCTAACCCTGCTGCAGCTTTAACTAAGCATATAGTAGGTTAGTTGATTTGTTAAAAGAAGCTTTTGACTTATAGGATTACAAGAACAGGTGCACTATGTTGCTCGAAAGACAACAGAATACTTGTGATCCAGGCATAACTCTACTTAGTATGTATAACTATTTCACCTCCGTTGCGGAACAGATCATGCGACACGAAATAACCTTCATGCGCTTTCCCGTCTACTAGAATTGTTTCTAGGGCTCTGCCAGCATTTGGTTTCTTAATCAACAGCTCCTTACCATTGTTCATCTTCCAGCGCACCTGCTCAAACAACGGCACGGTTACCAGGTACTCATCATCTGCCGGAGAATAAGGATAGAGGCCCAGCGCGCTGAAGACGTACCAAGAAGACATCTCCCCGGCATCATCCATGCCGCTCAGGGCCAGGCCCTGCTCTCCGATGCCGTACAGGTCGCTGAGAATCTTATCGATGATTTTCTGCGACTTTTCGGGCTTGCCTATGAAGTGATAGGCAAAGGGAGCCTCATGGTCGGGTTGGTTGCCGTGGCAGTACTGCCCGATGAAGCTGGAAACATTGCGGGCGATGTGATTCGGGTTCCAGGGCACGGTGAAGAGCGAGTCAAGCTTCGACTCGAACCCTTCTGCACCGCCGTACATGGCCACCAGCCCCTGCATGTCGTGCGGAGCGAAGAAGGACAGCTGCCAGGCATTGGCCTCGCGGTACATGTACTCGTAGTAAGGGTACTGCGGATTGAAGTCCTTTATCCACTCGCCGTTCTCCAGCCTGCCCCGCATAAACCTTGTCCTCGAATCGAACATGTTGCGGTAGTTCTGCGAGCGCTGCATCAGCACGCGGTAGTTGGCCGTGTCGCCCAGTGCCTTGGCCAACTGGGCCAGCGAGTAGTCATCGTAGGCATACTCGAGTGTTTTAGACACGCCTGCCTTTGCCTTCGTCTCCACATGCGGGTTGGCGATATGTGGCTCAGAGATATATCCTTTTTCAATATACTCCTTCACGTGCGGTCGGCTTCCCCCATCCTGATTGGCGCTCTTGAGCAGCAGTCTGTAGGCCCCCTCCACGTCAAAGCCGTCTATGCCCCTGAGGTAGGAGCCGGTGATAAATGCGGCCGCATGGTCACCGTGGAAGAAAGTAGGGATGTAGCCTGTTTTATCGC
>JAJLKL010000212.1:0-2284 GCA_033838975.1 Hymenobacteraceae bacterium | reverse complement strand
TACAGGCCTATACCCGTACCCTCCACGTGTGTGTGCAGGCGCTTGAACATGCTAAACAGCTTATGCTGCTGCACTTTTTTGATACCAAGGCCGTTATCCTGCACCTCCAGCACCACGTACGCTCCCTGCTCATAGGTTCTTACCCACACTTCAGGCTTACGCTCCGGGGATTTAGACTTGATGGCATTGCTCACCAGGTTATAGATAATACTGCGCAGGTTCTTTCGGGCGTACAAAATGTCTTTTACCTTCAAATCTGCCTTCAGTTCTGCGCCAGACTCTTTCACCATGCCGTCTATGTCCGTAGCGATGTCCTGCAGCATGTGCTCGAACGTGAGCGGCTCTATCGCTGAATTCAGCTCCTTCTGCACCTTGGTGATCTCGGCCAAATCCGCGATAGTACATTTCAGCTTGTTGATAGAGGTTTGCACCATGTCCAGCACCTGCATGTCCTCAGGCTCCAGTTTGCCTTGCAGAATATCACGTAGGAGTGTCGCCAGGCCTTCCATATTGGCGATCGGGGACTTCAGGTCGTGTGAGGCGGTGTATACAAAGTTATCAAGGTCGTTGTTGATGCGTAGTAGCTCGTCGTTTTTAGTACTTAGCTCCTCATTTGTCAGAACAAGTGCCTTTCGGGCATTCACCAATTCTGTTACCTCTACCGCAAACACCAGCACTGCCTCTACCTTGCCTTTTACATCGATTAGCGGCTGGTACACCAGGTTGAAATAGCCAAAAACAATCTTCCCATCGTTGTTACGGTCTATGGCCGTGGACACCTCATTTCCTACGAACGCGGTCCCCGTTTTAAAAACATCCTCCAGACGCTCGAAGAAACCACGGCCTTCTTCTTTGGTGTGGGCTTCGTAAATAGTTTTTCCTACTAACGGGCGGTTACCATACAGCATACGGTACTGTGGGTTAGCCAGCACGTACTGGTAATCCGGGTAGCGCACCAGGCCAACCACTGCCGGCACCTCCAAAAACAGTTTCTGTAACAACTCAGCGTTCTGCTTTACCTTACGCTCCGCCTCCTTTATCTCTGTTATATCGATCACGGAACCAATATAGCCCAGGAACTCATCGTTTGCTCCAAAGCGAGGCGTGTTGGTAGCCACCATCCAACGGTATTCTCCATCAAAGCGCCGCATCCTGTACTCCAGCCTGAAGGTGGCGTGGTCTTCTATCGATTTCTTGAGTATGCGTTCCTTCTCGGGCCTGTCGTCCGGGTGCACCACATCTTTCCAGCTCATGTTGATCGTTTTCTCAAAGCTGTACCCGGTGAAGTCGAGCCACTGCTTATTCACATACACGAAGTTTGCTTCCTCATCCATCACCTTGATCATTACAGGCGCATTGTCGGCCATGGTACGGAAACGGGCTTCGCTTTCAATGATTGCCTGCTGCGCCTGCTTCTCGTCGGTGATGTCGCGCACTTCTATAATAGCATAGCTCTCGGAGCCACTCTCCACAATCGGCTGCACCGCGCACGATACGTTAAAGAAGCTGCCATCCTTCCGAACAAAGACATCCTCGTGCGCACGCATCGGCTCCACTGTAGCCAGGGCATTGCGTATGGCACATGCTGTAACCGGGAACGGAGAACCGTCCGAGTGCTTGTAGTGCACCATGTCGTGCAGCACCTTTCCCTTCATCTCCTCAAAGGAGTAGCCAGTCATTTCCTCAGCTGCCGGATTCATGAACGTACAGAAGCCATGGGCATCAATGATGAAGAGAGCAGCCGTGGCGTTATCTGTGATTGTCTGCTTCAGGCGGTTAGACCGGCGCGTATTACTAAGAGACCAGATAATGAAGAACATCAGCAAGCTGATAATGCTACCCCCTAGTAAAATAAAATAGGGTAGCTCCGAGTCGGCAGAACTTCCAAAGCCATCTCTTGCCGTAATGTAGAGGCGCCAGGTATGGTTTCCGATGGTAATGGTACTGAGCTGGCTGTACTCTCTTTCGTGATCGTTGGTATAGAATAGGGTAGGGGTGGTGCTGAAAAGCAGGTCATCTTTTACCGGCTCAGGCCCGTCGTACACCTCCACGTCTATGTCCTCGAACTCCTCGGTTAAAACGGAAGTCATCAGGTCTTTGGCGCGAAAGGGGCTGTATACGAAGCCCTTTATCAGCCGCTGCCGTTCTTTTATGGTTTCCGGCTCGGCGTTATCCTGGTAAATGGGCAGGTACATCAGGAAGCCTGCCTGCTCGTCTTTTCCTGTTTCCTGCACCAGGCGCACCTTGCCCGACAAAGTAGGTTGCCTGGTATCGCGGGCAATGC
>JAJLKL010000211.1:0-6209 GCA_033838975.1 Hymenobacteraceae bacterium | reverse complement strand
GCTCCGGTCAGCACCACCACGCGCACGTTCTCATCCCGCGCCACCTGCTTCAGCGCATCCTGCAGGTCGTAGCTCTGCTGGTCGTTGAAGGCGTTGAAAACATCCGGGCGGTTTAGCGTAACAGTCGCGACCCCATCCTTCACATCATATAGAAGACACTCGTAGTTCATTCGTTTTAAGGTTTGGTTCTTGTATCAAAGTTAAGAAAACGCTGCAGATAGACAAGAAACGGGGCTGTTCTCCCCAAAGGGTGCAGGAAGTGCCCCTTTGTTCATCCAGTCACGGAATTACCTACGTCAGCGCAATGAAAGCTGCGATAACAGAGAGCATCAGTCCGCTGAGAAAGCCCGTGTATACCTGCGCCGGCGTATGGGCATGCAGCGCCAAGCGCGCCGATAGCACCAGGCCGGACAAAAAGATCGCAACAATGATGGGCCCCAGCATGAACGCCTCCGGCAAAAGCTTGCCTATTACCAGCAACAACCCCAGGGCTCCCCCCACCCCAATGCTGTGCGCACTTACCTTCCAGATCAGCGAGATAAAGTACGCCAGGAAAACCGAGGCCGAGATGATGACCATGATGAAGTGAAAGATGTCATCGAACACAGTTTCGCGGTAAAGCAGATAGGCGGTGATGGCATAGCAAAGGCCGGTAAAGAGAAAGGGCAGCCGGCGCTGCTCCCGCTTGTCCATCTCCAGCGAGTCCAGGTGCCCTACCCGCACCATGGTGTAGGCCCCCAGGCCGGGAATGATGAACGTGGTGAAAAATATCAGCCCCAGCACCATCCAGCGGCTCGACATGGGCAGCGACAGCGCAGACACGGGCATGTAGTAAAGTATGAGCGCAAATAAGTAGGTCGGCATCAGCAGTGGGTGAAAGACCACCGAGACTACCTGCGCGAGGTTGCGATTCACTTTGTGCAGTTATGGGTTACAAATGACGAAATTCAGAAAATATGCGCGATGTCCGGAGATGTTCTTCTACTTCTATACTGATGCAGCGAAACTTTGTTATTATTCATGCACTCCTGCAGCCGCATGTAGCCGGGAGGCTTGCTAGAGCTCCTTCCTCAGCCGGGCCACAGGTATGTTGAGCTGCTCCCTGTATTTGGCAACCGTACGGCGGGCAATGTTGTAGCCTTTCTCGTTCAGGAGCTTTTCGATCTTCTCGTCCGAGAGTGGCTTGCGCTTATTTTCTTTGTCGATGATGTCCTTCAGGATATGCTTCACCTCCCGGCTGCTGGCATCCTCGCCGGAGTCCGTGGCGATACCCTCCGAGAAGAAGTACTTCAGCGGGTAGATACCGAACTCCGTCTGCACGGCTTTGCTGTTGGCCACACGGCTCACGGTACTGATGTCCATGCCGATCTCCTCGGCAATGTCCTTCAGGATCATAGGGCGCAGCTCGCTCTCGTCCCCCTCCAGGAAGAAGTCGTGCTGGTATTTGATGATGGCCTCCATGGTGCGCAGCAGCGTGTTCTGGCGCTGGCGGATCGCGTCGATAAACCACTTGGCCGCATCCAGCTTCTGCTTTACAAACGTTACCGTCTCCTTCAGCTTTTTATCCTTCTTGTCCGACTTGTCATAGGCGTCGAACATATCGGCGTAAGAGCGGCTGATGCGCAGGTCCGGGGCGTTGCGGGCATTAAGCGAGAGCTGCAGCTGCCCGTTTTCATTTGTCAGTATAAAGTCCGGGATAATGTACTGCACGCGCGTCATGCTGGCGCCAGCCCCTCCCGGTTTGGGGTTTAGTTTCACGATCAGGTCGATCGCTTTCTTCAGTTCCTCTTCCGAGATGTTGAACTTCGACTGGATCTTCTGGTAATGCTTTTTCGTGAACTCGTCAAAAGCCTCGTTGATGATGCGCTCGGCCAGCAGAGTGGTATCGTCCTGCTCGCGGCGCTCGAGTTGCAGCAGGAGGCACTCCGGCAGGTCGCGTGCCGCTATACCGGCCGGGTCAAAGGTTTGGATCATGTGCAGCACCAGCTCGATCTCCTCCTCCGTCGTCTCAATGTTCTGCGAGAAGGCCAGGTCGTTGACAATGGAGCTCAGCTCGCGGCGGATGTACCCGTCGTGGTCGATGCTGCCGATCAGCTGCATCCCGATGGAGTACTGCTTGTCGTCCAGGTTCAGGAAGCCCAGTTGGTCCAGCAGCGCATCCGTCAACGTGGAGGTTGTGGCAATAGGCATTTCCCGGTCTTCCTCATCGTCTCCGCCACGGTCCCCCTGCATCTTATAGCCGCTTATCTCATCATCGTTCAGGTAGTCGTTCAGGTCCAGGTCCTCATCCTTGCCATAGTCCTCCTCATACTCATCCGACTCGCTGTATTCTTCGGCCGGCTCATCACGCCCCTCTTCCAGGGCGGGGTTCACTTCCAGCTCTTCTTTTATGCGCGCTTCCAACTCGGCAGTAGGTATCTGCAGCAGCTTGATAAACTGTATCTGCTGCGGCGATAGCTTCTGGGATAAAAGTTGTCTTAAATCGAGTCGCTGCATAGTTTTTAAAGAAAAATCCGTGCCCAATTGTGCACCTCCAAATTTAGGATAATTTTACTTGCATTTACAAAAAAGGTTAAAATATCGTTACTTTGAGGGATTTTTGAAGAGACACAAGTGTTGCGTAGCACGACACACGTATCACGTATCAAGACTTTCCAGGCATAAGCAATCAGGCAAAGTAAACGCTATACTTTAAACACTAAGTGATGAAGTATAAAATAGTCTTGTTTCGTGATACGTGATACGTGTGTCGTGATACGCCATAAAAACCATACACATGCAACGCACAAAAGTTAAAGATCTGCTACAGGGCGCCGAAGTAGGCAAAGAAGTTTTGCTGAAGGGCTGGGTCCGCACAAAGCGCGGGAATAAGTTTGTGAATTTTATTGCCGTGAACGACGGCTCTACAATAAATAATTTGCAGGTAGTAGCCGACGCTGAGAAATTCAGCGAGGAGACGTTGAAGGACGTGACCACAGGCGCCGCCATTGCCGTGACCGGCGAGCTGGTGGCCTCGCAGGGCAAGGGCCAGGCGTACGAGGTACAGGCCACCAGCATTGAGGTGCTGGGCAAAGCCGACCCGGAGACATACCCATTGCAGAAGAAGGCGCACTCGCTGGAGTTCCTGCGTGAGATCGCGCACCTGCGCTTCCGCACCAACACCTTTGGCGCAGTGTTCCGCGTGCGCAACGCCATGGCGTTTGCCGTGCACAGGTTCTTCAACGAGAAGGGCTTTGTGTACATGCACACGCCGATCATCACCGCCTCGGATGCAGAGGGCGCCGGCGAGATGTTCCAGGTAACCACTTTAGACCTCAACAACCCGCCGCGCACCGAGGACGGGCACATCAACTTTGAAGAGGACTTCTTCGGACGTGCCACCAACCTGACCGTTTCCGGCCAGATGGAAGGCGAGGTTGCAGCCATGGCTTTCAGCGATATCTATACCTTCGGACCAACGTTCCGAGCCGAGAACTCCAACACCACGCGCCACCTGGCCGAGTTCTGGATGATCGAGCCGGAGATGGCTTTCTACGACCTGAAGATGAACGCTGACCTGGCCGAGGAGTTTATCAAGTACATCATCCGCTACGCGCTGGAGCACAACCGCGAGGACATTGAGTTCCTGGCGCAGCGCCAGGCGGAGGAAGAGAAGAGCAAGCCGCAGCAGGAGCGCCAGGAGATGACGCTGCTGGATAAACTCGAATTTGTGGTGAATAACGATTTTGAGCGCATCACCTACACCGAGGCCATCGACATTCTGCTGAACTCGAACCACTACAAGAAGAAGAAATTCCAGTTCGACGTGAAGTGGGGCATTGACCTGCAGAGCGAGCACGAGCGTTACCTGGTGGAGAAGCACTTCAAGAAGCCGGTGATTGTAACGGATTACCCGAAGGACATCAAGGCTTTCTACATGCGCCTGAACGACGACGGCAAAACCGTGGCCGCTATGGACATCCTGGCGCCGGGCATCGGCGAGATCGTGGGCGGTTCGCAGCGTGAGGAGCGCATGGACATCCTGGTGGAGCGCATGAAGTCTGTGGGCATCAACCCGGACGATATGTGGTGGTTCCTGGATACCCGCCGCTTCGGGGGTTGCCCGCACGCCGGCTTCGGTCTGGGCTTTGAGCGCATGGTGCAGTTCGTGACGGGCATGGGCAACATCCGCGATGTGATCCCGTTCCCAAGAACGCCGCAGAACGCAGAGTTTTAGAAGAATTTATACTTTTCAAGAGGAGCCCGGCCAGGTATGGCCGGGCTTTTTTGTGTTGGTGAAGTAAAATCCCTACCGAGGTGCTGTAAATCAAAGCGTATAGTTATACGTATACTATACCTGCTTCATTCCTGTATAGGTTCACTTAAAAATTCCTATCTTCAACCTGGTCCCGGTGATACTTTGGCCAAATATTTGTACGTTGTAAAGGTATATATTTCAAGCTTTTATATTATGCGTAAACTATTCTTAAGTCTGCTCTTGATGGGGGCTTTCGCTACGGCAGCCCATGCCCAGAAAGAGTTTGCCAATATAGACCTGCCGATGAACCGTGCGGAGGACCTGGTTACCCTGGCGGATGATAACGGTAACGTATGCATTTACTTTTACCAGAAGGGGGAACTTAACTTCGCACTGCTGTCGCCGGAGGGGAGGCAGCTGGCACGCCATACCATTCCTTACCGCTTTGCGCAGGAACCACAGATACTGGGTACCCGTGTAACCGATGAGGAGTTTGTCTTTTACAGCCGCTATGTGAATGGCCGCCGGGAGTACCTGCGTCCGTTTGCCGTGAACCGTGAGACAGGCGCCTTCCGCAGCCTGCAGGATGAGCAGATAAAGCTGGACCGCGGCCTGAACTTTGTGGGTGGCTTTGGCGACGAGGCCCACTTCTACATGCTGTATACCGACAAGGACAGCAACCTGCACCTGTACCGCGACGCTGACGAGGATGTGGCGCACCTGGAGCATAAGGTGTTCAAATCGGAGGAGATGCCCCGCTCCCGCGAACGCTACGCCCGCGAGTCGGATATGATCTATGTGCACCCGGACATGCAGCAAAACGTGTTCACCGGTCACCACAGAAGCAAGATCTACTCGCGCGGCGATCAGATCCACATGATCTTCGACGGCTTCTACCTGAAGGGCAAAGGCAGCGATGAGACCACCACCGAGATCCTGACGCTGGACTGGAACACAGGCCGCACAGCGTATCGTACGCTGCCAGCCATCGAGCAGCGCAGAGCCCCCAGCTTCAACTCCTTCCTGCACAAGAACACGCTTTTCCGCGTGAACATGGAAAAGGACCAGTTCAAGCTGACGGCCTATGATTTCCACACCCTGGACCCGGTGAAGGAGTATAGCTTCAGCGGCGATGAGGAGATCACGATCAAATCTACGCCGGTGTATCAGCGTGGCGCCAAGGCTTTGTTCTCCGCCGACAACCAGGTGATCGAGAAGACATCCAAAGTGATGAAGAACCTGGCCACCGGTGTGCCGGCCATTACAGTGGATAATTTTGATGATAATACGCTGCAACTGACGATCGGCTCTTACAATGCGCCAACGGAAAGAAGGGACCCGAACCAGGACAGAAACCGCTTGGTGCGCACCCCTGACCGTTACGTACAGACGTCGCGTGGCCTGATGATGATACCGGGCCGCTGGACGCCAGCCTATAATATCCCGAACTATTACCTGAACTCGCCATACTACAGCCGTTTCTTCTACGACCCGTATGGCCAGGGCATGATGCCTTCCGGCCCGGGCATCAGCACGTACTTCAGGTCTGTCTTGAGTAAAGGTGATCTGTCGAAGGTGAATACTGAAGAGACGAAGGTAGTGCTGCAGGACAAGATCGAGAACTTTGAGCAGGAGCTGAAGCCGGAGCCGGAGTTTAAGACCGTGTACCGTTACGGCGATAAGCTGCACTACGGCTACTACGACCGCAAGGCACGCACGTTCCGCATTCTTGAGTTTGCCCAGGGGCAGGAGCAGCAGGATTTGCCGAAGTAAAAGCACATATGTAAAAAGAAGCCCTGCCGGCTGTACGCTGGCAGGGCTTCTTTTTTGCGTTACGGGCAGGTTGTTACTGCTGGTTGCCCTCCATCATCTTGTTAACGCGCTCCTGCAGGGCAGGGTCCTGGCGGTAGGCCATCATGATCTGCTCGTACTTCTCCAGCGTCATGCCGTCTTTCCGGATGGCCTCTTCCAC
>JAJLKL010000210.1:0-29447 GCA_033838975.1 Hymenobacteraceae bacterium | reverse complement strand
CTTCCAGCCGACCTGCTCCAGGCCCATGGGGGTAAACAGGTGCTCCCTGGCAAATTCAAGCGGCGACTTGCCTGTCGTTCTCTGCAAGGCTCCGGCTACAAGTTGGCTGCTGCCGGTGGAGTAATGAAAGTGGCCGCCGGGTACGTCTTCCATATCCAGCCCCAGCACGTACTGTACCGTGTTCTTCGACCTGAACATCCAGTTAGGGTCCCAGGAGACATTGAAGAGCCACTCCATGTTCTCGTACCACTTCAGGCCGGTCTGCATGGTGAGGGCATGGTGTAGGGTGATCGTAGGCTTCAGCGTGTCCTGCTGTGCCGCCAGGTGCTCCGGGAAGAGCTCCCCCATCGTTTGGTCCACATTGCGGAGGTGTCCCCGGTCCTGCGCTATACCTACGAGTAGCGATAAGATGCTCTTGGTAACCGACTTGACATTCTGCCGCTGGTCCGGTTTGTAACCGTTGAAGTAGGCTTCGGAAACGAGAACGCCATCCTTCACCATCAGCATACTGAAGGCATGCTTATACTCAGCCTGTGTCTGGATGCGGGTATGCATCTCGTTCAGCATGCTTTGGTTAAGACCAGGCGTAGTGGCCACCGCGGGACTCTCCTGCAGCGCCACCCTTTCATAGGAGATGCTTGCCTTAGGGGTAGAGCAGGAGGCCAGCAAACTGATGGCCAGCATGAGCGGAAGCGAGTGTAGCCTCTTCATCGGTTATTCCTCCCCATAGGGAACAGCTGCAGGGTTTACGAAGTCTTCACCTCCTGTGGAAAGTATCGCCGTGGCTTCGATCTCCACCAGCTGCTCCGGGTTGATCAGGGCCTTTACCTCCACCATGGTAGAAGCAGGTTTGATGCTACGGAAGAATTCGCCGTGGGCGCGGCCGATTTCCTCCCACTGGCGGATGTCGGTGACGTAGATACGGGTACGCACCACATCCTGCAGCGTAGCACCCGCCTGCTGCAATGCCTGCTCTATTTTCTGCAGTACATACCGTGTCTGTTCATAGGGGCTGCCTTTGCCGATCACCTCATCGCCATTGGTGGCGGTGGTGCCGGCTACTTCCACTACGTTGCCGATGCGCACAGCGCGGCTGTACCCGATGGTGTCTTCCCAGACGGCACCGGAGGAGATGTTTTGTCTTTTCATAGAAGTTCGAGAGTGAGAAGGTATACTTTGCAGGGGCAGGGCACGGCCTGTCCGAATCGTGCACCAGGATAATCAACAATAAATATACTCACTTCCTGCTATTATTCTGCAACGCCGGCAATAGCAGCAGTACTTTCGTGCCTCATATTTCCTATTCTCCGGTCAAAACTCGTAATTCGTAATTATCAACTCATCATTCCCTAAGATGCGCCTGAGGTCAAAACCCGTGCTTTGCAACTATTACGTTACCTACCGCTGTAACGCCAAGTGCTCGTTCTGCGACATCTGGGAAAAGCCCTCGCCTTACATTACGCTGGAGGACGTGGCGCAGAACCTGCGTGACCTGAAGCGGCTGGGCGTACAGGTGGTCGACTTTACCGGCGGCGAGCCCCTGCTGCACCGGCAGATAGACCAGATGCTGGGCATGGCGCACGGGATGGGCTTCATCACCACCCTCACCACCAACGGACTGCTGTACCCGAAGCTGGCCGAGCGCCTGAAGGGGAAGGTGGACATGCTGCACTTCTCGCTGGACTCTGCCGACAGGGAGGAGCACGACACCGGCCGGGGGGTGACTTGCTATGACTTTGTGATGGAATCCATTGAGGTGGCGAAGCGGGTAGGGGAGCGGCCGGACATCCTCTTTACGGTGTTCAGGCACAACCTGCACCAGCTGGAGGAGGTGTATCAGAAAATCATTCTGCCTAACAGGCTGCTGCTGATCATCAACCCGGCCTTTGAGTACAACAGTGTACAGGCAGGGGAACGGCTAACGGAGCGGGAGTTGGCTTACCTGACGGCCTTCGGCAAGCGCAAACAGGTATACCTGAACGACGGCTTTGTGCAGCTCAGGCGCGATGGCGGCAACCACACGGCCAGCCCGGTCTGTAAGGCAGCAAGCACGACGCTGGTGATCTCGCCTGAGAATGAGCTGGTGCTGCCCTGCTACCACCTGGGTGCCAAAAGCTTTCCGATCAAGAATAAACTTTACGAACTGTATCTGAGCCAGGAGGTGGAGGCGCTGAAAAAGCAGGAAGGGAGGCTGCCCGCCTGCGAGGGCTGCACGATCAACTGCTATATGCAGCCGAGTTTTGCCGTACACGTAAACAAGTACTTCTGGAGCGCGCTGCCCAGCACACTGAAGTACAATCTTTACAAAGGCACCTGGAAACGCCTGCTGCCGTTTTAAGTCTGATACAAACGCTGCATCGTTTATCTTTGCACCCATTCATGATTTCTAATTCTTAAACGAGAGAAAAATGCCAGTTATACTACCGGTAAAAGGTATCAAGCCGCAGATGGGCGAAGGCTGTTGGATTGCCGAGAACGCCACCATTGTAGGCGACGTGGTGATGGGCAACGAGTGCTCTATCTGGTTCAATGCCGTGATCCGCGGTGATGTGAACAGCATCCGCATCGGGGACAAGACCAATATTCAGGATGGCGCCGTGATTCACTGTACCTACCAGAAAGCCGCCACCACCATCGGCAGTAACGTGTCCATCGGGCATAACGCAATCGTGCACGGCTGCACCGTGGAAGACAATGTGCTGATCGGGATGGGGTCTATCGTGATGGACAATGCGCTGGTGCAGAAGAACTGTATCGTGGCGGCGGGGGCCATTGTGCTGGAGAACACTGTGTGCGAGTCAGGCTGGATCTATGCGGGTATACCCGCCAAAAAGGTAAAGCAGCTGAGCTCGGAGCAGGTAGAGGGGCTGGAGAATGTGGCCAACAACTATGTGATGTACAGCGGCTGGTTTACAGGCAAGGTATAAGCTTTAAGGCAGGTGCTGTTCTACCAGTTTTTGTAGCAGCAGGAGCTTATCTTGCGGTAACTCCTGCTGTAGCCTTTCGAAAAACACGCGTTCTTCCTGTCGGATGTGCTGTTCCAGCAGTATACCTACCTCGTGTAGCTTCTCCGGCAGTGTGGCCTCTGTTGCCAGAGGCAGGGCGCGTATGAGTTGCTGCAGTTGGCTATGCTGCCCCTGCAATGCCTGAGCCTGTTGCTGCAGCTCCCCAGCGGCCTCTGTTGCCAGCTTAAACACGGTTTCTTCCTCCAGCCTGAAGTGCGGCAGCAGGTGCTCCTGCAAAAACGTGAGGACGTAATCCCGCTTGGCTAAGAGAGTGGTGGGCATGCCTTTGTAGGGTGGTGCGCCATGCTGCAGAAGCCTTGCCGTCAGCAGCCCGGCGTGGTGTTGCCGTGAGATGGGTATAAGGCTTTCGTGACGCCTCATGAGCCGCTGATCTCCTCCCGGGCCTCTTCACGTACCACCAGCAGCACCCACTCTACGCGCCTCTCGGAGGTTTCCAGTACCCGGATATCGTACTCATTGAAGGTGGCCACCTCGTTCAGTGTTTCCGGTATCTGCCCGTAGATCACGTTCACCAGGCCACCCACCGTTTCGTAGTCCTCTCCTTTCGGGAGCGGGTAGGGCAGGTAGTCGTTGGCATCGGAAATCGAGGCCGCCCCGTTCACTTTATACTCAAAGTCGTTGATGCGCTCCACGATCGGTGCCTCCTCGTCGTACTCGTCCTGGATCTCGCCTACCAGCTCCTCAATAATATCCTCTATGGTTACGATACCCGACACACCGCCAAACTCATCGGTGGCAATGGCCATGTGCATGTGGCGGCGCTGAAACTGGCGCAGCAGCTGGTTTATCTTCTTTGTCTCCGGCACAAAGTAGGCCGGGCGCATCAGCTTTTCGATGATGATGGGCTCTCCGAGGCGCATGATGCTCAGGATATCCTTCACGTACAGGATGCCCACGATGTTGTCGATGTTTCCGCTGTACACCGGAAGGCGTGAGTAGCCTTCGTTAAAGACAACCTCCATCAGCTCGTGCTCCGAGATGCTCACATCGATGGCCACCATCTTGGTGCGGGGCACCAGGATCTGCTTGACCATGTGCTCACTGAACTGGAACACATTCTCGATCAGCTCATGCTGCGCATCCAGAATGGCACCGCCTTCCGCACTTTGCTCAAACAGCAGGCGCAGCTCCTCAGCCGTGTGCACCTCGGCCCCGTGCACCGGGCGTATACCCATAGCGCGCAGAACCATGTTGGCCAGGCCGTTCAGCAGCCAGATAAAAGGGCTGAACAGAATGTAAAAGAAGCGAAGCGGGTAAGCTACCGCCAGAGAGGTAGACTCCGGGCGCTGAATCGCCAGTGACTTAGGGGCCAGTTCGCCGAACACGATGTGCAGCACCGTGATAATGGCAAAGGACACCGGCAGGGCGATCGTGTGCGCCAGGGCCTCGCTGCCCCGGAACCCGAAGAACTCCATCACATTGATCACGATCTGCGCCACCACGCTTTCCCCGATCCAGCCCAGGCCCAGGGAGGCCAGCGTGATACCAAGCTGGGTAGCTGAAAGGTAAGCATCCAGGTGCGTGAGCATGTGCTGCGCCATCTTAGCCATGGTGTTACCGGCTTGTGCCCGCAGCTCTATCTGAGATGCCCGTACTTTTACAATGGCAAACTCAGCAGCAACAAAGAAACCATTGAGCAGAACAAGAAATAATGTTAATAGAATATCTAAGATCATAGCGAGCAAAGCTGTCTCCAGCTGTTTACGCTGTAAAATTAAATAAAATACGTGCTTTTGCTAGAAGTGTATACCCGCTAGTATAGTGATTTGGTTGTAAATGACGCTGGAGCTGCGCAGCGGCTGCTTTTTTATTTCGGGGGAATGTCTGCGGCAACGTGCCTGAGCCCCCTGTAAAAACAGAAAGGTGCCGCCTGGCACCTTTCTGTTTTTAAGACACTCTTCGGAGATCAGGAATGTATACTTGCTGCGGACGCCTTGACGGTGTTGAACAACTCGCGGGCGTTTTCCTTCGACAGGCGGCTCAGGAAAATCTGCTTGGCCTCTGCCTCAGAAATCAATTTGTAAGTATTCGCCGAAAAAGTGTCCAGGAAGGGATTACAAGAGGAGTAGATATACTCTCCCGAGAAAGTTTTATACACCACATGGAAGTTGTGCTTTTCGTCGCGGACCAGTTTGATGGCCTCGAATATGTTGCCAAACTCTTTGCCACACTCTGTACGAAGCGTTAACTCGTTGTTAGTGTCTAAGCTTTCTCTCATCTTTTGAAGAATTATTTATAGTTTGTCTTATAGTAGTTATACACCTGAAGCTGTGTAATGATTCCGTCATCTGCTACATTTGCTCTCTTTGTTGGTAAACAGTTCATTTTAAGGGGTACAGCTTCTTCTGCAACCTGCAAAAGGCATTTGTGCTTTATACGATCTATATTATACTATGTCTATGTTTTTATATAAAAATTTAATAATATTTTATTGGAATTGTACCTGATGCAATGGCGTTGCCTACACCTTCGTTATACATAAGCCCTGGCGAGTTGCCTGAAGCAACTTTCTGCCTTTTAAGGTGTTGCATTGTTTTTGCTGAAAATTTTTTAAGGAGCTGCGCCTGCAACAGAAGGGAAGGGGTTACAGGAGGCCCTGCGACGCTGAAAGCAGTTTTATGGGGAGCAACAGGCAACGTTAATAGTACGAGAGTTGTTGTCTATCCGGAACGCTACTCTTTCCGAGCGGATAGGGTGCCGCATCAAGTTAAAATTATATACTTTTGTACCACTGTTTAAGCTGAAAGCAGCACATTAAAAGAACTGATGACCTTGCGTTATCGGGCCAGATACAAATCGCTGACGAAACCCATGAATAGAAACTACCGAGTAAAGCAGCTCCTGGCTACCTGGCTGCTGCTGATGATCACGCTACTGGCACAGGCGCAGGTGCTGAAACCAGCCACCTGGAGCTATGACGCGTCTAAGAAGCAGGTGGCCGTAGGAGAAGAAGTGGAGCTGATCTTCAATGTCCGGATCGACAAAGACTGGTACCTCTACTCCTCCGACTTTGACCCGGACCTGGGGCCGATGGTTACGGAGTTTACGTTTCAGAAGCACCCCTCTTATGAGCTGGTGGACAAGATCGTGCCCGTAAAGCCCAAGAAGAAGTACGACGACCTGTGGGGCGGCGAGTATACCTATTTTGTGGGTACGGCCCAGTTTCGCCAAAAGATACGCGTGCTGCAGCCAAACCTGCTCGTAAAGGGAAACTATGAGTATCAGGTGTGCACCGATGTGGATGGCCGCTGCATCCCGTTTGATGATGAGTTTGCCTTCACGAACAAGCAGATAAGCGTTACCGGCACAGCCGCACCGGCTGAGAAAACAACAGGTGAGGCACCCGCTGAGGCCGGTCAGGTGGCAGGAGAGCAGGGGGCGGCAGCTGTAACAGCGCCTGCCGACGCTGAAACGGACAGCACCGCCGCTGCCGAAACGGTAGCCGCAACAGATACCGCCGTGGCCAACATGACACCCGCGATCATTCCGGACCAGCAGACCGAAGGCAGGCCGGATAGCCTGTGGTCTTTCATGCTGATCGCCTTCTTTTTTGGTCTGGGAGCTTTGATCACGCCCTGCGTTTTCCCGATGATCCCGATGACGGTGAGTTTCTTTACCGGCAGCAGCAACAGCAGAGGGCAGGCCATCTTCAAAGCGCTTGTGTATGGCCTCTCCATAATCGCCATTTACACTATCATAGGTACAGTGGTAGCCAAGCTTTTTGGGGCCGATGGCGCCAACTTTATCAGCACGCACTGGCTTCCGAACCTGCTGTTCTTCGCCGTGTTCATCGTCTTTGCCATGTCTTTCTTCGGCATGTTCGAAATTACGCTGCCCAGCTCACTGCTAACCAAGGTGGATGCGCAGGCAGACAAGGGCGGCCTGGTAGGGGTGTTCTTTATGGCCTTTACGCTGGCACTGGTTTCCTTCTCCTGCACCGGGCCGATTGTGGGAAGTATACTGGTGGCCTCTGCCGGAGGCGAGACGCTGCGCCCGGTGGTGGGGATGTTCGGCTTCTCGCTGGCTTTTGCCTTGCCGTTCACGCTGTTCGCCATTTTCCCGTCGTGGCTGAGCAGCCTGCCTAAATCAGGTGGCTGGCTGAATTCGGTAAAGGTGGTGCTGGGCTTTATAGAGCTGGCGCTGGCGCTGAAGTTCCTGAGCATTGCGGATCAGGTATACCATTGGGGCATCCTGGACCGCGAGGTATACCTGGCGCTGTGGATCGTGATCTTTACCCTGATGGGCTTTTACCTGCTGGGCAAGCTCAAGTTCTCGCACGACTCGGAGCTGAAGCACATCAGTGTGCCGCGCCTGTTCTTTGCCATTGCCACGTTCTCATTTGTCGTGTACCTGATCCCTGGCCTGTTTGGTGCGCCGCTAAAGGCACTTTCGGGTTACCTGCCGCCGCAAACCACCCATGATTTTGACCTGAACAACATCATCCGCCAGAGCGGAGGCAGTACAGCCGTGGTGGCCAGCAATGCGAACCAGCTGTGCGAAGAGCCCAAGTATGCTGATTTCCTGCACCTGCCACATGGACTGAAGGGCTACTTTGACTTGGAGCAGGCCAAACGCTGTGCTGCTGAGCAGGGCAAGCCGATCTTCATCGACTTTACGGGCCATGGCTGTGTGAACTGCCGCGAGATGGAGGCTAACGTCTGGTCTGATCCGGCCGTATTGAAGCGCCTGCGCGAGGATTACGTGATTGCGGCGCTGTACGTGGACGATAAGTCTGAGCTGCCGGAAGAAGAGTGGTATACTAGCAGCTATGATGGCAAAGAGAAGAAGACCATTGGCAAGAAGTATGCCGACTACCAGATATCCAAATTCAGTGTGAACGCCCAGCCTTACTATGTGCTGATGGATGAGAACGAGAACGTGCTGGTAAAGCCGATCGCCTACGACCTGAATGTGAATAATTTCGTGGAGTTCCTGGATGCCGGCGTGGCCTCCTACAACGCGAGGAAAGGAAAAGTGACCCAGAAGTAGGAATACGTTGAGGGTATAAAATGTAGATTCTTGCCGTGACTGATGCTGCGGTTCAGAAGCAGAAAAGCCCCACCGGAAACGGCAGGGCTTTTCTGTTTCTGTATAAGGTATACCTTATTTTGCTTCGTTGTAACGACGCGTTACCTCGTCCCAGTTTACCACGTTCCAGAAAGCGTTGATGTAGTCCGGACGGCGGTTCTGGTAGTTCAGGTAGTAAGCGTGCTCCCACACGTCAAGGCCCAGGATCGGCTGACCGCCGCAACCCTCCGCGAAAGACATCAGGGTGTTGTCCTGGTTAGGAGTTGAGCAGATCTCCAGCTTGCCGTTGCTTACGCAAAGCCACGCCCAGCCAGAGCCAAAACGGGTAGCCGCAGCCTGGTTGAACTTCTCCTTGAACTGGTCGAAAGAACCAAAGGCGGAGTTGATCGCGTCAGCCAACTCACCTGAAGGCTGGCCACCGCCGTTTGGCGAAAGGACGGTCCAGAACAGGTTGTGGTTGTAATAGCCACCGCCATTGTTTCTTACAGCTTTGTTATCCTCCTTCACATTGCGCATGATCTCTTCGATGCTCATATTCTCCATCTCAGTGCCCTGGATCGCCTTGTTCAGGTTATCGGTATAGGCCTGGTGGTGTTTTGTATGGTGGATTTCCATGGTGCGCGCATCGATGTGCGGCTCCAGAGCATCGTAAGCATAAGGTAGTTTCGGTAGTTCGAAAGCCATAGTTTTATATATTTTTTATGGTTAAAAAATGATATGCATGAAGACCTGTACATGTACGTCTTCGTACCAAAGTTAGTTAATTTCTTTTAGCCGCAAAGAATGAGGACATGAGCTCTGCACACTCCTGCGCCATGATGCCGCTCACCATTTCGGTTTTCGGGTGCAGCAGGTTGCCTACTCTTCTGTAGCCACGCTTGGGCTCAGATGTCCCGAACACCACCCGCTTGAGCTGCGCCCAGTAGCTGGCCCCGGCGCACATCACGCAAGGCTCCACGGTTACGTAGAGGGTGCAGTCGTTCAGGTACTTATTGCCCAGGTACTCGGCGGCGGCGGTAAGGGCCAGCATCTCCGCATGAGCGGTCACGTCGTTCAGTTTCTCAGTCTGGTTATAGGCCTTGGCAATGATGCGGTTGTTACTCACCACCACGGCCCCGATCGGGATCTCGCCTTCCGCATACGCTTGCTGTGCCAGCCGGTAGGCCTGTTGCATGTAATGCTCGTCGCTGTAAATCGATAAAAAGTCTGTTGCCATAGGTGCAAAGGTAAAGAATGTCGTTTTTCTAAAAAGGGGTACGCCTGATAAACGAAAAAGCCCCTCCGAAAATTGGAGAGGCTTCTGGTGGTATGGTTCAGGGTGTCTTATTTCACGTTGATAGAGGCCATGACCTCGCGCACGGTTGGCTGCCAGTCGTTTTTGAGCACAAAAGGCACGTGCATGGTAAAGATCAGCAACTGGTTGCCCTGTATCGTGTACTGCACAACGCTATACTTCTGAACCGGCGCCAGATTGGATGTGCCCCGTTCATCGGCCACCGTCGATACAAACTCGAACACAATGTGGTCTTTGCCTTTTACCTGCGTTACCTCCTGGCGGATGAAGTCAACCTTTGTGAACTTCTCCAGCAGGGAAGCCTTGTAGAACTCGCGCAGCATATCCAGGTCCTGCTCTTTGAACTGCGAGCGCTTCTGCGTTACACTGAAGTCGATCTGCCCATTGGGGCTGGTATACACCGCCAGCGGTTTGGTGGCAGCCGGGTATCTGCGGGCAATACCGTCGTCGGGCATTGGCGAGAAATCCTGCGGCAGCAACACGCTGATCTCCTTGCTGATATTGGTTTTCTTAAGTTTAGGCTGGGCAAAGGCTACGCCAGCTAAAAAAAGGATCGCTAAAAAGGCTAAGTAACGCATGTTCATGAGTTTGTACGGGCAAAGCTATAAAATATTGACAAAGGCTGTTCGGTATTTTGGTGCAATAATTCTGCCAGAAAACATCAGAAGCAGGCATTGCTGTTCCTGCCGGGCAAAATATCTTCTGGAGCCGTTTGCCGTTATACTTAAGAAGCGATCAGAACATAAACTTAAAGAGAAGACAAACCATGATAGAGAACATCATCAACAGCATGAAAACGCAGCTGACAGGCGATTTGCAGAGCAAGTATAACCTGGAGCCTGAAAAGGCGAACAAATCCGTGGACCTGGCAAAGGACAACCTGGTGAACGAGATAAAGAACAGGGCCGGCAGCGGCGACATGGGCGGTTTTATGGATGTGCTGAAAGGAAACAAGGGCGCCACCGAGAGCTCAGCGGTGAACAGTGTGATCAACAACTACATCAGCGACCTGACCACAAAGCTGGGCGTGCCTGAAACCATGGCCAAGCAAATAGGGCCTTATGTGATCACCTTTGTGATGAACAGACTGTCCAGCGAGGTCGGGGCCAAAGGCATGGGGCAGTCCGACATCATGGGCAGCCTGCTGGGCGGTAGCCTGAAAGACTCTGTGACAAAGGGCTTGGGCGGTAAGTTGGGAGGTATGTTCAAGTAAAAGCCCCATCTGTGCAGGTGTAAAAACAAAGAAGCCATACCCAACAGGTATGGCTTCTTCTTAACGTCACTCGTAGGTTGTTTAGAACGGATAGGCAATAACTTACTTACATCTCACCTTAAACAAGTATGCCTAATTGCCGGGCTAAGGTTAGCTGCCGGACAATGTTTTAGTATTATCGGATGGGTTGCGGTCTATGAGCATGTTGTAAGGGTCCACGCCTGCCTTGGCGGGTTTCTCATCCACCACAAATTCAAATTTGTTCTCACCGGCCTTTAGCTTATGCTTTTTAAGGTAGATCGGAGAGTCTTGCCAATGGCCTTCCACCTTTTTGCGGGCAAGCACTCCTACATCTACCCAGTCGTTCATCTGAGCCTCGCTCTCTGTGCCCAGGCTGTCGGCGTAAAGCTTTTTGGCGTCTACTGTAAGCGTTACCTTGTACTTACCGTCTTTCAAAGCCTCGTATGTGGCTTCCGTGGCCTTGTTCTCGTACAGGGTGATGTTCTCGAACATATCTGTCACAAGATACTGGAGCGAATCCGGGGTTGCGCCGCGAATATAGTGCAAAAACTCTATAGAATTGGTATAGGGCGCCCCCTGAAACGCAACTTTTTTGACATATTGTTGCAAAGAGCGGTTCAGGTTCTCCTCCCCAATGTAGTCTGCCAGCGCATACATTACCAGGCTGCCTTTGCGGTAATGGATGTACCCCTGGTTCTCCACCCGGTAAAGCGGCATCTCCTTTTTGCGCTCTGTGGTGCGGCCCAGCAGGTAGGAGTTCAACTCATATTTGAGGAACTTGTTCATTTTTTCCTCCCCGTACTCATGCTTCATCACCATCAGGGCGCTGTACTGGCTCATAGTTTCTGACATCAGCACGGAGCCTTGCACGTTACCGCCGATCACCTGGTGCGCCCACCACTGGTGCGCCACCTCGTGTGCCGTCACGTAGAAAGGGTAATCTATGTCCTCCGGGTTGCTGTCATCCACATCGGCAATGAAACCGATGGACTCCGAGAACGGAATGGTATTGGGGAATGACTGCGCAAAGGAGGCATAGCCCGGGAACTCGAGGATACGGACCTGGCGGTGCTGGTAAGGGCTGAAGTTGTCCGTAAAGTAATCCAGCGACTTTTTCACCCCTTTGATCATGCGATCCAGGTTATAGTCATGGCCTTTGTGGTAGTAGATCTCAATGGCTACCTCCTTGCCGTCCTTGCCTATCCACTTATCCTTTTTTACCTGGTAATCAGCAGACAGGAAAGAGTAGAAGTTCAGGATAGGTGCATCCATTTTATAGTGGAAATAGCGGCGGTCGCCTTCCGTCCACTCCCTTTGTAGGTAGCCTGGGGCAATGGCGATCTGGTTCCTTACCGTGCTTACCGTTGCCTCAAAATTCACCCAATCGGCCTCGTTGCTAATGTAGGTGTTCATGCGAGCCGTGGAGTCGGCCACGTCGGCCATTCGTGGCTTAGGGGCCAGGCCGTGCTCCTTGCGCACGTCATCATTGCTCAGTTCAAAGCCTGACTGGTACCCGACTTTAGGCAGGTACTGGCTGTTGATGAAAGTACCGTTGTACACGATGTTGGTGTTGGAGCCGCTGTTCCGGAAGCCTTTGGTTTCGTAGAACAGGTCCAGGTTCAGCTGTATGGAGTCGCCGGGCTGCAGTGGCTGCGCCAGCCGGTAGATATAGTAGCCGTTATCCTTGTCGTCCAGCACGAGCGTGGCCTGCTTTGCGAACTCCATTTTCCGGATGTTGGCCTCGTCGCTGAGCATCAGGTGAACCGAGTCTATCGGCTGCTGGTGCTTGTTCTTCATCCAGAAATGGCCTTCAAAGGCAAATGCCCGCTCTTTCGGGTAAATATCCACGTTCAGCTTTACATCCGTGATGCGTGGCTGCGGAATGCCGTCATACTTCTTGTAGGTTTTCTCAAAAATGGCCTGAAGCGCTTCCTGCTCATCGGAAGTACGGTAGGTGTTGAGGATGTTGGTGTTGTAGAAGATGTAGCCGCCGGTTACCAGAAAGATGGCCATACCCGCGCCTGTTACGGCCATGGTTGGTTTGTTCAGTTGCAGGGCAGCCAGCTTAAAGCGCCACTTGAGCATATTCTCCGTACCCCTCGACCACAGCAGGTTGGCCAGCACCGCCAGCAAGAGGGCAAAGGCGCCCCAGTAGATTTTATAGACGGTAAAAGGCCATACAAAATGCCCGTAGCCGTTCATGGCGGAGTAGGTGATGCCCGGGTCGGAGGAGAAGGAGTACAGGTTGTGCTCCCAGCCCAGCTGCCCTTTGAAGATGTTGAGCAGGTAATACACCACCATCACAAAATGACCCAGGTACTTGTTGTTCACGATTACCTGCACCAGCATGGCCAGCACACAGAGCATGAGGTAATCGACGAGCTGTATGCCGAAAAGCCCCTTGGCATAGACATCAAACTCATAATTGTAATAGCCCTTAAAGGTCTGAATGACGATGCCGCACAGCATGATCACCACCAGCAGCGTGCCCTGCACGAGCATCAGCGCCGACAGCTTAGAGGCAAAAGGCACCCAGTTCGGAATAGGCAGGGCATCATAGATCTGGTTGATGTGGTTATCCCTTTCGCGCCACACCAACTCACCGGCATAGAAGGTGATGATGATCAGGAAGAACAGGGAAAAAGTGCCGCTGAGGATCTGCACTACCTCTGACGTTACCGGGAAAAAGGTGGTGTCGTATAGCTTCCCGATCTGCGCCCCCGACACGAACAGGAAAACAATGCCTGCGAAGGTGATGGCGATGAAGTAGACACTCTTCACGATGCCCTTAAACTCCAGCTTCGTCAGTTTCAGGAACTGCTTCAGGCTCAGGTCAAAGGAGAAGTGCTGGCTTACCCGTGGCAACTGCAGCCTGGAAGGGGGCACAATGGCACCGGCAGCCTCTTCGCTGTTGCGTCTGCGGAAGAGCTTCAGGCCCATGTTGGCAAAGGAGAAGCTGAAGCGGAAATAGCAGAAAGTGAGCAGGGCCAGCCCTATACCCATCCAGAGGGCGCGGTTGAGCAGCACGTATTCGCTGAAGGGCAGCATGAGCGTGTTACGCTCGGCAGTGGTCCAGTAACGCTGCGTGAAGTAGATGGAGGCGGCCCCCAGCGGGTCGAGCAGGTTGGCGATGTACTCGTTATCCAGGTCGTTGAGCAAGCTGCTGGAAACCCCATAGAGCACCAGGAAGATCACCCCGCCCACGTAGATGGAGAGGGCGCTGCGGGTGAGGGTGGCCAGCGTGAAGAAAATGGCACCTGTCAGCAGCAGGTTCGGGATGATGATCGTCAGGTAAGGCTGCAGGTACCACATCAGGTTGAACGGCCCAATCTTCTCAGGCTCCACCCAGGGCATCACGGTACCGGCCATGGCTCCCAGCGCCACCCCGCTGAACACGAGCAGCGTGATCAGGAAAGAACCCCAGAAGCGGCCAAACAGATAGCCTGTCTTGCTGATGGGGGTAGTGTAGTATAAGGAGTGGGTCTTGTGCTCAAAATCGCGGAAGATGGGCGTACCCATCATGGAGCAGGTGATCAGCACACCAAACCAGCTGAGCAGGGTCACGATCCAGTTGAGCTGGTAAGGGGAGTTGGCGTATACCTTGCCGCCGCTGGCGTCCCCGATGATCACGCTGGCACCGAAGGCTCCGGCCAGCCCCAGCATCGCCAGGAAAGCCATCAGGAACAGCAGCAAGAAGTATATATAGGTAGCAGGACGCTTTACCCTGTACTTCAATTCGAAAAGGAATATCTCTTTGAACATGTCTTAATAATTATGAATGATGAATTATTAATTATGAATTCTTGTCTTGCTTCAAATTTTGATGAAGTATGAAGGAAAATGTAGTGGCAGAAAAGTCCTATGCTTTTGCACTGCGGATGGTGAAGCTTTATAAACACCTGAGCCTAGAGAAGAAGGAGTTTATATTGTCGAAACAGGTGCTGAGAAGCGGTACATCTGTCGGGGCCAATATTGAAGAAGCCATTGCCGCCAGCTCTAAAGCTGATTTTATCAACAAACTCAACATTGCTGCAAAAGAAACTCGGGAGACAATCTACTGGCTCAGATTACTCAAAGACAGCGACTTTATTACTAAAAGCTCCTTTGGATCGGTTCATCAGGACGCTGTCGAGTTAAAGAAAATACTCAGCAGTATTCTTCTCACCACCAAATCCACTCATAATTCATAATTTTTAATTCATAATTTCGTGAGCAGGCTCTGCCCGCTCACGCAGGGCTGCTTCGTGTATCTTGCTGAAGTACACATCCTCCAGGTCAGGGGCCACGGCCTCGAACTCAGGCCCGGGCTGCACGTCGCTCACCACGTGGATGATGGTTTTACCTGCAAAAAGGCGGGAGGAGATGACTTCATGCTGCAGTTGGTGCTGCACCAGCTCGTCTTTGTGGATGAACTTGCGCCAGATGCGGCCCCGCAGGCTGTCGATCACCTGCAGCGGATCGCCCTCCAGCAGTACCTCGCCTTTGTTGATGATGGCGAAGTTTCGGCACAGATCGGTGACATCTTCCACAATGTGGGTAGACAGGATCACGATCACATTCTCCCCGATCTCGCTCAGCAGGTTGTGGAAGCGGTTACGCTCGGCAGGGTCGAGGCCGGCGGTAGGCTCATCCACGATGATGATCTTTGGGTTCCCGAGCAGGGCCTGCGCAATGCCGAAGCGCTGTTTCATACCACCCGAATAGCCTCCCAAGTTCTTTTTGCGCACATCGTACAGGTTGGTTTGTTGCAGGAGCGCCTTCACCACTTCTTTGCGTTCGCTGGAGTCGCTGATGCCTTTCAGCACGGCAAAGTGGTCCAGCATTTCTTCTGCCGATACCTTCGGGTACACCCCAAACTCCTGCGGTAAATAGCCAAGCACCTTGCGCATCGCTTCCTTCTCCCGCAGCACGTCCAGGTCACCCAGCATGATACTGCCGGTGTCGGCCTCCTGCAGGGTGGCAATGGTACGCATCAGCGAGGATTTCCCGGCACCGTTTGGCCCCAGAAGGCCAAACATCCCTTTGGGGATGGTAAGGTTGATGTCCTTGAGTGCCCGTGTACCATTTGGATAGGTTTTGGATAGGTTTTTTATGACTAATTCCATAGTTAATGGGTTTGGTTGCAGAATATCTATAATTAAGTAACTGATTCCATGAAACTTGTCAAAATAAACTATACCAACCACTTCCTTTTCTCGACGAAGGCTGCTGGGCATTACTAGAGGTATCGATGAAAGCGGGGTTGGCACATAAAAGAATCCAAGGGTTGGTTGCCTGCCGGAAGTCTGCTATTTTTGCACCGCCTGCATCATGTCCAGGCTTCTAAAAGCTAATTACACGCAGATGCCTGAGAGTTTGCAGAACGTCTTCTTTAAGTTCCTGAAGTTCGGGATCGTCGGTTTTTCGGGACTGGTGCTGGACTTTGGGGTTACCTTTGTGGCAAAGGAGAAGCTGCGGTGGAACAAGTATGTGGCCAACAGCCTCGGTTTTTTGGTGGCCAGCGCGAGCAATTTTTACCTCAACCGCATCTGGACGTTCAACAGCTCTGACCCGGAGATCGGGTGGCAGTATTCCAAATTTCTGGTGGTGGCCCTGGTGGGTTTGCTGTTGAACAACTTTATCGTGTACCTGTTAACAGATCGCGCAAAACTCAACTTTTACCTAAGCAAGTTTTGCGCGATCGTGTTGGTATTCTTCTGGAATTTTGCCCTGAACTACCTCTATACCTTTACCCGGTAGCAGGGCAGCAGACTAGGGCATTATCCTGTAAATCTGCACATGCTCATCTTTGTGCACCCGTGGGTTAAGCAGGTGCAGCAACTGGTCGTACAGCGATGGCGTGATGGTATGCTCCAGCGCCAGATCAGGGAACACCCGGTGCAGGCGCTCCATCCGCTCCTCCATGTCGTCTGTGCCAACCACCACCACATAGTCCGGGTGCCCGACCGGTGATGTTTCAATCTCTGCCGTGAGTTCCTCCGGCGTTTTGTCCCTGTTCAGCGTATGGACCATCACAAAGTTTTCAGGCAGAGGGGCCTCGCCATCCAAGTATTTGTTCCACACGACTTTCTCGTTTTCTATGTACCCACAGAACTCTGCGCTGAGGCGGCCCAGGTAAAACAGGGGCGGCATTTTGTTGCTGTGGTTACCGAACTCCAGCACGATACCGCTCAGGTCCTCCTTCTCCGACAGGTATACCAGTGGCGCCACGCGGCTTTTCTTGGTGTAGGTAAAGGCTAGTCCCACAGCGGCCAGTATGTTCAGCGCCCAGAAAAACCCCCAGCTGTAAGCCAGCAGCTTTCGCTTGTTTTGCCAGAACTGCGACTGCTGCACAAACTGTTGCCAGCCGATCACGCCCAGCATCATGATCAGGGGGAGCAGCGGCAGGATGAAACGCTCCTGCTTGTTCGGGAAAAGAGAGTGGGCCACAAAAAAGATAAGGCCGCCCCAGAACAGCTTCGGTGCCAGTTTAGCGGTACGGGCATAACCCAGCACCAGGAAAACGCTCACCGGAGGCACCAGGAAGCCCAGAATAGTGAGGGCAAAGCGATACACGGGGCCGGTACTGAAGTTCTGGGCATTCTCGGAGTTGTACTGGTAATAGGCCACGATAGAGTGGAAAGGATAATCGAAGAAGATGATATCGATGGTGCCCTGAATCAGGAAAGCGCCTATCGTAAAACCAGCCAGCACCGACATCGCCTCGCGCCACTGGCGGCGGTAAAGCAGCACCAGACCCGCACCGGCACCGAACAGCACCGTGTGGTAACGTATGGTAAAGGCCAGCGCAAAGAGTACTCCTGCCCAGGCATAAGGCATCAGGCGTTTGGTTTTCGCCTGTTCCTGCTTAATGAGCAGGTAGAAAGCGGCCAGGTACGGTGGAATACAGACCATCTCCACCAGGTTGCGCACGCTCATAAAGGGCATGAACCACACCAGCGCGAGCATCAGTCCTACTAGCCGTGCGTTTTGTTTATTCGAGAGCCGTTCTGTGATCTTATAGCCAAAGTACACCACCAGCAGCGAGTACAGCCCATGCAGCACACGCACCACAGTCATCTTCACCTCCGGGCTAAAGACATCCATGGCCTCCAGGGTATAAAAAATGGCGTAGTGCACGAGTACGTAGAGCATGCTGTGGCGTGGGGGCATGGGCTCGTTCAGCCAGAAGGGCAGCCCGTCCAGCCAGCCTTGTGCAATGGTGATCACATCAAAGTGGTCGTCGTGAAAAGCGAAGCCTTTGGAAAAAAAGGCCGCCAGCATCCTGATCGCAAAGGCGATGAGCAGTATCACCGACAGCGGAACCAGATACCTTTCCTGCGGCTGCCCCAGAGGGGCCTCGGCTGGTGTAAAAGCTTTATTTACAGTTGTTTTTGTGGAGCTTTGCATAAGGGCAACATTGAGCTGCGGCAAATTTAAGGCTAAATAAAAAGAAATGGTGTTACCTTCGCTCAATATTTAGAACTATAGCAAGAAATAAGTTGGGCACTGCAGTAAAAAACAATCGATCGGGTAAGCGTAGCGCAGTTAAGCTGTTGCTTTTGCTGGGAGTGCTTGGCCTTGTGGGGTACACAGCCTATAGCCTCCTCTTCTCTTCCGGTAAAGTGAAACACACTGACGTACTTGTGCTGGGGCATGCCGGCTCTGGCTTTCTTTCCCCGCTGTTCCCGTTTAACCCGCTGCCGGCCAACAGTATGGCCTCTATTGTAAAGGCGATGGAGGAGCATGGTGCCGATGGGGTAGAGGTGGACGTTCAGTTGACGAGGGATGGGGTGCCGGTGCTGTACCATGACCTCACGCTGGAGACGCTGACAGACAAGCGGGGGCTGATCGATACCATGAAGGCAGAGGAGGTAGTGGGAGTGCAATTTAAAGGGGGCTTTTTCTATGACCTTTTCCACGGTGAGCAGGTCGTTACGCTGGAGGCTGTATTGCAGCGCTTCCAGAAGTATCCGGAATTGCCACACCTGCACCTGGACCTGCGCAACCAGGACCCGGCCAGGCATGCCTCCTATGCCCAAACGCTGATGGCGCTGCTCCGCAAGTACAATTACCCGCTTGAACGACTGGTGTTTATCTCCCCAAATCCAGACTTTCTGGAGGCTTTCCGCCAGGTGGAGCCGCAGGCATACCTGATGATCGACTCAGGAGGAGACTTTGCGCAGGCCCTGGAAACCGCCAAAGCGCGTAGCTTCTGGGGAGTGTGCACCAACGGCAAGAGCGTAACAGCGGCAGAGGTGCAGACAGCCAATGCGCAGGGGCTGCAGGTAGTGCTGTTCGGGGGCAAGTCGCGCTCCAGCATCTCTAAAATGATTTCCCTGGAGCCCTTTGCCATACAGGTAAACAATGTGCAGGCCATGCGGGAGATGGTGGGGGAGAGCGAGTAGGAAGCCCTCTTTGATCTCTTCACTCAATTTTGGGGCTGCTTAGCGGCAAATCGCCGTACTGCTGCGTACCTCTATAAAAATTTACAAAATATTAGCGGCTAGTTGTTAACTTAAGCCTCTGGCTTCTTTTAGTCGCCCTGCTTCTTACCGAAACTATTATTATTTTTGCCCTATATTAAAACGATAAGCAAAACTATGTTCCGAACTCATACCTGTGGCGAGTTACGTCTCGATAATGTTGGTGAAGTTGTAATATTAACTGGATGGGTGCAACGCGTGCGTGATAAAGGCGGAATGCTTTGGATCGACATGCGTGACCGCTATGGCATTACCCAGTTGACGTTTGAAGAAGGCATAACACCGCCGGCACTGCTCGAGCAGGCTCGTAACCTTGGCCGTGAGTATGTGATCAAAGCTGTTGGGAAAGTGGTGGAGCGCTACTCCAAAAACGATAAGATACCGACCGGCGACATTGAGCTGATGGTTAATAAGCTGGAGGTGCTCAATCCTGCCAAGCTGCCCCCGTTCCTGATCGAGGACGAGACAGACGGTGGGGATGACCTGCGCATGAAGTACCGCTACCTGGACCTGCGCCGTGCCCCTGTGCGCCGTAACCTGGAGCTGCGCCACCGCATGATGCGCGAGACCCGCAACTACCTGGACAGCCGTGCCTTCATCGAGGTGGAGACGCCGTACCTGATCAAGTCTACACCAGAGGGGGCCCGCGATTTTGTGGTGCCCAGCCGCATGAACCCAGGCGAGTTCTACGCGCTGCCGCAGTCGCCGCAGACATTCAAGCAGTTGCTGATGGTTTCCGGTTTCGATAAGTACTTCCAGATCGTGAAGTGCTTCCGCGACGAGGACCTGCGCGCTGACCGTCAGCCGGAGTTCACGCAGATAGACTGTGAAATGTCTTTCGTATCGCAGGAAGACGTGCTGAACATGTTTGAAGGCTTTATCGCCCACCTCTTCTTAAAGGTGAAAGGCATTCAGATAGGCAAGTTGCCACGCATGACCTATGCCGATGCCATGAAGTACTACGGCTCAGATAAGCCGGATACCCGCTTCGATATGCGCTTTGTGGAGCTGAACCACCTGGTGAAGAACAAAGGCTTCAAGGTTTTTGATGATGCCGAACTCGTGGTAGGTATTTGTGCGAAGGGGGCAGCCCACTATACCCGCAAGCAGCTGGACGAGCTGACGGATTTCGTAAAGCGTCCGCAGATTGGCGCTACGGGTCTGGTGTATGCCCGCGTGGGGGAAGACGGTACCATCAAGTCTTCTGTTGATAAATTCTACACAGCTGAGGACCTGCAGGAGTGGGTACTGGCCTTTGGGGCGCAGCCTGGCGACCTGCTGTTGATCCTGGCTGGCGGTGTTGACAGAACGCGCAAGGCGCTGAACGAGCTTCGTCTGGAAATGGGTGAGCGGCTTGGCCTGCGCGACAAGAACGTTTTCTCCCCGCTGTGGGTAGTGGACTTCCCGCTGCTCGAGTGGGATGAGGACCTGCAGCGCTTCCATGCCATGCACCACCCGTTCACCTCTCCGAAGCCCGAGGATATCGAGCTGATCGACGACCGTCCGGGCCACATCCGGGCGAATGCCTACGATATGGTCATCAATGGTGTGGAAGTGGGCGGAGGCTCTATCCGTATCCATGACCGCAGGCTGCAGGAGCAGATGTTCCGCCTGCTGGGCTTCTCACACGCAGAGGCCGAGGAGCAGTTTGGCTTCCTGATGAATGCTTTTGAGTATGGTGCACCGCCGCACGGTGGCATCGCCTTCGGCTTCGACCGCCTGTGCTCGCTGTTCGGTGGCTCAGAGTCTATCCGTGACTACATCGCGTTCCCGAAGAACAACGCCGGCCGCGATGTGATGATCGACGCTCCTGCCCCTGTCGCAGATGCGCAGCTAGACGAATTACACATAAAGATGAAAAACCTGCCAAACAGGTAACAGTGGTTTTCCCACAAGCTATAGAAGGCCTGCCGTTGATCTCAGCGGCAGGCCTTTCTTTTTTATCCCCAATTTCTACTTTTTGCTGTTGGTAATGTGGATAAGTGTGTGGATTCAATTTCTGAAAGGACCTTTATCCACGTTTTAGGCTAAAAGCGGCCTTATGGCTGTGGATATGTGGATAACCAGTGTTGATAGCAGCTTGTGTAGTCGCAGTGGGTGCTTATACAGTTGTTGCACGGCTTTGTGGAGGGGTGCTCAATTTATTACAGTGCGTACTCCTTTCGCTTGCACGTAAAGGAATAATACCTAGAGAAAAGGCTGCCTGTACTCAGGCAGCCTTTTCTCTAGGTTATGGAGTATCCAATATTAGTAACCAGGCGTCTGCTGATTTCTGATGTTGGCGTTTGCAATGATTTCACCCTGTGGGATTGGCCATGCCCAGGCACGCGAGCCTGGAGCCAGGCTGCACTGAGAAGCACTACCGCAGTCTGTTCTGTTTACAGTACGGGTGGTGCGCTTCATGTCGAACCACTGGTGCCCTTCGGCGAACAACTCTTTCTGGCGCTCCGTGGCGATGGCAGCCAGCAGGTCCTGACCAGCTAGTATAGCAGGAACATAGTTGTTGATCCTGGCAGCTCTGAGTGTGTTCAGGTCAGCTAGCGCTAAAACCTCTTTACCTCCCTGCATCGCTCTGGCTTCTGCACGGATCAGGTACATCTCACCTGTTCTGAGCACTTTCCAGTTCACGAGGTTGTCTTTCGCCGTACCGCGGCCCAGGTACTTGTTCACAACACGTCTTGACGTGCCTGATCTGCTGATAGAGGCGAAGTAAGCGGGAAACCTGATATCGTTAGCCTGATCGTACAGGGCTTCAACAGCAGTGGATGGTCTGTAGCCGTTACGGTTGTTGGCTGCGGCATAAAGGCTGTTGGCAGGGTTACCCTGACCAGCACTGTACGCAACAGACCAGATCACCTCACTCACCGAGCCATCTTTCCAGATCTCAGGGAAGGCCGTTTTAGAAGCTAGCGGACGAGCCTCGATAACTGCTGTGGCGTAGGCCTCTGCTGCGGCATAGTCCTTCGCATACAGGCTTACGCGCGCCAGCATAGCCTTAGTGGTCAGCAGGTCGATGTATGATCTGTTGGAAGCGGTGTTAACTGCCTTGTCAACGTCAGCCAGAAGGGTCTCTGCTTCCTTAAGGTCTGCCAGGATCTTGTCGTAGCTTTCCTTTACAGATAGCCTTGTTGGCTTCTCCTCGTGGTCTGTAGATGTTCTGTAAGGTATACCTAGTGCTGTTGAGTTACGGTTATACTCCACACCCCAGTACCTCAGCAGGTCGAAGTGCACAAAACCTCTGATAGCCAGTGCCTGCCCTCTGAGGCGGTTCACGCGCTTCTGGTCTGTGGAATTGAACTGCTCAATGTTGTTGTTCAGTACCTGGTTGGCCTGGTTGATGATGTAATAGGCGGCCTGCCAGGTAACAGATATATCATTATCATCCGCTGCGTAAATCCAGTCTGTCTGAGAGATAAAGTTGCCCAACTCCTCGTTGGTCTCCACCACGTTGTTGCCCATCATATCCGGAAGCACAGAGAAGGCACCGGTTGTCTGGGAGCCGTTCCCATAATAGCCTGTCTGGCGGAAGTTAGCGTAGGCACCTGTCAACGCGTATTCGAACTCATCCAGGTTCTTGAAGAGCGTTGCCTTGTCCTTTTGATACGCTGGCTCTACATCGATGATGTCGTCGCACGCTGTTGTGAAAACCAGTGCGCAGCTTATGCCTAATCCTATAAAAAATCTATTTATGTTCATTTTGAGCTTACTTAATTATTAGAAACCAACATTAAGGCCGAAGGTAACTGTACGCAGCGCCGGGTACTGAGCACCCGTTAGCATACCTGTAGAGATCTCAGGGTCAAAGCCGGCGAAGTTTGTCCATGTTTTCAGGTTCTGGCCTTGCGCAAACACCTTGATGCTTTCCACATGCAGCTTGCTTACAAGCGTCTGAGGGAGCGCGTAAGAAATGTTCACGTTACGCAGACGCAGGAAGTCCCCGGATTCCACCATTCTGGTTGTTGCATCGTTATACCAGGCCGCATCCGGACGAGGGATCTGGGTGATATCCCCTTTCTTTCTCCACTCTGTCAGCATGGAAGTGGCCAGGTTATCCCACAGGTACTGCGGGTTCTCGATGTTGGAGCGGTCGTTGTTGTAGATCTCGTTGCCCCTCACAAAGCTGAAGAATGTGCTAACCTCCAAACCCTTGTAGTTCAGCGAGGTACCGAAGCCGCCAAAGAAAGGAGCCTCGATGGAGCCCACGATCACACGGTCATTCGGGTCATACACACTTGTGATCTCACCGTCTTTTGTCAGGAACTGCGGATCCCCGTTATCCGGGTTTACGCCAGCGTAGCGCACCAGGTAAATTGAGTTCATCGGCTCCCCTACACGGTTAATGTAAATGCCGTTCTCGATCTCCTTATCCTCACCCACCAGTTTGGTTACCTCGTTCTGGTTGTAAGTCAGGCTCACATTGGCGCTCCATGTAAAGTCTGCGGTCTTGATCAGGTCACCGTCCAGGGACATCTCGATACCTCTGTTGCGGAGCTCTCCCACGTTAGAGTTCAGGAAGCTATAGCCGGAGGTTCTGGAAAGCTGGCGGTTCAGGAACAGGTCAGAAGTGATGGAGTTGTACGCTTCAGCGGTAGCTCTCAGTCTGCCCTGCAGGGTGGCTAGTTCAAAGCCGGCGTTAAGTGTCGTTCTTCTTTCCCACTGCAGGAACGGGTTAGCCAGCTGGGTTTGCGCCAGACCGCTTACACCGTTATACACGGAGCGGGCAAAAAGCTCTCTTGGGGCAAAGTCAGAATCCAGCGCCTGGTTACCTGCTGATCCGTAGCTTATTTTCAGCTTCAGCTCATTGAAGATGTTGTCTCTCAGAGCCGCCATGAAGGCCTCGTCCGTTACGATCCAGCTAAGGCCTACTGAGCCGAAGTTAGCATAGCGCCTGTCAGCACCGAAGCGGGATGAACCGTCTCTACGGGCTCCAATACTCAGGAAGTAGCGGTCTTTGAAGCCGTACTGGATGTCCGTGAAGTAGGACACCAACGCACTTACAGAGCCGTTACCGTTCACTGCCGGAATAAAGCCGTTGTCTGTTGTGCCAGGTGTGATACCGGCCTCGTTGTCGAAGGCACCACCCAGTCCGTAGCCAGTGTAGCCAAAGTTATTGCCTTTGTTTTTTACGATCTCATTGAAGAGGGCAACCGTCAGTCTGTGGTCCGTACCGAAGTCTCTTGTATATGATGCGGATGTGGTACCGGTGTAGCGGAAGCCTCTGCTGTACGCCCTTGTCAAGCTACCGGAACGTCCGGTTTGGGCGCGGCCTGTTGCGGTGGTCGGGTCAATGTAGTTGTTCGTTTCATTCGCTGTGAAGTCACCGCCCCAGTTCGTCTTCAGCGTCAACCCCTCGATGAAAGGAACAGCGTAACTTACATAAATACTACCCACACCTTTTAGCTGCTGTCTCAGGTATCTGTTTTCCAGAAGTTCCTGCAGTGCGTTTGGCTGGCCAGACACGATTTCTGTATAGTTTCCGTCTTCGTCATAAGGCGTTTCATACGGGTTTGTCCATCTGATCGCGTTCAGAGGAGTGGAGATAGTAGAGTTGTTCTCGCTGGTGTTCGTAAACTCTGAGTAACCGAAAGTAGAGTTCAGGCCAAAGTTGAAGTTTCCTGCACTGCTTTCTATGTTTGCTCTACCTGTGTAACGCTCTAACCCTGTGTTTTCCACTGTACCTGTTTGCTCGAACATGGAGCCGGACAGGTAGTATACTGTTTTGTCGGTACCGCCAGAGGCGCTTAAGGTGTGGTTGGTCGTCTTACCCGTTCTGAAGAAGACATCTTCCCAGTTGGTGTTCACATTTCTTAGCCGTGCCAGGTCTTCATCCGTCCAGTCGTACGGGTTGCCGTTGGCAAGCTCATAGTCAAGCTTTTGCTCTGTGTTCATTACTTCCAGCTTGTTAGCGGGGGCTTTGGAGAAACCGTGCTGTACGTTGTAGTTGATCCTGGTCTTACCGCTTGCACCTCTCTTGGTCGTGATCACGATTACACCGTTCGCACCTCTTGAACCGTAGATAGAAGTTGCCGAGGCATCTTTCAGAACGCTGAAGGTCGCAAAGTCAGCAGGGTTCAGCGTTGAGAAATCGCCCGCTGAGATCTGCACGCCATCCACAATGTAGAGCGGGGAATTGTTGCCGACGATAGAGCCCTTGCCCCTGATGGTCACAGCTGCCGGTGCGCCCGGCTGACCAGACTGCGCCTGGATCAGAACGCCGGGAGCCTTGCCCTGCAAAGCCTGGTCGAAGGAGGCCAATGGTACCTGACTTACCTCTGCGGCCTTCACTGTTGTAATGGAGCCGGTTATGTCTCGCTTATTCTGTGTGGTGTAGCCCGTTACAACTACTTCAGAAAGCTGTTTGGTGTCAGTTTTCAGCGCAACGTTTATGACGTTCCCCGATCCAATGCTCACTTCCTGGGCCAACATACCGATAAACCGGAACACAAGCGTTCCGCCAGACTGGTTTGTGGGGATATTGATGGAGTAAGTACCGTCGGCATTGGTACTTGCTCCTGTTGTAGTACCTTTCAGAACCACGGATACTCCCGGTAAGGCCTGCCCGTTATCCTGGTCAGTCACCTTGCCTGAGATGGTTCTACTTTGGGCCATTGCGTGCTGTGCAAGGCATAGCCCGATAGCAAACACTATCAGTACAAATTTTCTCATGTGTGTTAGATAATAAAGTAGTAGGTTTTAATGGTTTTTGTGGTTTTATTATTTGATGAAAACTTGTAAATATATGCTATATATTTCTATTCTGATATAGCTCCGTTAGCCAGGTAATTACTTTTTTTTCTGCTACCACAAGAGCCATCAAAGCAGAAAGGGCTGCCCCTTTTCAGAGGCAGCCCTTTCTGCTTTGATGGCTCTTGTATTAGATAATATTGCTTACCAAAGCAGGCGCAATACCTAGTAAAATCGTAAGGATAGTGATAAAGATCAGCATGAAGGAAGCAAAACTCCCTACCCGGATCGTCTCATAGTTGCCTGCCGGCTGCATGTACATCGCGATCACCACACGCAGGTAGTAGTAAATACCTACGGCCGCCAGCACCACGGCTACCACGATCAGCCACATCAGGCTTGCATCCTGTGCCACTGCCGTGAACACGAAGAACTTGGCGAAGAAGCCTGCGGTAAGCGGTATACCTGCCAAAGAAAGCATGGATACGGTCATGGCAAAAGCCAGCAGCGGGTTTGTCTTGCCAAGTCCGTTGAAGGTGGCGTATTCTTCCCCTCCACGCTGATGCGCCACCATTTGCAGGATGCCGAAGGCAGCGACTGTAGCAGTAGAGTAGGCCACAGAGTAGAACAGGATAGAAGAGTCAGAGTTCTCGTTGAAGGCGATCAGCGACATTAGCAGATAGCCCGCGTGCGAGATAGACGAGTATGCCAGCATACGCTTGGCGCTACCCTGTACCACTGCTCCGATGTTACCCACCACCAGTGTCAGTACCGTGATGGCGATCAAGGTAGGGAACCAGATGGCATAGGAAGCAGCAAAAGCCGCTGTCATCAGCTTGAAGAACGCTGCCACACCGGCTGTCTTCACTACCGTCGACATAAACGCGGTGAAGAACGTTGGGGCTCCCTCATACACGTCCGGTGTCCAGAAGTGGAAAGGAGCAGCCGAAATCTTGAAAGAGATGCCAATGATCAGCATCAGCAGGCCTAAGGTGAACATGGAGCTCATCACCCCGTCTGTGGCGATCTGCGCGGCCCCGATCTCGGTGATGTTGAACGTGCCGGTCGCCCCGTAGATTAACACGATACCGAACAGGAGTATACCAGTAAAGAAGGCACCCATCAATAAGTATTTCAGGGCTGCCTCATTAGACCGGAGGCTTTTCTTGTCGCTGCCCGCCAGTACGTACATGGCCACGGAAAGAATTTCGATGCCCACAAACAGCATGATCATGTTCTCATAGCTGACCATCATGATGGCACCTACCAGTGAGAACAGCAGCAGGGAGTAATATTCTGCCAGATTCGAGTCATTCTCATCCACATAACGCTGCGAGAAAGGCAGCAGCAGGAGCGTGGTCAAGGTCATGATGCCCGTAAATGCCACCGCATAGTTATCCATGGTGAGCATGTTGTTGAAGTAGCTCTGCGTTTCGTTCCAGCTAAGCAGGTTCACGCCAAAAACAACTACAAGGAAGAGTAGCGCCAGCGGCATTAAGATCTTTCTGGACTTCATAAACCCTACAAACAGGTTTACAATGCCGAAAACAGATAGAAGTATGATCGAGGTCATGTCGTCGTATTTCTGTAAAAAAATCGTCTTTCTTTTCTTGTGCTGCTTATCTGTTGATGATGCTTAGCAGGTTGATCACGGCCGGTTCAGAGATACTCAGGAAGGTGTTCGGGAAGAGACCGATCCAGAATACCATGACCACCAGCGGGATCAGTACTGCCTTTTCATTCAGCGTAAGGTCCGCGAAGTTTTCCGTTACTTCAGACTTTGTCCCGAACATCACCCCCTGGAACATGCGCAGCATGTAAACGGCGCCCAGAATGATCGTCAGGCCAGCCACCGCACCAAACCAGTTGTTGTACTGGAACACACCGGAGAGCAGCAGGAACTCGCCCACGAAGCCGTTCGTCAAGGGAAGTGCCACAGACCCCAGCAACAGGATCATAAAGAAGATCGACAGTGCCTTTGCATTCTGCGTGATCCCACCCAGGCTGGTTATTTCTCTTGTTTTGGTACGGCTGAAGATGATATCGATAATGAAGAACAGGCCTACCACGTTGATACCATGGCTTAGCATCTGGATCACACCGCCCTGCAGGCCCTGCTCGTTCAGGGTAAAGATACCGGCTGCGATCAGGCCCACGTGGGCGATCGAAGAGTAGGCGATCAGGCGCTTCAGGTCACGCTGGCGGATGGCGATCACTGAGGCATACACAATGCCGATGATCGACAGGATCAGCACCAGCTCAGCCCACTGGCTTACCCCCAGCGGCACTACTGGCAGTAACCAGCGCAGCACACCGTAGATACCCATCTTTAGCATGATGCCGGACAGCAGCATGGTTGCCTGTGTTGGAGACTCGGTATAGGTATCCGGCTGCCAGGTATGGAACGGGAAGATCGGCATTTTGATAGCAAAGGCGATAAACAGGAACCAGAAGATCCAGCTTTGCGTGCCGGAGTCAAGCGCCAGTTGATAGAAGGCGTTGATGTCCGAAGTATGTGTGCCCGGGGTTTGCAGGTACAGGTACACGAAAGCAGCCAGCATGAAAAGAGAGCCGAAGATCGTGTATACAAAGAACTTGAACGTAACCTGAATCCTTCGCTCTCCACCCCACACGGCAGCGATAAAGTATACCGGGATCAGTGCCACTTCCCAGAAGAAGTAGAACAGGAAAGCGTCAAGGGCTACAAACACACCCACCAGCCCCGTCTGCATGAACAGAATCAGGGCGTAGAAAACGTTCGGGTTCTTGTACTCGTGCCTGAACGACGAAAGTACGATCAGCGGCACCAGGAACGTTGTCAGGAGCACCATCAGGAGGCTGATGCCGTCCATGCCGATGCTAAAGCTGATGCCGGCACTCTCCACCCACGGGAAAGTCAGGGCCATCTGGGCGCTGCCGCTGCGGGCATCAAATCCGGAAATGGCAAACACTGCGATGGCAAATTCAATTAGCGCTGCTACGAAAGCCACTTTCTTGGCACTCTCTCCTTTTATTAGCAGCACCAGCAGGGCGGCTAAGGCTGGCCAGAAAAGTAATAATGCTGTAATCATCTTCTAAGAACCTTATCCGATAAAGAAGTTTAAAAATAGAATCAGAACGATGCTGAACACCATCACCAGTACATAGAACCCAATGGCTCCGCTCTGTGCGTAGCGCAGCGTGCGGCCACTCAGCATGGTTAGTTTTCCGAAGCCATTCACAATACCGTCTACCACGATCACATCCACAAAGCGGTGGAAGGCAGTAGAGAGCCACATCAGCGGACGCACGATAACGGCGTCGTAAAGCTCGTCGATGTAGTACTTGTTGTAGATCAGGTTGTGCAGCGGAGAAAGCTGAGTGCCTTCCGGAGCTGGTACTGTTTTCTTGCTCACGTACATCACATAGGCGATGATAGCGGCTACCAGGGCTACCGCTACCGAGATGCCCATCAGCATCCACTCTGTGGCATGGTCGAGGTGCATTGGTTCCATGGCTCCTGGGTTAGCTACGCGGGCAAAATCGTAGATTGGTGACAGGTAGTTCTGCATGATGTGCAGGTTCTCTCCGAATACGGGCGGAATTCCGAGGAAGCCACCTACTGTAGACAATACCGCCAGTACGATCAGCGGAAGTGTCATGGAGAACGGCGACTCGTGCAGGTGACTTTTCTGTGCCGCAGTTCCTCTGAACTCTCCGAAGAAAGTCAGGAACAC
>JAJLKL010000209.1:0-13803 GCA_033838975.1 Hymenobacteraceae bacterium | reverse complement strand
CGGGTAGGCATGTAGCGCCAGATATCCTCATCGAAGGCTATTCGGGTTAAAGCAGCCTTGTCGGAAGGCTGGTAACGGCGGAGCAGTACGTGCTCGTTCTCAAGCGTGAGAGGCTGGTTGAAGTTCATGGTTTTTAGGTGGCCGGGGCCTATTGACTTGAAGTGGGCAAGTGGTGTAAACGTAAGACGCTTTACGCTTTAGTACAATCCTTATGCAGTATTTTTTCAATGGTGCGGCACAAAAAAGCCTTGATTCCTGCGTCTAAACAATAATTAGCCTGTTTTTATATAGCCCGGAAGCAGCATCAACAACCCTATTTGCCTCTCCTACGTTCTACCTAACAGTTATAAGATTTACCATTTTATATATAGGAGATAAAAATTTTACACGACAAAGTGCAGCATCTGAATGGTAGAAAGGCGGTAGTCAGCGGGGGCGGCTCTGGTATAGGGCTTGCCATTGCAGCCCGACTCGCAGCCCAGAACGTGGTAACCGCTGTTGCTGATGTCCACTTACCTCCTGACCTTCCAGCCCACACTCACCCTTTTACATGTGATATCACAGATGGCGCTTCGGTGGATGCGCTGTTTGCCGGCGTGCACCAGCAAGTGGGGACACCTGATATTCTGGTATGCAGCGCCGGCCTCGGCATTCATGAGAAGCTGACCGAGGGAGACCCGGAGAAGTGGCGCCAGGTGATCGACACCAACCTGATGGGGGTGCTGCGCATGGTGCGGGCCTTTGTGCCGGGTATGCTGGAGGCCGGGCAGGGGGATGTTGTGATCGTGTCGTCGGTGGCTGCCGGCCAGGCCTATACCTACGGCGGCGTGTACGCGGCTACTAAAACGGCGCTGGAGGTGGTGGCGGAAACCTTGCGGCAGGAGGTGCTGCCCAAGGTGCGGGTCACGGTGGTGTCGCCGGGGGTAACGGATACGGCTTTTTTCGACAACATGATCTCAGGCCATCAGACAGTGGAGGGGATTGGCTACGGTGCCATCTCTCCCGACGCGGTAGCGGACGCCGTGCTGTATGCGCTGGATAAGCCGCATGCCGTGTCGGTGAACCATATCAGGTTGCGGCCTACGGCCCAGCCCTTTTAGAATTTAATGAACACGAAACAGGTACAACAGACTATGGAAAACAGAATTCTTATAACAGGCGGTGCAGGCTTTATCGGTTCTCACCTGGCGGATGAGTTGATAAGACATGGCTATAAGGTAAGGGCACTGGACAATTTGTCGGAGCAGGTGCATGGCAAAGGGGGTGCGCGTCCGGCCTACCTGCACGAAGAGGTGGAGCTGATGGTGGGTGATGTGCGCAACCCCGAGGATGTGGCGCGTGCCCTGGAGGGAGTGGATTATGTGTTTCACTTCGCGGCCATGGTTGGTGTGGGGCAGAGTATGTATGAGATCCGGGAGTATACCGATGTCAACAACATGGGCACGGCAGTGCTGCTGGAGGCGCTGATCAAGCAACCGGTGAAAAAACTGGTGGTGGCCAGCAGCATGAGCATCTACGGCGAAGGGATGTACAAAAACGAGGCCGGGGAATTGGCCGCCGTGCAGGAACGTACGCTGGAGCAACTGAAAGTGGCCGACTGGGAGTTGTACGACAAGCAGGGGCAGCAGCTACAGGCAGTGCCGACGCCAGAGTCTAAGGCGCCAACGCTCTCCTCGGTGTACGCGCTCTCCAAGTACGACCAGGAGCGCCTTTGCCTGATGGTGGGCCGCGCCTATAACATCCCGACGGTGGCCATGCGCTTCTTCAACGTGTACGGCACGCGCCAGGCTCTTTCCAACCCTTATACCGGGGTGCTCGCCATCTTCGCCTCCAGGCTGCTGAATAACAACTCGCCCATGATTTTCGAGGATGGATACCAGCAGCGTGATTTCGTACACGTACGCGATGTGGCACTGGCTTGCCGGCTGGCGATGGAGAAGGAAGAGGCCACAGGCAAGGTGTTTAACGTAGGCAGCGGCAACAACTACACCATCCGTGAGATAGCGGAGCGGCTGGCCACGGTGATGGACAAAACGCACCTGGCCCCGGAGGTAACGGGTAAGTACCGGGTGGGGGATATCCGCCACTGCTACGCCGATATTTCGCTGGCCAAAGAGGTGCTGGGCTTCTACCCGCAGGTGGAGTTTAACGCCGGTCTGGAGGAACTGGCCAACTGGCTGGAGGGGCAGATCGCGGATGACCGTGTGAACGAGGCAAGTGCAGAACTTGCCGCAAGGGGCTTAACGGTATGATCCGGGCCTTGATCTTATTACAAATGGATTGAGAAAACTATGAATAACAACGTTGCTATGGATAACAAGTCGCTCCCCATCGTCGGATTGGTAGAATGGTTCAGACCTGGAGAGTATGAGCATGTTAAGCAAGTGCTTGCCGACTTAGAGGAACTTGGCGTAACAGAGCTCCGGACGGGTGTCTCCTGGGCCGACTACTATACCCCCGAGGGAAAAGACTGGTATAACTGGCTTATCCCCACACTGGCAAAAGAAGTGAATGTTCTGCCATGCTTCCTGTACACGCCTCCCTCCATCGGGGAGCGCAAGCGTACCTCGTCCCCTCCCAAAGACAGAAAGGCCTACGCCGATTTCCTGGACGTCTTCATCACCGATCACGGCGAGCACTTTGAGTGGGTGGAGCTGTGGAACGAGCCGAACAACCAGGTGGAGTATGACTTTACGCTGGACTACGGCTGGAACAAGTTTGCCGAGATGGTGGGCGGAGCCGCCTACTGGTGCAAGCAGCGCGGCAAGAAAACCCTGCTGGGCGGCATGAGCCCGATCGACCCGAACTGGCTGCAGGTGATGTTTGAGCGCGGCGTGATGCAGTACATCGATGCGGTGGGCATCCACGGCTTCCCCTACGTGTTCGACCAGATGTGGGACGGCTGGGAAGAGAACATCAGAGCCGTGCGCGAGGTGCTGGACCAGCACGACTGCAAGGCTGAGCTCTGGATCACAGAGGCGGGCTTTTCCACCTGGCAGTTCGATGAGTACAAGCAGGTAGAGGAGTTCAAGGAGGCGCTGCGGGCAGACGCTGCCCGACTGTACTGGTACGGGGCTAACGACCTGGACGCGAACCTGCCAACCGTAGCAGGGTTTCACCTGGATGACCGGGAGTACCATTTCGGCCTGAAACGCGCTGACGGTACGACCAAGCTCCTGTACAGGCTGTGGGCAAAGCACGGGGTGGAGAAACTAGACAGTCTGGAATACATCAAACGCGCAGCTGATGAGGGCAAAGAGCCCTATACCTTGATCACCGGCGGAGCAGGCTTTGTGGGAACGAACGTGGCCAAGCGCCTGCTGGAGCAGGGCAAGCGGGTGATGATCTTCGACAGCCTCTCGCGCAACGGGGTGGAGCAAAACCTGCAGTGGCTGCACGAAAACTACCCGGACAGGCTGGAGGTATACGTGGGCGACATCCGAGACCTGCAGACGGTGCGCAAGGTAATGAAGCGTGCCGAGGCTGTGTTCCACTTTGCCGCCCAGGTGGCCGTTACCACCTCGCTCGACCTGCCCATCAACGACTTTGAGATCAACGCCCGGGGCATCATCAATGTGCTGGAAGCGATCCGGGAGCAGGAGAACCCGCCGCCGCTGGTGTTCACTTCTACGAACAAGGTATACGGCGGGCTGGAGGACCTGGAGTTCATTTCCAACGGCTCCCGTTACTATCCGGCCGATGAAACCATCAAAGAGTATGGCATCAGCGAGTCCCGCCCGCTGGATTTCCACAGCCCGTACGGTTGCTCCAAGGGCGCTGCCGATCAGTACGTGATCGACTATGCCCGTACCTATAACCTGCCGATGGCCGTGTTCCGCATGAGCTGTATCTATGGTCCGCACCAGTACGGGAACGAAGATCAGGGCTGGGTGGCGCACTTTGCCATCCGGGCCATCGAGGGCAAGCCGGTCAATATTTACGGCGACGGTAAGCAGGTGCGCGATATCCTGTTCGTGGAGGACCTGGTGGATGCTTTCCTGCTCGCCCAGGAGCACATCGACGCGATAAAGGGGCAGGCCTTCAACATCGGAGGCGGTCCGGCGAGCACCGTCAGCCTGCTGGAGCTCCTTAAGATGATAGGCAAGTACCGCGGCGAAGCCATTCCGCTCAAGTTCGGCGAGTGGCGCCCCGGCGATCAGCACTATTATGTATCCGACACGCGCAAATTCCAGGAGGCCACCGGCTGGTATCCGAAACATAGTGTGCAGGAAGGCGTAGCCAAGCTGTACCAGTGGCTCTGCGAGAACCGCGGGCTGGAGCTGCCCTTGCCACTTCTGTCAGAAATCGAACCAAAAGAACCTGTTAAAAAAGTAGCAGTAGCATAATGCAAGACACCCTTACTACTCAAGACAACGCTGTGGCCAGCACCCTTGCCGCAGCCATGAAAGCCGCTGTGATCACGGCACCCGGTAAAATAGAAGTACAGGACGCAAAGCTGCCCGAGCCACAAAAAGGGCAGGTGCGCCTGAAACTGGAGGGCTGCGGCCTTTGTGCCTCCAACATCCCGGTGTGGGAGGGGCGCGAGTGGTTCACCTACCCCGTGGAGGCGGGTAACCCGGGCCATGAAGGCTGGGGCGTGGTGGATGCGGTAGGCGAGGGCGTAGAGCACCTCAAGGTGGGGGACAGAGTGGCTGCCCTTTCCTATAACTCCTATGCCCAGTACGACCTGGCCGATGCCGATAAGGTGGTGAAGCTGCCTGAGGCCTTAGCCGGAAAGCCTTTCCCCGGCGAGCCTTTGGGCTGTGCCATGAACATCTTCAAACGCAGTGACATCTCGGCAGGCCAGACTGTGGCCATCCTGGGGATTGGTTTCCTGGGCGCCCTGCTGGTGCAGTTAGCCAAGAACGCCGGTGCCAGGGTAATCGCCATCTCGCAGCGCGACTTCTCCCTGGAGACAGCCAGGGAATGCGGCGCTGATGAGGTGATTAAAATGGATGATCACTACAAAATCATAGAAAAAGTTAAAAATCTGACCAACGGAAAGTTCTGTGAACGCGTAATAGAGTGCACCGGAAAAGAATGGCCCCTGAACCTGGCAGGCGAACTGGCCACCGAAAGGGGCAGGCTGACCATCGCAGGTTTCCACCAGGACGGCATGCGGCAGGTGAACATTCAACTCTGGAACTGGCGTGGCCTCGACGTGATCAACGCACACGAGCGCGACCCGCAGGAGTACCTCAAGGGAATGAGAGCAGCCATTCGGGCTGTAGAGCAAGGTACTATCGACCCAGACAAGCTCTATACCCATACCTATACCCTGGATAATATTGACAAAGCTTTCGATAACCTCACAAACCGCCCCGACGGTTTTGTAAAAGCCCTTATAACCTACTAACCATGCAAGAGACGATACTCGACAAAGAACACCCTGCCTTAGCTTCTTCTTCTACTACTACCAGGCCAAAGCTTGGCTTTTTAGGGGTAGGCTGGATAGGCCGTAACCGGATGGAGGTGATCGCCAGGCACAACGCCGGCGAGGTTGCCTACATATCCGATACCGCTGCACCGAACGCCGAGGAGGCGATGAAAAGCGCCCCGGAGGCCAAACAGGTGAACTCGCTGGAGGCCATCATCAGTGAAGAGGAGGTGGATGGCGTGGTGATTGCCACCCCGAGTGCCTTCCATGCCGAGCAGAGCAAGCTGGCTTTGGAGGCCGGCAAGGCTGTTTTTTGCCAAAAGCCCCTGGGGCGCAACATGGAAGAGACCAAAAGGGTGGTGGAAGCGGCCCGAAAACATAATAAGCTGCTGGGCGTGGACCTGTCGTACCGCTACACAGAGGCGATGCAGCAGGTATACAAGGTTGTGCAAAGCGGAGAGCTGGGGCATATCTACGCTATCGAGCTGGTGTTCCACAACGCCTATGGCCCCGACAAAGCCTGGTTCTATGAGCAGAAGCTCTCCGGCGGGGGCTGCGTGATCGACCTGGGCGTGCACCTGGTGGACCTGGCCTTGTGGTCGATGAACTTCCCGAAAGTGAAAGAGGTGAACAGCCGGCTCTTTGCCAAAGGAAAACCTATCAGCATGGCAGAGGGTAAGGTGGAGGACTACGCTTCGGCCGGCATCGAGCTGGAGGGCAACACCCACATGCAGCTGAGCTGCTCCTGGAACCTGCCAGCCGGCCAGGAGGCCATTATCAGCGCCACCTTCTACGGCACAGAGGGCGGTGTGGCCATGAAGAATATCAACGGCTCGTTCTACGACTTTATAGCGGAACGCTACTACGGCACCAGAACAGAGCGCCTGTGCTCGCCGCCAGACGACTGGATGGGACGTGCCGGTGTGGCCTGGGCCAACAGAGTAGCCAAGGGTGAGGGCTTTGACGAAGAGGCTGAAGAGTTTGTGAAAGTAGCAGAAGTACTAGATAAAATTTACGGGAGATAAGAAAATGGAAGCACATCATCCTTCAAAGATCTTGATGACAGCAGATACCGTTGGCGGTGTCTGGAATTACACATTGGAATTGATACGGGCCCTGGCGCCATTCAAAACAGAGGTAGCGCTGGCTACCATGGGAGCCCCACTGAGCGAGGAGCAACGCCGCCAGGTGGAGGAGATCAGTAACCTGACCGTTTACGAGAGCAACTATAAGCTGGAGTGGATGGACAGCCCCTGGGAAGACGTGGAAAAGGCCGGTGAATGGCTGCTGCAGCTCAAAGAGAAGGTGCAGCCCGAACTGGTGCACCTGAACGGTATGGCGCACGGCGCCCTGAACTGGGGCGTGCCGACAGTGGTGGTGATCCATTCTTGTGTAATGTCGTGGTGGAAGGCCGTGAAGGATGAGGAGGCTCCGAAAGAGTGGGACAGGTACAAGGAGATGGTGGCCCGCGGCTTACAGGCGGCTGATATGGTGGTGGCCCCTACGCAGGCCATGCTGCGCCAGGCAGAGGAACTGTACGGGCCGTTTAACGCCAGCACGGTAGTATATAATGGGCGAGGCCAGCACGGGTTCCAGTTCGGTAAGAAGGAGCCGTTCGTGTTCAGCATGGGCCGTGTGTGGGATGAGGCCAAGAACATCTCCATGCTGGCCCATATTGCCTCAGAGCTGCAGTGGCCGGTATACATCGCCGGCGATGCCAAGCACCCGGCAACGGGAAGCACGGTGGACCTGGAGAATGTGCACTTCCTGGGTCACCTGTCCGAGAAAGAAGTCTCCGACTGGCTCTCCAGAGCCTCGATCTACGCCCTGCCGGCCAAGTACGAGCCATTTGGCCTGACCATACTCGAGGCGGCCATGTCGGGCTGTGCGCTGGTGGTGGGCAAAACCGATAGCCAGGTGGAGATCTGGGGCAATGCGGCCAAGTACGTGGACCCGCGTAACGCCGATGAGCTGCGCGATACCATCAACAACCTGATCGAAGACGAGTTCTCCCGCAATATCATGGCCTGCCGTGCCGTAAAACGCTCCCATGGGTATACCACAGATCCCATGGGGCAGGACTACGACCACGTGTACCGCCAGGTGATGAAGAAAGCCGTATCAGTATAAAAACGAATAGTTGAATGAGAGAATGCGTGAACTGCAAGGTCACATATTCTCTCATTTCCTTAATAATCCACCCAACTACACGGTTAACCGCTACATGAACATAATCCTTTTCTACCACTCTGTTCTCTCTGACTGGAACCACGGGAATGCCCACTTTTTGCGCGGCATTGTGCGGGAGCTGGAAGAGAGGGGACACCAGGTGAAAGTATACGAGCCCGAAAACGGCTGGAGCCTGCAGAACCTCACCGAAGGCTATGGCAAAGAGAAGCTGGAGGAGCTGAAGGAGTACTATCCTAACATCAAGACTAACTTCTATACCTTAGAGAACCTCAACCTCGATAAAGTGCTGGCTGATGCCGACCTGGTGCTGGTGCACGAGTGGAATGAGCATGAGCTGGTGAAGCGCATCGGGGAGCACCGGGCCAAAAAAGGCCACTACAAACTCCTTTTCCACGATACCCACCACCGTGCCGTAACGGACCGTGAGAGCATGGCAAAGTACGATCTCTCACATTACGATGGTGTGCTGGCCTTTGGCAACGTTATCCGCGATCTGTACCTGCAGGAAGGCTGGACCGCCAGGGCCTGGACCTGGCACGAGGCCGCGGACACCTCGGTGTTTTACCCGCATGAGCGCAAGAAGTATGAGGGCGACCTGATCTGGATCGGTAACTGGGGCGATGAGGAGCGTACCGCCGAACTGCACGAGTTCCTGATCAGACCGGTGAAAGAGCTGGGGCTGAAAGCCAAGATCTACGGTGTGCGCTACCCGGAGCATGCCCGGCAGGCCCTGGCCGAGGCGGGTATCGAATATGGCGGCTGGCTGCCGAACTACAAGGCGGCCGAGGAGTTCGCCAAGTATAAGGTAACGGTGCATGTGCCGCGCAGGCCTTATGTAGAGGCTTTGCCGGGTATCCCCACCATCCGCCCTTTTGAGGCCATGGCCTGTGGCATTCCGCTCATCTCATCCCCGTGGAACGACGCGGAGAACCTCTTCACACCGGGAGAGGACTTTCTGGTGGCCAGAACAGGCGAGGAGATGAAGCAGCATCTGCAAACAATACTAACCGATACACAGGCTGCCTGTGAAGTGGCGCGGCGTGGTTTCCACACCATCCATAGCCGCCATACCTGTGCCCACCGTGTGGATGAACTGGAGAGTGTGTGCGAGGAACTGGGCATCGAAACAACTAAAATCTATTTATCCGCAAAAGAACAAGCCCTGCATGAATAACCGTAAACTCAAAATTGCCTTCTTTGGATCTAGTTTAGTATCAGCTTATTGGAATGGTGCCGCCACCTATTACAGAGGCATTGTAAGGGCTTTGCATGCACGCGGGCACCAGGTAACGTTCTACGAGCCCGATGCCTATGAGCGCCAGCAAAACCGTGACATAGAGGACCCGGAGTGGGCACAGGTAGTAGTGTATGAAGCCACCGAAGAGGCCGTGCAGGACTGCCTGGAGCAGGCCGCCGAAGCCGACATGGTGGTAAAAGCCAGCGGTGTGGGCGTGTTTGATGAGCTGCTGGAGCGTGAGGTGCTGAGACTGCAGACAGAGGAGCGCCTGGTGGTGTTCTGGGACGTGGATGCCCCTGCCACACTGGACCGCGTGCACCATGACCCGAAGGATCAGTTCCTGCAGCTGATCCCGGCTTACGACATGATTTTAACCTATGGCGGCGGCGACCCGGTGGTGAATGCCTATGAAGCCCTGGGTGCAAAGAAATGCGTGCCGATCTATAACGCCTTGGATACAGCCACACATTTCCCGGTGGAGCCGGACGCACGTTTCGCCTGCGACCTGGCCTTTCTGGGAAACCGCTTACCTGACCGCGAGGCCCGGGTAGAGGAGTTCTTCCTCAAGCCTGCGGCGCTGCAGCTAAACAAGCAGTTTATCATTGGGGGCAGTGGCTGGGGCGATAAGCAGATGCCCGAGAATGTGAAGTATACAGGCCATGTGTACACCAAGGACCACAACGCCTTCAACTGTACCCCTAAGGCGGTCCTGAACATCAGCCGCGAGAGCATGGCCCGCTACGGTTTCTCGCCGGCCACGCGCGTGTTCGAGGCTGCCGGGGCAGGCGCCTGCATCATCACGGACTACTGGGAAGGCATCGACTTTTTCTTTGAGCCGGGTAAAGAGATCTTGGTGGCCAAAGACGGCGCCGAAGTAGCGGCTATACTGTCCGAACTAACCGAGGATAAAGCAAAAGCAATAGGAAAGGCAGCCTACCAGCAAGTGCTGTCGGCACACACGTACAGCCACCGGGCTGAGCAGTTGGAGAAGTTACTGTACGCTGAGGTAAAACAAACTAACAAAGCACTGGCATGAACATCGTTATACTTGGGCTGTCCATCACCTCGAGCTGGGGGAATGGCCACGCCACCACGTTTCGCGGACTTGTGCGCGAGTTGAATAACCTGGAGCACCAGGTACTGTTTCTGGAGCGCGACGTGCCCTGGTACGCAGGCAACCGCGACCTGCCCAACCCGGAGTACTGCCAGACCGAACTTTACTCATCACTTGATGACCTGAAGCGTTTCACCGAGCAGGTACGGGAGGCTGACCTCGTGATTGTAGGCTCTTATGTGCCGGAGGGGGTGCAGGTAGGGGAGTGGGTGATACAGACAGCGCAGGGCATTAAAGCTTTCTACGACATCGATACACCGGTTACGCTTGCCAAACTGGAGCGTGAGGACTACGAGTACCTGCATCCTAACTTGATTCCGAAGTATGACCTGTACCTGTCCTTCACGGGTGGCCCTACGCTGGACCTGCTGGAGCAGAAATACGGCTCCCCGATGGCGCGTCCGCTGTACTGCTCTTTTGACCCGAGCCTGTACTACCCGGAGCTGGTAGAGGTGAAGTGGGACCTGGGCTACCTGGGCACTTACTCCGACGACCGGCAGCCGCCGCTCGAGAAGCTGATGCTGGACGCTGCACGCCAATGGCCGGAGGGCAACTTTGTGGTGGCAGGGCCGCAGTACCCGGATAGTATTCAGTGGCCGGAGAACACGCAGCACATTCACCACCTACCTCCCGCGGAGCACCGCCATTTCTACAACAGCCAGCGCTTTACCCAGAACATTACCCGTGCCGATATGATCAAGGCGGGCTACTCGCCGAGCGTGCGCCTGTTTGAGGCGGCCGCCTGCTGTACCCCGATCATCTCAGACTACTGGGACGGACTGGACAGCTTCTTCAAGATTGATGAGGAGATCCTGGTGTCTTACTCGGCCGAGGATACACTCCGCTACCTGCGGGAGGTCTGCAAATCGGAGCGTAAGCTGATAGCCGAGCGTGCCCGCAGGAAAGTGCTGACGCACCATACGGCGGCCCATCGTGCAAAAGAACTGGAGGGGTACGCGCAGGAGCTGATGAGCGTAACCTCGGAGGCGCAAGGCGCGCTGACGATGAAAGACTAACAATACAGAAAAAAAGCGCCGTCAGCTAGCGGGACTGCCTGCCGGCGTGATCATACAGCAATTAAACAGAACGATACAGCATGCAGAAGGAGATAGAGCAGCTAGGGCCATGGTTCCACAACTTACACTTGCCGTCCGGAGAACAGACAGCCCCCAACCACCGGCTGGGCGACTTCCCGGCTTTCAAGTGGAAAGAGTTAGCGCCCCATATACCTGCTGATCTGTCTGGCTGGAACGTATTGGATATTGGCTGCAACGCCGGTTTCTACTCCATTGAGCTGGCAAAGCGGGGAGCCCAGGTATTAGGGATAGACGTAGACCCGCATTACCTGCGCCAGGCTGAGTGGGCCGCCAGGCAGTTCGGTCTGCAGGACAGGATAGAGCTGAAGCAAATGCAGGTATACGACGTGGCACGGCTCGACCGCCAGTTCGACCTGATCTGGTACATGGGCGTGCTCTACCACCTGCGCTACCCCTTGCTCTCCCTGGACATCCTGTCGCAAAAGGCTGCGAACCTGATGGTGTTCCAGACCCTGACCATGCCCGGCGAGGAAGCCAGGGAAACCCCCGATGACTTTGGCCTGTACGACCGCGAGCAGATGCTGGAGGAGGGCTGGCCGAAGATGGCCTTCATCGAAAAAAGAATGGCCGGCGACATTACCAACTGGTGGGCCCCCAACCATGCCTGCATCGAAGCGATGCTGCGTACCTGTGGCTTTCGGGTGAAAGCCCGCCCGGGGCATGAGCTGTACATCCTGGAGCTGGATGAGCAACTCCGCAAAGGGCAACAGTGGAACCAGTCGGAGTACCTCTCTGCAACAGGACAGGATTGGCAGGAGGCCGTGCAGGAGAAAGTGGCAGGAAAGAATCAGTACATGATGGGGCAGAACGGTAGTAAATAAACGCTGTTCAGGCGACTGTCAGAAAGCAAAGAAATCAAGCTATCATCTTAAACCTTGCGCTGCGTCTGCTATCTTAGTGGGCGTAGCTTTTTTTATGTGGATGATGTATAACGCACAGCAAGTATAAACCTGAAATGAAAGAACGAAAACATACGCCTAAGTCCTGGAAGGTGCTCAAATCAGAAATGGTATTTGACGAGAAGTGGTATAAACTGCGCCGCGACGAGGTGGAGCTGCCCAACGGCCTTGTGCTGGACGATTATTATGTGAGCGTGCGGCCTGATGTGGTGCTTACCTTCCCGATCACGGAAGATAACCACGTGATCTTTGTGCGGCAGTACAAGCACGCTGCCGGCGATGTCTTTGTTGAGCTGCCGGGAGGCGTGATCGATGAGGACGAGAAAAACCCCGTAGAGGCTGCCAAACGCGAGCTGCTGGAAGAGACAGGCTATGCTTCAGATGATGTGGAACAACTACTGGAAGTGATCGACAACCCTACGAAAGACACGAACAAGATATACTTCTTCCTGGCCCGGAACGCACGCCAGGTAGCCGAGCAGGACCTGGACGAAACAGAGCAGATCGAGGTGCTGAAAGTGCCGGTGCAGGAGGTAGAAGGCATGGTGATGCGAGGCGACATCCACGTATCAGGCTCGGTGGCCCTATGCCTGCTGGCGCTCCGCAAGTTGGGGAGGTAACAGGGCTTCCTGCTAGGAAGAAAAGTAACCACAGCCCGAGAAAGAGGGCAAAGGAAAGAGGGTTGGTGCAGCACGAGCATCAACCCTCTTTCCTTGTACAAGCCGGTAGAAAGAGCGTGAAGTTCAGTAGAACCTGCCTACCGCCAGGCAGTAGCCGCCACTACAGGTGTTCCTTTCCAGCATAAGGTATAACCAGCGCCATTGGCTGTAACCGAGAAGTGCTCGTGCAAAGCCATGGTCGCCACTAACTCCTGAGGCGGTACAGCAGCAGGAGCAAAGCCATGCCGTATAAGGCGGCGCCTCCAGGCTTCGTGCCGCTCATGGCGCTCTACCCGTGCCGCCCCTTCACAGGACATCACATTGATGATCTCGCGTCCGAAAAACTCCTGCTCTATGATTTGCCGCTCCGGTAGCTGCTGTGGCAAAAGGGTATCCAGTACATCGAACACGGTAAAGTAATGGCGCAAGGATTCGCGCAGGCGCGGCATAAACTCCAGCTTGTTATGCTCCGAGTCAGGCTCCGTAAGCGTGAAGACAGCAGGCTGCAGTGCTTTTATCTGGCGCAGTGTGCGGTCGCGGTAGTCAGGTTGTGCTACCAGTTGGTCCGGCAGGTGGTGCAGCGTGAATGCAGCGTTCACCACCAGGGTAGCGGCTGGAGCTAACGGCAGCTGCGTCAGGTCCAGTTCCTCCAGCTTGGCGGCGATACAGTCGTAGGTCAGGCTGATCCCCAGATTGTCGGCATAGCTTTGCAGCTGTGCGCCGGTTTGCTGCAGGCGCTGGTCCGGGGCACCCTCCGGAGCCGGTATGTCTATACCCGTCAGGTGTACCTCCGGCGCTCCGCCCGGGCGTTGGGCCAGCATGTCCAGGAGCTGCAGCCACTGCAGTCCGCTCCCGATGCCAAGGTCCAGGATGTGGACCTGCCTGGCATCAGCCACAGTAGCCGCTATGGTACGGTTGGAAAACTGATGGCCAAAGGTGACGAGGGGAGTGGCCCCCACCAGCACGTTGAAGGCCGAGATCATGTCGATGGTGCCGTAGGAAGCGCTGTAGAGGTTGCCGGTGTTCAGGCTGTCTGCCGTAGTCATGCTGCCAAAGGCGCGGGAGTAGGCCAGGGCAATGCGCTCGGCCGCGTCGCCTTCCGGGTTAGCCTGCAGGGTCAGCAGGATGGTCTCCTCGTGTGCCTTTGGGTGAGGGTGGTGTACGGCCTCGCCTGCTTTCAGGATCTGGGCCAGCACAGGGTGATCAAAAAGGTGTTCGGGGGTTAACATA
>JAJLKL010000208.1:0-6056 GCA_033838975.1 Hymenobacteraceae bacterium | reverse complement strand
GGTGCCTGTATCGGCAAGGAAAGCCCGGAAGAGTACAACAAGCGCGTGGAGGCCGCAATCGACTCCTTTTCTTTTGAGCACAACAGCTTTGTGATCATCGGGAAAGGCCGTGAGCCCGGCGAAAAGTCAGTGGTGGTCGTGGACCATGGCACTTACCTGGGCTTCGGATTTGTGGATGAGACCTTCTCAGCCCAGGGCATGGAAGACTTCAAAGGTGCCATAACCCGCTACAACGATAATAAGGACGTGCAGCAGATTATCCGCAACCACATGCGCGGCAAGCACAAAGACAAGGTGATCGTGTTTGAATAAGGGGCGCTACTTGTGCTCCAGGAGCCATTGGTAGATTTCCTCTGTGTCCTCTTTGCGGCAGAGCTCTGAGCCGGGCGACATGGTGGCGGCAGTACCAGCGGCTACCCCATACCGGACCATTTCATCCAAGTTACAGCCCTTGATGAGGCTCAGCACCATGCCGGCCACCATACTGTCTCCGGCGCCAACGGCACTTTGCTGAGGCACTGTGGGGGGAACCACATAGGTTATACCGCCTTCCTTTGAAGCCAGCATGGCACCACGAGGGCCTAAGGACACCACCAGCACCTGGCACTTCCCCTCCTCCAGTACCTGCCTGGCGATTTCCTCCTGCTCCATGGCGTTTATCTGCTCTTTTCCGGCCAGGGAGGCCAGTTCGCCCAGGTTCGGCTTCAGCAGGTACACACCCTCTCCTGCTGCCTTTACCAGCGCCTCTCCAGAGGTATCTACTATAAGTTTGGTATTTCTTTTATGAGCCAAAGAAGCCAGCTGTGAGTAGAAGTCATCCGGCACCCCTTCCGGCAGACTACCGCTCGCTACCACGTACTCCGGCAACTCCTCATCAGGCATTTGCTCAAGTTTATCCAGACACTGCTTCCACTCGCCTTCATACACCTCGGCCCCGGGCATGCCAAACCGGAATTGGTTTCCGGTACTGTCCTCCATGACCATCAGGTTCTCCCGTGTCCAGCTTTTGGTGGGAACCGTCCAGTAATCCACCCCTTCCTCGTGCAGCAGTTCGCAGATCTTATCGCCGGCGGGACCGCCAGCCAGGAGCCAGGCCGTGGAATTCCCTCCCAGCTTTTTCACGGCCCTGGAAACGTTGATGCCTCCCCCGCCAGGCTCATAGCTAGGACTGGTGCAGCGTAGCTTCTTCTCTGGCAAAACCTGATCTACATGCGTACTCTTGTCTAATGCCGGATTAAGGGTAATCGTGATAATCTTGCTCATGTGCTCTTGTAAATAGATGTCTCTCTGGCCCGCGAAGATGGGGCCAGCCTTATGTATGCATAACGGTAGCCTAATATACTTATTTTTTTCTGATATCAAACTCCCGCCTATCGCCAGTCTTCAGCGTATACACCTCGCCCATTACGCCTATTTGCAGCTCGTTCGTCCAGCCTTTATCAAAGGAAACGGTCATTTTTTCCTGTGTCAGCTGCAGGGAGAGCCAATGGCTGCGATAGCGCAGCTGAAAGTCAAGGCAGCCGATCTCGTCCGGCAAAACGGGGTTGAACCACAGCACGTCTTCCCGTACCTCCAGGCCGGTATAGCAGCGCTGGACCAGGTCCACGGTGCCGGCCATCGCACCCAGGTGTATACCCTCTGGCGTGGTGCCCCCCTGCACATCCTCCACATCGCTCATGAGTGCGATCTTAAAGTTCACAAAGGAGCGTTTACGGTCAGAGCGCGCCAGCACCCAGGAGTGCACGATCTTGCTCAGGGTAGAGCCGTGGGAGGTCCTGTCTTCGTAATAGCTGATGTTTTCAGGTATGCTCTCCGGCTTAAAGTCATAACCCATGCGCTGGAAGATCTGCACCAGCTCCTCTGATGAGAACAGGTAAAACAGCATCAGCACGTCTGCCTGCTTGCTCGCCTTATACTTGTTTACGTTATCGTTCTCACTCTCCAGGATGCGGTCCAGGCGCATCGACTCGCCGTACTTTTCCTTGTACTCCTCCCACGGAAACTCCTGCAGCTCGTCGTACCCTTCGAACTGGGCTATAATGCTGCTGTCCCCGATAAAGGGCACATACATTTTCTGACTGATATGCTGCCAGCGCTCCACATCATCGGTCGAGATAGCGCACTTGTCTTTCAGCTCTTTGGCCCGTGACTCATCCAGCACCTCTAACACATGCAGCGCACACTGAATAACCCACACAGCCATTACATTGGTATAGGCGTTGTTGTTCAGGCCGGGGCTCTCAGAGCCGGGGTACTCCGTGTGGTATTCATCCGGCCCCACCACATTCCGGATCTCGTAGCGCCCCGTCTCCTGGTTAAGAATGGCGATGGTGGACCAGAACTGGGCAATTTCGAAGATGAGCTCAGCCCCATAGAAGGCAAGGAACTCCCGGTCGTGGGTGGCCTGAAAGTAGTGCCACACATTGTAGGCAATAGCCGCATTGATGTGCCGCTGCAGGAAAGTATTGTCCGGCACCCAACGCCCGGACTGAGGGTTGAGGTGGATGATCTGGCTTTCTTCGCGACCGTTGCTCCCGCTCTGCCACGGGAACATAGCCCCCCGGTAACCGGCCTGCAGCGCTGCATACCTGGCCTCGGTCAGCCGGCGGTAGCGGTACATCAGCAGGGCACGCGTCAGGTCGGGCAGGCGAAAGTTCAGGAACGGGAAGATGAACAGTTCATCCCAGAAGATATGCCCCCGGTACGCCTCCCCGTGCCAGCCGCGGGCGGGGACCCCTACATCGCGGCTTACCGAGTTGGCGGACACTGTCTGCAGCAAATGGAACACGTGCAGGCGGAGAACGCTCTGCGCCTCATCATTACAGGCCATCTGCAGGTCGCATCGCTTCCAGACACGCCGCCAGGCACGACAGCTGGCATCCAGCAGCTGGTCAAAGCTGGTAAGGCGCTCAATATTCTTACAGGCCTCCAAAAGTGGCTCAGAGATGGCGAAATCCTTGGAGGTATAGATGAGCACCACTTTCTCGATGGTAACAGGCCTAGCCTCAGAGCAGCTCACCTGGAGCACCTGCTCCACATAGTCGTTTTTTGCGGTGCTTTGCCGTTCCACCTCCTGCCGCTTGCCATCCACCCTGACAACGGTGCGGGCTGCCTGGGCCATTCGGACCTGAGACTGGTTCGTCTGCACCAAAAGGTACAGCGTCTCCTCATCGTACTGGTCCGCCTGCAGTGGCTCCAGGTGCTTTCCCTCCAGCGACCTGTAGCGGGCAACCCCATCGTTAGTTACCCCTCCATCCAAAGCTGTCCGGACCTCGATCGTGCCAGACCAGTTAAGGGGCGTGAGCTCCCATGCCTGTGCCCCTACATGGGGGTTGGCCATACTGACGAAACGCCTGCTCAGCAAGTGCGTCTCCCGCCCGGCACCGTCTTTGAAGCGGATCCTGCGGGTAAGCAGCCCTTGCTGCATATCCAGGTGCTGGGAGAACTCCTGCACCTGCACCTTGTCCAGCCCGAACCATTCGCCACCGGTGTGCCGGAAGGTCAGGGGCAGCCAGTTTGGCCAGTTCACCAGGTCCTCATTCTCAATCTCCTTGCCGGAAACCTGGGAAACCAATCGGTTATAGCCACCTGCCAGATAGGTGCCAGGGTAATGCACCTCCTCATCGGCAGAAGACTCTTCTGCTGCACCTCGTGTAGCAAAATAGCCGTTACCGAGGGTACAAAGTGCTTCCCGTAAGGGCTGCTCCTCAGGAGCCCACTTGTCGTAAACTATCTGCCAGTCAGCCATAGGCCTGCTATTTTATGGTTTGCGCCAGCTCATCCAGAAACTGCCTGACCTCATCCACATCCTCCAGTCTGTAGTCTGCCGCGGTTTTATCGTCGTGCTCCCCCACCAAAATGGTAAGGCCTCTGCCCTGCAGCGTGGCAAAGGCATCTTCATCCGTTATGTCATCGCCAATGTACATGGGCACCGTCTCCGACTCGTCAAGGCCCAGTTCCTCCATCAGCCAGAGCACTGCCTTGCCCTTGTGCCAGTCCAGGTTTGGCTTGAGCTCCACAATTTTCTTCCCGAGCCCTTTCTTCAGTTCCTTATGCTTGCTCAACACCTCTTCCACGGTAGCTATCACCTCAGCCACGTCTCCTTCCGATACGTTACGGTAATGAACGGCGATGGCATAGCGCTTTCTTTCTACCATGGCCCCGTCAATGTGCCGAAGTTTACCCCTAAGCTCCTCCTGAGCCCGATCCAAGGCGGGCAGGGCGTCTTTCGCGCCTCCGGGCTCTACATGCATGCCTCCCGGCCCTGTGATGTCGAAGCCGTGGGAGCCGGCAAAGTACAAGTTATCCAGCTGCACCAGCTTCTCTACATTGGCGCGGTCGCGGCCACTCACCACGGCCACTTTGCATACCTGGGCAAGCCTGCTGAGCACCTGCCGCATCTCATCGGAGAGAATGGCTTTGTCTGGGTCTTTGACGATGGGGGTCAGGCAACCGTCGTAATCGAGAAAGACAGCCGGCGTTTTACCCTTTAGCTGTTCCTGCAGTTCCTGCTTTTGGTGAAGGATGGATGGGAGCTCATGGGCTTCCCGTTTCTGAACATGTGTATTTTTGGTCTGTGTCATCTTATTTATCAGGGAACTGGCTGAGCACAAGGTCTGCCCCGTTCTCTTTCAGTGCTTCCGCAGAAGCATTTCTGTTCACGCCAACCACCAGCGCAAAATCGCCCGCCTTACCTGCCTGCACACCAGCAATGGCATCCTCGAAGATAGCGGACTCCACCGGTTTTACCTTCAGGCGGCGGGCGGCCTCGTGGAAAACATCGGGAGCGGGCTTTCCTTTCAGGCCTAGCTCGGCAGCCAGAACTCCGTCTACGCGTGTCTCAAACAACTCCTCCAGTCCGGCAGCCTCCAGTATGGTTTTACAGTTTTTGCTGGCCGATATCACGGCTGTACGTAAACCTTTCCTGCGCTGTTCTTTTATCCAGGTTACCGTATCGTTATATACCTCTACTCCTCCCTCCTGCACCATCTCCTGAAAGTATTCGTTCTTCAGGTTTCCCAGCCCGTTCACCGTCTCATCCCCCGGGGCATCATCCGCAGATCCCTCCGGCAGGCTGATGCCCCGGGATGCGAGAAAGTTCCGGACGCCATCGTAACGCGGTATGCCGTCTATATGCTGCCGGTAATCGGTGGCGATGTCCAGGGGCTCGTACGTTTTGCCTTCCTGCTCTCCCCGCTCACGCAGGTAATCGTCAAACATCCGCTTCCAGGCCCGGGCATGCACCCCGGCGGTCTGGGTGATCACGCCATCCAAGTCAAATATCAGCGCCTTTATACCCTTTTCCTGTATACAGGCATCCAGGTCTTTCTGCTCGTTCATAGCAGGTATAAAGTTAACAAATCTTCCATCCTTGAGAAGCCCCTCGGTTTGATAGAAAACAGGTAAAGCGAGATGGGGCTATCCTTCCTGTTCGTGAAGGATACTAACGGGAACAAGAGGCACGCCTGGTTACGGAATACCCTCTGTGCGCTCCTGCGGCGGAATGTCCGGTCCCTGCTCAGGCCTTGTGGCGTGTGTGTCGCCGCCTGTTACATAGCCTGTTGCCCCGGGTGGGGTACGCTTCCGGTCATCCTCCCGCAGAATAGGCTTTTTGGGCTGCTTTTTATCTGGTTGGTTCTTACTCTGATCTTTCATATTATGCTTTATTAAAAATGTACGCAACCGGCAGGGCAAAAGCTGTTCAGGTATAGCATCAGGGTTGCTTTTGTTCACCCAGCACCCGCTGTTCAGCCTCCACGATGTTCTTTATGCCTTGTGCTATGGCATCGGGGTTAAAGGAAATACTGTCGATACCCTGCTTTACCAGGAACTGCGTTACCTCCGGGTAATCGCTCGGGGCCTGCCCGCATAATCCAATCTTACGACCTTTCGCCCTGGCTCGTTCTATGGCAAGCGCAATCATCTTCTCTGCGGCCGGGTCACGTTCGTTAAAGAGCTTGCTGATCGTGGAGGAGTCCCGGTCTATACCCAGGGTCAGCTGGGTCAGATCGTTGGAGCCAATGGAAAAGCCGTCGAAGATCTCGGCGAACTCCTCC
>JAJLKL010000207.1:0-9750 GCA_033838975.1 Hymenobacteraceae bacterium | reverse complement strand
TCACCCTGGCGGCCGGCACGTCCACGCAGCTGGCGGTCTACACGGCGGGACTCGTGGCGCTCTGTACCGATGATGGCCAAACCACCGGCAGCCTTTGCCTCCGGCGTCAGCTTAATGTCGGTACCACGACCGGCCATGTTTGTCGCGATGGTCACGGTGCTTGGCTTACCGGCTTCGGCCACGATCTCGGCCTCCTTCTGGTGCAGCTTGGCGTTCAGTACCTGGTGCTTGATGTTGCGCAGTTTCAGCATACGGCTCAGGAGCTCTGAGATCTCCACCGAGGTTGTACCTACCAACACCGGACGGCCAGCCTGTGTCAGCTGCACGATCTCGTCGGCTACGGCATTATACTTCTCGCGCGTTGTCTTGTATACCTTGTCGTGCTCGTCTTTTCTGGCGATAGGGCGGTTGGTCGGAATCACCACCACATCCAGTTTATAGATGTCCCAGAACTCGCCTGCCTCTGTTTCGGCCGTACCCGTCATACCGGAAAGCTTGTGGTACATACGGAAGTAGTTCTGCAGCGTAACGGTGGCGTAGGTCTGTGTGGCGTCCTCCACTTTCACGTTCTCTTTCGCCTCAATGGCCTGGTGCAGGCCATCCGAGTAGCGGCGGCCCTCCATCACACGGCCCGTCTGCTCATCCACAATCTTCACCTTATTGTCCGGCGTTACGATATATTCGGTGTCCTTCTCGAACAAGGTATAAGCCTTCAGCAATTGGTTGATGGTATGGATACGCTTCGATTTCTCCTGGAAGTCAGCGATCAGTTTTTCCTTGGCGTGCAGCTGCTCCTCGTGAGAGATCTCTTTGTTATTCTCGATGTTGGCGATCTCCGTGCCGATGTCCGGCATAATGAAGAAGTTCGGATCTTCGCCCTGGCCCGTGATCAGGTCAATGCCCTTCTCGGTCAGCTCGATCTGATTATGTTTCTCATCAATGGTGAAGTAGAGCGGCTCGTCGGCCTCCGGCATCTGGCGGGAGTTATCCTGCAGGTAGAAATTCTCCACCTTCTGCATGATGGCACGGTTACCCGTTTCGCTCAGGAACTTGATCAGCGGCTTGCTCTTAGGCAGGCCACGGTAGGCACGGAACAGGGACAGACCACCGTCCTGCGTGTTCCCCTCTTTGATCAGGCGCTTCGCCTCTGTCAGGAAGTTAGAAACGATTTTACGCTGCGCCTCTACCAGCATGGCAATGCGTGGTTTCAGCTGATAGAACTCATGCTCATCGCCACGCGGCACCGGACCGGAGATGATCAGCGGCGTACGGGCGTCGTCGATCAACACCGAGTCCACCTCATCGACCATCGCATAGTGGTGCTTGCGCTGCACGAGGTCCTGTGGCTCGCGGGCCATGTTGTCGCGCAGGTAGTCAAAGCCGAACTCGTTGTTGGTACCGTAGGTAATGTCTGCTTTGTAGGCGTTGCGGCGGGACTCGGAGTTTGGCTGGTGCTTGTCGATGCAGTCGATCGTCAGGCCGTGGAACTCAAACAACGGCGCCATCCACTCGGAGTCACGGCGGGCCAGGTAGTCGTTTACCGTTACCACGTGCACCCCGCGCTTGGCCAGGGCATTCAGGTAAGCAGGCAGTGTCGCTACCAGCGTTTTACCTTCACCTGTCGCCATCTCTGAGATCTTACCCTGGTGCAGCACGATACCACCGATCAGCTGTACGTCGTAGTGCAGCATATCCCAGGTGATCTCGTTGCCGGCGGCCACCCACTTGTTAGCCCAGGTGGCTTTGTCGCCCTCGATCTGTACGTTCGGCTTGCGGGCCGCGATCATACGGTCGTGGTCGGTGGCCGTTACCACCAGCTGCCCGTTCTCCTTCCAGCGGCGGGCGGTCTCTTTTACAACGGCAAAGCCGGTTGGCAGCACCTCCATCAGCACTACTTCCAACTCTTTGTTGCGTTCCTTCTCCAGCTCATCGATCTCGGAGAAGATGTTCTCTTTCTGCACAATGTTCAGCTCCGGCTCATCGGCCACACGCTTGTGCAAGGCGGCGATCTTCTCGTCTATGGATTTAAGGCGCTCATCAATGATGCCCTTGATCTCGAAAGTCTTCTGGCGAAGCTGATCGTCTGTGAGGCTATTTAGCTTTGCGTATTCTTCGTTTATCTTAGATACGTAAGGCACTACCTCCTTTATATCTCTGTCGGATTTGGTTCCGAATAGTTTCGCAACGGTTTTACCGAAAAAATCAAACATCTGTATATGCTGTTCTTAAATGAATTCTTCTGTTTGCAATATCGTCAAAAATAGCTGTTTTTCCGATATATCTAGCACTCCATACTAAAACAATACCAGAAACACCGCCTGCCAGCCTGTCTGCCATATTTACCGAAATAGTATAGGGTTTATACTATTCTCTGATCTCAGGCATAATTGGCTATGCCATAATAGGTAACAAGTGGCATAGTGACAGAAGTTCGGTTTGGGTGGATGATAATTACCTGCGCTGTAAACTATTTAGATGTAGCTAGGGCAGCTCCGGGCCTGCTGACTTAACGCTTTTTAGGCCAGCAACTTCTGGAACTCCACCACATCCTCCCACCCATCGGGGGTGCGGAGCCACTCTTTTCGTACCCCCACCTGCTGAAAATCCGCTTTGGTGAAGAGGTGGATGCTGGGCAGGTTGGTAGCTGTGACGGAGCAGTATACCTGGTGGAGCTGCAGCGTATGCCGGCAATAGTTCAGCAGCAGCTCCAGGGCTTCGGTGGCATGGCCATTGCCCCGGTGGTCGGCTGCGATCATGATGCCTACTCCTGCCCGCCGGTGCAGCGGGTCAAAGTCGAACAGGTCGATGGTACCGATGGCCTGGTGGTCGAGTCTGCAGATGACCAGCCGCAGCTGCTTGATGGTATAGATATCGAGGGCGGCGTTCTCCAGGTACTGCTCCAGCACAAACTTGGAGTAAGGTGTAAGCGTGTTGCCAACGTGCCAGACAGTGCTGTCGTTTTCGAGGGTATACAGGAAGTCCAGATCGGTAGGCTCCAGGGCTCTTAAATAAGTGTGGTCGGATTTTAGAAACACGCTGATGCCGGGTTGTGAATATGAACGTTAGGAAAAGAAAATCCGCCAGCAAGCGTGCTGCTTACTGACGGTCCTTATTACTTTAAATCTACACTTGCTGTTGCAGCGGGAACGAGCCTGAAAACACCTGCTTGGCCGGCCCGATCAGGTAAATGTACTTAAAGCCGCCGGTTTCATTAGGCTTGAACATCACCTCCAGATCTCCCCCCAGCGTTTTGACCTTCACCGGGCTTTCCAGGCCTCTTAGGCCTGCCACCAGTGCTGCAGCCGTTACACCCGTGCCACAGGACAGGGTTTCATCCTCCACGCCACGCTCATAGGTACGCACATAAATCTCGTTGTCAGAGATCAGCTCCACAAAATTAACATTGGTGCCCTCTGCCCTGAAGCGGTCGTTATAGCGGATCGCGCGCCCCTCCTCATACACATCCAGGTGCTGCACGTCGCCCACAAAGCGGATGTAATGCGGCGAGCCGGTGTTCAGGTAATAATCCTCCCCTATTTTCTCTACTCCCTGCACATCGTTCATCTTTAGCTGGATCAGGTCACGCTCCACACTGGCCTGGTGCTCGCCGTCGGCAGCCAGGAAGCAGGCCACGTCCTCGATCACCCCTAACTGACGGGCAAAGCGAACCGTGCAGCGCGCGCCGTTCCCGCACATAGACCCCAGCCGGCCATCGGAGTTGAAGTACACCATCTCAAAGTCGTAGTCCGGGTGGTACTGCAGCAGGATCAAGCCGTCCGCGCCTATACCTGTGCGGCGGTCGCAGAGCTGCCTCACCAAAGCCTCGTCCTCTGCCGGGAACGTGAGTTTACGATTATCTACCATCACGAAGTCGTTGCCCGTGCCCTGGTATTTATAAAAGCTGATTGCCATATTTCTGTAACAAATAAAACAGCGACTGCGTGCACTTTTTAAGGTTCGGCGGATATTGAGTACTTTTGCCCCAATTGGCACACAGCCAGAAATAAACGACAAAGATATGTATTCCTTTCTTACAACAGAAAACTGGCCCGACTATGAATTAGTAGATTCCGGAAATTTTGAGAAGTTGGAACGCTTCGGCCAGTACTATGTGGCACGCCCTGAACCTCAGGCCATTTGGGACAAGCACCTGCCGGAGCAGGAGTGGCAGCGCCTGGCGCAGGCGGTTTTTACCCGCGACAAGGGGAGCAGTGAAAAAGGGCAGTGGAAACTGAAGAAAGGAATGCCGGAGCAGTGGTATATCAACTACCAGTACAATGACCTGAAGCTGCGCTTCCGCCTGGGACTTTCCTCTTTCAAACACGTGGGGCTTTTCCCGGAGCAGGACAGCAACTGGAAGTTCATCTACGAGAACACCCGTAAGCTGCAGACCAAGCCGCCGAAGGTGCTGAACATGTTTGCCTATACCGGTGCTGCCTCTCTGGCGGCCAAGGCTGCCGGTGCCGACATCACGCACCTTGACTCGGTGAAGCAGGTGAACTTCTGGGCCCGCGACAACATGGAGGCCAGCAACCTGGACAACGTGCGCTGGATCGTAGAGGATGCTATGAAGTTTGCCCGCCGCGAGGTGAAGCGTGGCAACACCTACAACGGTATCATCCTGGACCCGCCTGCCTACGGCCGCGGACCAAACGGAGAAAAGTGGCAGCTGGAGAATGAGCTCAATGAACTGATCAAGCTTTGCCACCAGATGCTGGACAAAACAGATTACTTCCTGCTGATCAACCTGTACTCCATGGGTTTTTCGGCCCTAATCCTGGACAACCTGATGCGCCTGACCTTTGGGGAGCAGGTAAAGAACGAAGAATTTGGGGAGATTTACCTGCACGACAGCGGCAACCGCAGGCTGCCATTGGGTACCTTCTTCAGGTTTACTTCGGTAGACAAAAAATAGAGCTTTACACTTAAACAAAGGAACGTTATGCCAGACCGCCGCCTCGCCCTCATCGACATGGGTACCAACACCTTTCACCTGCTTATTACAGAGGTAGATGAAAATGGTAAGCTACACGACTTTGTAAGAACCAAGGTACCGGTTCGCCTGGGCCAGGGCGGTATCAGCAATGGTGCCATTGCTCCGGAGGCTTATGAGCGCGCGATCAGGACACTGAAGGACTTCCGAAGCCAGATTGATGCACATGGGGTGGAAACCGTACGCGCCATGGCAACGAGCATGGTGCGGAACGCCACTAACGGCGATGATTTTATCAAGGATGTCTTCAAGCAAACAGACATCAAAGTAGAAGTGATAGACGGGGACCGGGAGGCGGAGCTGATCTACTACGGTGTGCGTGCAGCCGGTGTACTGGATGAGCAGACCTCGCTGATCATGGACATCGGCGGCGGCAGTGTGGAATTTATCATCTGCAACAAACAGGAGATCTTCTGGAAGCGCAGCTTTGAAGTTGGTGCCCAGCGCCTGATGGACCAGTTCTTTCGGCAGGACCCGATCGCACCGGAAAGTATTGCGGCCGAAAAAGCGTACCTGCGGGAAAAGCTGCAGCCGCTCACAGAGGCCGTGGCCACGTACAGCCCCGTGAACCTGGTTGGCTCCTCCGGCACTTTCGATACCTTATGCGACATCGATGCCCTGAGCAAAGGCGATACCTCCCGGCAGCAGAACCCTCCGGCTGCCTCTACCCTGGCCATGGCTGACTTCTACAGGATTTATCAAGAACTGCTCCAAAAGAACCACGAGGAACGCCTGGCCATACCCGGTATGCTGGAAATGCGCGTAGACATGATCGTGCTGGCAAGTATCGCCGTGGACTTCGTGCTGCAGCAATACAACCTGCAGCAAATCCGTGTTTCGGCCTATGCTTTGAAAGAAGGTGTGCTGCAGAAGGTACTGGAGGAAGAGGGGTTATAGCACAGCGTTCTGGAGCTCGAGCTCTGAGTTTTCAGGGAAACAAAATAAGAAAGGCAGAAGCGAACTTCTGCCTTTTCGTTTATCCATTCCTTTCGATCCGCTTTCTCTCCTTCTCAAACGCTTTTCGCATCTTCCTGAGGTCGCGGTTGCCGGCGTAAATTGCGGCAAGTGCCCCGGCGTCTTTCATGGCGAGCTGCCTGCCTAGCTGCTCCTGCACCTTTTTCGTCTTGCCCTTTCGGTAGCCATTGTCCAGCAGCGAAGCCAGTAGCTGGATAGCCACCTGCTCCTCTCCCAGCCCGGTATAGTAATCCACAGCAGCGGCTGTAAACGCCTGTTTTCTGCTGCTTTTGGCGTAGTTGAACAGGGACGTATGGTTGAGCCCGAACTTTCCCACCTGGTAAGTAAGGTAGTGCTTTTCCGCCTCATTATACAGTTGGATCGCCTCTGCGTAACGACTACGGTTAACCAGTCGGTCAACATCCTCCAGTTTGCGCTGATAGTTAGCGGCAGGCGCTATTGTTTCCCGTCCATCCTTTGCCGTGAAGGTAGCAATGCCACATTCGGCTTTCTCATCCGCTGCTTTGATCGCAGCCTGGTAGGCATGGTCCGCTGCGATAAACTTCTTCTCCTGAACCAGTTCCTTCGCGTTTTGGAAGTGCTTGTCATAAATAGCCTGCGTGTTGATGCACTCCTGCGTAAAAATGCGCTCGCGGAGCAGCTTATACTTGCGCTGCACCTCCGTGTCCGACTGCAAAGCAAAACGCTCCTGCATGGCCACGGCATCGGAGGCTATAGTTCGTGCACTGGCTAAACGGTTCTGCATCGCCTCCTCGTACCCTTGGCTCAGCCTCGCCAGCAGGACCGGCTTAGCGGCCTTACGGGCCAGTTGCCCCAGTTCCTGCACCGGCATAAAGGTATACTGCCGCTCCAGCTCCAACGCCGCCTCAAACTGATCCAGGGCTGCACGGTGGTTGTTCTGGCTGAGGTAGCGCTTTCCCTGGTCTATGTGCTGCAGGTAATACTGAAACTTCACCTGGCTCAGCAACTCCGTGGCCTCCTGGTCTCCATTCAATACATAATCGTAGTCATGCTGGAAGTTCAGAGCCTCCTCAGCCGTACGCTCTGCTTCGGCTAACTCATTTCGGGAGAGCAGGCGCTTTCCGTTATCAACAATAGCACGGTAAGCGCCTGTGGCGGCTCGTGCCTCTCCATCGTTCAGGGCCGTCATGTTGCAGCGAAGCCCGCCGATGGTACTGCACAGCTCACGGGCCTCTTCATATGCCTCCAGCGCCTCATGGTACGCACCGCGCATGGTCAGGCTGTTACCGCTGCTGATATGCGCCACATACACATCATGCGCCAGCCCCATAGCGATCGCTTCTGTCTCCGGGTCGATGCGCATGCGGGTCAGCACATCGCGCAGACGATGGGTGGCCTCACGCGTATAGCCGTTCACCAGATCGAGGCGGGCCAGTTGCACATGTGCCGGCGCAAACATAGGGTTGGCCTCAATTGACTTCATGAAATAGGCCTGCGCGGCAGTATAGTTCCCATTGTTCGCTAAGCTGACACCCCGGTTAAAGAACTGCTGATCCAGTGTGGCCAGGGTATAGTTGATGGCGCGCCTCCGGTCCTGCAGTACCTGGTGCAGCTGCTTTAGCTTATGGTTCAGGCGCTGCGGATCGTTCTGCTCCAGGTTTAGTTTCTCAGCAAGCTGGCCTTTCAGTTGGGCATAATGTTTCTCTAACTCCTGCAGGCTGCGGTCGTGCAACGTGATGCGGTCCAGATCGTCCGGTAACACGCGCGTAGCCTGCTCCATCACTCTTTGTACAGTGGCATCGGCCGCATAATAATCCCGGATCAGGCCCAGGCGCTCTTTTACCCGGTTTACATCCGCCGCAGTATACTGCACCTGCTTCTCCTCTATTTTCAGCTTATAATTCTGCGCGGCGGCAGTGTCCGGTATACTTACCTCCAGCATGCTGCTGTTGCTGCCTCTCAGGAGCACACGCTGGTTCGTGAACTCCCTTACAAGCTCATTTTTCCCGTTTAGCAGCTTTACTTTAAATTTCAGCTCCTCCGGCACGAGCACCTCCCCCAGGTCAAACCCTTTGTGGTGCACGTCTCCGTTAACAGAAACTTTTTTCAGTTGTACCTGAAGCTGCAGTTTATCTCCGAGGTCGGTTATGCGGGCCTGGTGCTCGAGCCGTAGCGTAAACTCAGGCTTGCGGGATGGCCTCCCCCCTGTCCGGGCACTCACACCGGCTTTCTCCAGTAGCTCAAGGATGCTGTTCAGGTTGGCCTGGCTGCCGCTGTTTGCAGGAGGCGCATAGCGCATGAGGTATGCCTCGGGCACGGTTTCCTCAAAAACCAGCTTGGTTTGTGCCTGCATGGTAAAGGCTATGAGCAGGAGGCCCAGAAGAAGTACAGTTTTTTTCATATCGTAGATCGGTTAGCGCCTACAGCAGCCATGACAAATTCTATTCCAGAAAAGAATAAAACCCCGAAAGTATAGAAAAAAGCAGATACTTTGACTACGGCACATGATAAACAGGGCATCTCAGCCGTTGAGCAAGAGGCATGCAGGTATAACCTGCGGCTTTCGTATGATAATTTGTTAATTTGCCGCCTCTAACAGCGTTCATTTTTATGTATCCATACAAACAACTATTCGATTTCACGCAGGAGGTATTTCTACGCATGGGTTGTCCGCCCAAAGATGCCAAGCTCGCAGCCGAGGTGTTGCTGGAGGCGGACCTGCGCGGGGTAGACTCGCACGGTGTGGCCCGCCTGAGCGGCTATGTGCGCCTGTGGGAAGCCGGCCGCATCAATGTAAAGCCCCGAATGCGCATCGTGCACGAGACACCCAGCACCGCCACCGTAGACGGCGATAGTGGCCTGGGTCTGGTGATTGCCCCCCGCGCCATGGACATCGCCATTGAAAAGGCAGAGCAGGTAGGTACCGGTTGGGTATCGGTTAAGAACTCTAACCATTTCGGCATTGCAGGATACCATGCCATGGAGGCGCTTTCCTCGGACATGATCGGCCTTGCCATGACCAACGCCTCGCCACTGGTGGCCCCAACCAATTCCGTAGATCGTATGCTGGGCACCAACCCAATTGCGGTGGCTATTCCGGCAAAAAAATACCCGCCTTTTGTGGCCGACTTTGCCACAGCCTCTGCCGCCAACGGTAAGCTGGAGATACTGCAGCGAAAGGAGAAAAAGGCTCCCGTAGGCTGGATACAGACAAAGGAAGGTCAGCGCTCTACCAACGCCAACGAGCTAAAGGAGGGCGGTGCCTTGCTGCCACTGGGAAGTGATAAAATACACGGCAGCCACAAGGGCTATGCGCTGGCCTCTATCGTGGATATTTTTTCGGCTGTGCTTTCGGGCGCCAACTACGGCCCCTGGGTACCGCCGTTTGTAAGCTTCCTGCCGCTTCCGGAGAATCCTGTGGGAGAAGGTATAGGCCACTTCCTGGGTGCCATGCGTATAGATGCTTTCCGCCCTGCCGACGAGTTCAAGGAGCACATGGACAACTGGATCGAAACCTTCCGCCAGGCAGGCGTGAAGAAGGGAGAAAAGCGTGTGATGATTCCGGGTGACCCAGAGCGAGAAACAACAGAGAAGCGCCTGAAGAAGGGCATTCCGCTGCTTGCGCCGGTAGAGCGCGACCTGGAGGAGTTGGGCAAGAAATTCAAGATCAAGTTTTAGGGAGATGGCAAAGAGCAGCGCTGCAAAGTTTTTTGGCTTCATCGGTTTGCGCTCGGCCAAAACAAGCATTCTGGCGCTGGTCCTGGCCTGGCTGCTGCACGTGCTGTGGCTCGGCCTGAACTACTTCTGGAGCTTTGCCTCTG
>JAJLKL010000206.1:0-2276 GCA_033838975.1 Hymenobacteraceae bacterium | reverse complement strand
GGAAGTCCATAGTTCGCCACTCAGTGTAAAGCCGTGTAGCAAGAGCAGGTGTGGCCCTTTACCGCCCGTACGGTAGTGCACTTTTAGTCCGTTCACGTCTGTTACTCTGTCAACCATACCTGATGTGTGCTGTTCCCTCCTTCATACGTTTGGGGCTTAGGAGCAGAGGCGGTATTCGCAGGAATTGCTTATTGCCATGCCTGCTTTCGCTGGGTACCTGGGTTTGGCTGTATCTTTCTTTCCTTCCTCATAAAGTAAGTTTAACTTGTGTGGCTAAACCATCCACCTAAACGCACCCACTCTATGAGAAAACTATTGCTACTGCTCCTGCTTACCTCTGTCTGGGCCTGTTCTTCTACCAAAGACACAGCGCAGGCCTCCATGAGCATGGATGACCTGGCGGAGCGCTACGTGAGAACCCTGCTGGAGCTGGGCCAGTATGACGGCGACATTGTGGATGCCTACTACGGCCCGGAGGAGTGGGAGCCGGCTGCCCCTGCCGCTGACACCTTTCCGGCAGAGGAGTTTCTGCAGGAGTTCAGGCTGATACAGGAGCAGTTGAAGGCGCAAAACACCGAAGGCTTATCGGCAGAGGAGAAACGGCGGCTGACTATGTTCCAGAAGCAGGTGTTGGCCGCGATCACCAAGGTAGAGATGATGCAGGGGAAGAAGTACAGCTTTGATGAGGAGGCCAGGTTACTCTACGATGCCGAGCCGCCGCACTACGAGCTCAGTCACTTTGACTCTATTCTGCATGACATAGACCAGATGTTGCCGGGCAAGGGAAGTATAGCCGAACGCTGGGATGCTTACCGCGCCAGGTTCGAGATCCCGAAGGAGAGGCTGGACACGGTGTTCAGAGCGGCCATTGCGGAGGCACGCAAGCAGACCAAAGCGCACTATGACCTGCCGGAGCAGGAGAGCTTTAAGCTGGAGTTCGTGACCGACAAAGCCTGGTCTGGCTACAACTATTACAAGGGCAACGGCTACAGCCTGATACAGATCAACACCGATTTCCCGATCTACATTGAGCGTGCCATAGACCTTGCCTCCCATGAGGGCTACCCGGGGCACCATGTCTTTAACGCCTTGCTGGAGCAGAACCTGGTCAATGAGAAGGGATGGAAGGAGTATTCTATTTACCCCTTGTTCAGTCCGCAGTCGCTGATTGCAGAGGGCAGCGCAAACTACGGCATCGATGTCGCCTTCCCGGCGGGGGAACGCCTGGCATTTGAGAGGGAGGTGCTGTTTCCGTTGGCCGGCTTGAATGCGGCCGAGGCGGATCGCTACTACGCTGTGCTGGACAAGATCGGGCAGCTGGACTTTGCCGGTAACGAGGCGGCCCGGCTGTACCTGAACGGGGAGATCAGCAGGGAAGAGGCGGCGGATATGTTGGTACGGTACAACCTGTATGAGAAAGAGAAAGCCCTGCAGCGTACCCGGTTCATGGACAAGTACCGCAGCTATGTGATCAACTATAACCTGGGGCGGGAACTGGTACGGCAGTATGTGGAGGCAAACGGCGGCACCGACGAAAACCCGGAAAGGCGCTGGGAGGTTTTCGGGGAGCTGCTGTCCCGTCCGAACACGGCCTCCATGCTAAAGTAGTGGGCTAGGTCAGTTGTATATTTTAGTTTTATATGCTTACACTGTGAGAAACAGTTGCTTCTCCGGTAGGGTGACATTTGTCATTGCCTGCACACCTCTGTTGCCGTACCTTAGCGTATAACCTATTTATCCAACGAAACCAAATCTCTAGAACGATGAACAAAAACCTAATAGGAATTGAGTCTGATAAGGCGGCACAACTGGCTGATAAGCTTAACCAACTGCTGGCTAACTATCAACTGTTTTATATCAATGCCCGGGGCTTTCACTGGAACATTGCCGGGGAAAAGTTCTTTGAGCTGCACGCCAAGTTCGAGGAGCTGTACAACGATGCGATTGTGAAGGTGGATGAGATCGCGGAGCGTATCCTGACGCTGGGGCACACGCCATTCCACTCCTTCTCCACCTACCTGGAGAATGCCACCATTAAAGAGGTGTCGAACGTATCGGACGGCAGAAAAGCTGTGGAGGAGGTGCTTAATGCCTTTAGCGTGCTGATCGCGACAGAGCGTGAGTTGATGGAGCTGGCCGGCGATGCCAACGACGAGGGTACCAGCGCGCTGATGAGCGACTATATCCGGGAGCAGGAGAAGTCGGTGTGGATTTACTCGGCCTACCTGAGAGGCTAGTTTTAGTTTATTATGAAACAGAAAGCGCCACTCCTCGGA
>JAJLKL010000205.1:0-13518 GCA_033838975.1 Hymenobacteraceae bacterium | reverse complement strand
GGCAACACCACCGGGTTCAGCCATCTGGTGATCATGTATCCGGAGCGGGAAGCTCTGATTGCCTACTTCTCCAACATTGCCGACAACCCGCACCTGCTACAGGACTTCCTGCAGGCCCTGCAAGCCTACCCGGAGCTGGCTCCACAGTCTGACTTAGTGAATGCGCTGGGGGAACTGACACGATAGTGTAAAAACCTGCTTGCTATACCTCTTCCAGTTTTAGATGAACCCTCGCCTAAGGCGCGCGAGGGAAGTACTGGCTACACAGTGCTGTTTCAATAGTGATGATATAAGGCTACAGTGTGAAAACCATCAACAGCCACCAACAACAGAGCCAGGGCTAAAAAAGCCCTGGCTCTGTTGTTGGTAAGGAATTGCTGCTGCGCTATGCGGGGTCTTCTACTTAGTCGTACAGGGAGGTCATGCGCAGGTCCATGAGCGTAGCCTCCGGCTGCACACGCTTGGCGCGCAGGAAGCGTTTGAGCTCAGAGGCATCAAAGTTGGAGGCCTGTGGGTTCATACTGTTGATCTTCACGCGTCCGGCAGAGTGGATGAACTCCTGATCCCCTCCGATCCACATGCCCACGTGCACCACACGCTCCGGCTTACCGTCCTTGGCGGGCACCCCGAAGAAAAGCAGGTCTCCCGGCCGCATGTTTTCCCAGCCATGGCTGGTATCGATTAGCTCGCCTATGTGCACCTGTTGCGAGGCGTCGCGCGGCAGTACCAGGCCGTTCATAAAGTAAACTGTTTTGGTGAAGCCGCTGCAGTCAACCCCTTTGAAAGAGGTACCACCCCACAGGTAAGGCAGTCCCAGCAGTTGCTTGCTGGTTGCCACCAGGTTTGCCTCTGTTGGCTGGCGGCTCGCCACCCACTCTTTATACTTAACCGCTTCTACCACCGGGATATAGCCTGTACGGGCATCCGGGAAAGTTATTTCGTAAAAGCCATTCTTCTGCCCTTTCACCACCACAACATCGCCGTACACCATATCCGAAACCGTCGCGCCTCCCGCGTCAGGGCTGGCATAGGCAAAGCCGTAAGGTTTGGTGTACAGGATCTTCTCCCCTTGCTGCCAGGCGGCGAACGTAGCCGCATCCATCAACTGAATACCGCTGGCATCCACCCATGCCAGGTACTTGTCCGGTGTCTGCACCAGGTACCAGCCATTCTCCTTTTTCCATACCCGCACCGGTGTACCCATCGTAGCCTGGGTGGCCAGCTCCGCGGAGTGTTTCGGCTGAGAGCGCAGGTTCGCCACCGAGATGGTTGCCACGGCATAATGCTGCCCCTCAAGCTCTGCCTCCGGAAGCACCTGAATGCTGTCCACGTACGCTACAGCGTTGGCCTTGAGCCGGTCCAGCAGCGCAGCCTTGGCCTCCGGCATGTTGGTTTCGCCGGTTAGCACCTGCCCGTTAGCGCTCACCTGGAAAAGTGCGACACGCTTATCCGGCGCAAACTGCTGCTGCACAGCATCTAAGTGCGACTGAAACGCAGATACAGGAGCAGCGACAGTGGTGCCCGCAGTAGCGGTGTCTGTGGTAGTTCTGCTGGTGGTGCAGGCCATTGTTAGCCCTAACAGAAGAATGAAAGGCGTCTTTTTCATCAGGTATAATTTTGATCAGTAAATAGACAGTGAGTAAGCCTCTCCAAAGCAAGGCACTCCAGTCTGATAAATCTACATAGCCTTAACAGGCTGAATTTCTAATTTGCCGGAGCCACAGCACAAACTACTGCCTGCCTGGCACCTCCTCAAACTGGTTGATGAGGCTTGTCAGCCGCTCCAGGTCTTCCTGCGTGTGCAGGCTGTTGAGGATAACCCGTGTGATCGGTTCATCCACAGGTGTTGGGTACCTGAAACTCGATATCAACACCTTATGCGCGAGCAGGTAGGCACACAACTCTCCCTGCCTGGTATTAAACACAGGATAGTTGTCAAAAGTATTAAACAAGTCTGGGTGCAACAGCTGTTCCCTGAAAGACCGAATATTACCGTACAGCCGCTCCCGGGCCTCCTGAAAGATCAGCGTGGACCGCAAAAAAGCGTACAGATAAGCCGGTATGGCCGGTGAAGCACCTCCGAAATAGGAACTTGCCTTCAGCTGCTCAATCGTTTGCTTGTCGCCGGTGATCACCCCCGCAGGTATACCGCAGGCCTTCCCCAGCGAGCTGATCACGATCAGCCTCACATGCTCGGGCACCTGCAGCACACTGCTGATGCCCGCCCCGTTCTTACCAGTCACCCCAATGCCATGCGAATCGTCTATGATCAGCGTGAACCGCTTGTCTTCAGGCAATGCGCTGAGCCAGCTGAAGTGGTACTCCCGGGCCAGCAGCGGGTCCAGCGAGTTGCACACGATGAGCACATGCGGGCCTGCGGCCGACTTTACCTCCTGCAGCAGCTTTGCCACCCAGGCATCGTAGCCGAGGGCGGCATCAGGGGCATCGGCCACTGTGCGCCAGAGCGCCGGATGGGTGCCGGGAGCATAAAAGAGTGGCCCCTGCCCCTGCAGGGCCTGCACCAGCGTTTGCCCCGCCAAATATCCCGACGACATGGTGAGAGCCGCCTCTGAGCCGGTGTAAGAGGCCAGGTACTCTTCTGCCTCTTCAAACACCGCCAGCTGCAGGTTGGAGTTGCGGGAACTGGAGTAATTGGTGCCGTAGCGGCTGATGCCTTCTATAAGATGCTGCCGGAACTGCTCATTGCAGGCAATACCCAGGTAGGAGGTACCACTGCAAAAGAGGTACTCCTCCCCGTCTATCGTCAGTGTGCGTCCGGGTAAGTGATCGGTATAGAGGCGGTCCGTATCGGTCATCAGGCAATGAGCGTGGCGCCGGTACCGTTCACGTCACTGTACTGTACTTTGCCATAGTCTATCGTTACGCCGGTGGCAATGTCCTTGCTCAGCAGCAGTGCCCCGTCCATGTCCACGTAGTCCAGCATTGGCAGCAGTTGCGCGATGGCAGATATACCTACGCTCGACTCGGTCATACACCCTACCATTACTTTCATCCCTAGCTTCTTGGCCTCAGCGATCATACGGCGGGCAGGTGTTAAGCCCCCGCACTTCACCAGCTTGATGTTTACCCCATGAAAGCGGCCGTGGCACCTGGCGACGTCCTCCTCTGTGATGCAGCTCTCATCTGCGATCAACGGAAGTACAGAGTGCTTGTATACCTCTTCCATTCCCGCCATGTCAGAGGCTTTCATGGGCTGCTCGATAAACTCCACCCCCAGTGGCTTCAGCTGCCTGGCATTCTCGATGGTCTCCTCTACACCCCAGGCACAGTTTGCGTCCACACGGAACACGGCATCGGTATGCTTGCGGAGCTCTTTCACGATGGCAACGTCATCCGGGGTGCCCAGCTTGATCTTGTACAACGGCCAGGGGCACTCCCTCAGCTTCTGCACCATCTTCTCAACGGTGTCTATCCCTATCGTATAATCTGTCAGCGGCATGTGATCTGCCTCCAGGCCCCACATTTTGTACAGCGGCTTGCCGTGCATTTTACCGTACAGGTCGTTGGCGGCCATGTCCAGGGCACAAAGGGCAAAAGGGTTATCGGCTAACTTCGGCTGAACGCTTGCCCAGAACTCCTCCGGCGAGGTGAGCTCCGTAGCTTCTATCTGCTCCCTGAGGTTCTCAAGCGCCTTTGTCATGTTCTCGATCGTGAAACCATAGTAGGGGTTACTGGTCGCTTCACCGTAGCCCCTGTGCTCCCCCTCCTGCAGCTCCACTATCAGGGTTGGCTGCACATCGCGGGAGTCATAGGAAATAGTGAAGGTATGCTTGAGCGGTAAGTCGAAGGAACGGATAGTTAGTTTCATGGTTTTACAGGTTTTCTATATTCGAATTTTGAATATATGTGATTTTACAACACCTAAATAATATCAGCGCAATTTTTTGCCGCTATACACAACGCATCTGTTTTCGGTCCGGCAATTGTGCTATGGTTTCTTTCTTTAAAAACAGTATGAGTCATCTCATGGAAAGATGGCGCCTTGAAGACAGACAGCGCCAGTCTTTCCAGGCTTAGTACTTCTCATGCACCTCCGTCATGATGCGCACCATATCTTCCCGGATTTCAGACGAGGAAACTTTAAAATTGTTGTTCATAAAGCTGTAGAGCAGCAGTTTTCCGCTCTTGGTGATAATGTAGCCGCTCTGGTTGTGTACGTGCGACAGCGTGCCGGACTTCCCGAACACGAAAGGCACGTCGGCTTTATAGATGCTACGGAACGTGCCCGGCCGCCCTCCTACGGCCAGCATGGGGAACAAACGCTCTGTCGGTCTTTCCTGCTGCAGTTTCTGTAAGAGGGCAATGATTGAGCGCGGGGTAAACATGTTCATCGTAGACAAACCGGAGCCGTCTATCCATACTGGCTTGTCAGGCAAATCGGCCAGGTAGGTGTTCAGTGCGTACTTAATGCCGCGCTCCACGGAAAGCGTATCCGAGATGGTACCGGAGGCCAGGGCCATGAGCTGCTCGGCCATCAGGTTATCGCTTACCTGCAGCATGCGCTTCAGTACCGTGTCGGCAGGGAGGCCGTAGAGCGTCTGCCCGTTTGGCGGCACCGGCATCTTCACCCACTCTACGGGCCGTCTCAGCGTATCGGCCAGCAGGCGCACGATCATATCCGGAGAGGTAATGAAAGGGACCTCCTTGGAGAACTCTGCCGGGGCATGCTTGGGGTAATAGGTCAGTTCGTTGGTTCGCCAGCCGCGCACAAAGGCATCGTTGTGGGCATAGGCAGCGGTATCTGTGTTAAGGTTCTGCTTGAAGTAGGCCGGCGTGGTGGTATAGGCCTCACTGCCATTCCGGGCAAACTTCACGATGTTGCCGTGAATGGGGAAAATGTTCCGCTCCGGCTGATAGTAGTAGTTGTAATCATCCCAGCCCCAGTTAGTGGCAAAGGGGGTGCTGGAGAACGGGGCATCGATGTAGTACAGTTTCTCCGGGCGGCTTTTCAGGAAGTCATAAGCGATGGTGTTCTTCAGGTCCATGTGCGTGAACGTTGGGTCGCCGGTGCCCCAGAACAAAAGCGAGTCGCCCCGTACGGTGTACTTCAGCGCCGGAATAGAGTCTCCCAGCATCTTCAGGCTCGCGTAAAAAGTAAACAGCTTCGTATTGGAGGCAGGCACAAAGTACTTGTCAGCGTTGTGCTCCACTACCATCTGCCCCAGCTGCGGATCGTACAGGGCAAAGCCCACAAAGCTCTGCCGCCTTGCCTCCACATCCATTACCTGCTGCTTTATCACAACAGGCCCGTAGGGGATCTCTGCCACGGGGGCCGTGGTCTGTGCGGTTTTGGAGGTGCTACAGGCCATCACTACCATCGGCAGGAAGGCACAAAGTGCTATCCTGCGGAAAAGGGTGTTTACAGTTCGCATAGGTTTCATGTTTAGGACTTGTAAATAACAAATAAATCCTATATAGTCAAAGTTTAAACAAAAGTACTCTCATCTTTTACAGAGGCCAGTAATCTACAGGTTTAGCGCTACCTGACATTGCTCTAGAACCCGCTGTAGCGCAAAGGAAGCACGCTTTCCGTTCGGCATCGCTGCTGTGCGCCCCAGCCCGGAAGGGCGCCCGCAAGCCTTCTCTGACGCAGAACCAGAGTATAAATATACTAATACGCATGTAACTTTATTCAATATATCAACTATAATACCTTAATAATCAGGACCGGTTATAGCTAAACGAGACGGAAGTACGGTGGAAACACCTGTTCTCTGCGGCAGTACCTGCTGCTCATCATTACCTGACCATGCAAAACTGACGCGCGGCACAGACGAGGGGTAAAGGCTAACATGAGCCTTTGGTGTTAGTGAAGCAGGCCACCCCTGACATGGGGCAGTAACACATTGCATTATGTTTTAACTAATATAACCTACCACTATGAGAAACAGTTTTACCTTGATTGTTTTGCTGCTGACGGTATGCTGGGCTCCAGGTGTTTTGGCTCAGGATAACCTTGTAAGTGGCAGGGTGACAGGCGCGGAAGCAGGCTTGGGCCTACCCGGCGTAAGCGTTATTGTAAAGGGCACCACAACTGGTACCGCCACTGACGCAAACGGTGAGTACCAGATACGCGTGCCTGACCAGAATGCCACCCTTGTCTTCAGGTTTCTGGGGTATGAGACCCAGGAAGTAGCAGTGGGCAACCGCAGTGTTGTGAACGTGACGCTGTCCACGGATACGAAACAACTCTCAGAGGTTGTAGTAACGGCCCTGGGCATCACACGCGAAAAGAAAGCCATAGGCTATGCCGCACAGGACGTGCAGACGGAGGAGTTGGTCAGGAACCGGCAGCCTAACGTGCTGAACGCCCTGCAGGGCAAGGTAGCCGGCGCCAACATTACCAGCACCGGTGGGGCACCGGGCCAGGGCACCAACATCCGTATCCGGGGCATTAACTCCATCGACCCCAACCGGCCTAACCAGCCGCTCTTCGTGATCGACGGTATACAGATGGACAACTCTACCTCTACCTTCGGCGAGGGCTCAGAGCTGCGCGGCATGAGCAACCGCCTCGCCGACCTGAACCCCGATGACATTGAAAGCATCAACATCCTGAGAGGCGGCGCCGCGACAGCACTCTATGGCTTGCGGGGTGCAAACGGCGTGGTGGTGATCACCACCAAAAGAGGCCGCGAAGGCGCCCTGCGCGTAAACTTTACCAGCACGGCAGGCATTGAGGAGGTAAACAAATTCCCTGAAACGCAGGACAGGTTCACGCAGGGCTATTCCGGTATGTACGACCCCACCAGCTTCTGGCCCTCCTGGGGACCTACTGTGGAAGAGGCAAGGCAGATAGACCCCACGCACCCGGCAGAGCTATACGACCATTTCCGCGATGCCTATGAAACCGGGCACCAGTTCAGGAACACACTCTCCTTTACCGGCGGGAATGACGCCATCACGTTCCTTTCCTCCATCTCACACCTGAAGCACGAGGGGGTTTTACCCTTCACTGACTTCGAGAACTTTTCTGCCCGCCTGAACACCGAGGTAAAGATCAGCGAGAAGTTCAGGACTGGCGGTAACTTCAACTTTATCAATTCCGGCGGTAACAGGTACAACGCCGACCGCTTCAGTGAAAGCCTGAGCTACTGGTCGCCACGCTGGGATGTAACGGACTATAAAACCCCGGAGGGCACCATGAAGACCTACGGCAACAACAACCCTATCTACGGGGCGGCCACGAACCAGCTGGAAGACGACGTGAACAGGTTTATCGGCGGACTGAGCTTTGGCTATACTCCCCTCTCCTGGCTGGACTTCAGCTACCGCATCGGCCTCGACACCTACCACGACGACCGCACCCGCACAGCACCAGGCCCCAGGGGCATTGCCGGGGAGCGTGTCTATGAGGACAACGAACTGGGCTTTGTGAACGAGTACACAACCAAGTTCAGGGCCATCAACTCCACTTTCATCGCCTCCCTGAACTCCAGCCTGGGCGAAAACTTTAAAGGTACCCTGCGACTGGGCCATGAGCTTTACGACAGAAATATCAAGAGCTTTGGGGTGGAAGGAACAGAGCTGGCAGTATATGACTACTTTAACCTTACTAACGCCAGGTTCCTGTCTTCTACTCAAAATGAGGAGGATTACCGCCTGATGGGCTTCTTTGGGGAGGCTACGCTGGATTACAAGGACTTCCTTTTCCTGACGCTGACCGGTCGTAACGATATTACCAGCTCACTAGCGGAATCGAACAGGTCCTTCTTCTACCCATCAGCCAGTTTGAGCTACGTGTTTTCGGAGCATTTGCAACTGCCTGCCTTCATCAACCTCAGCAAGCTAAGGTTTTCTTACGCACAGATCGGTAAGGACGCACTGGCCTATTCCATTTCCTCCGGCTTCGCTCCCTATACAGGCTTTCCGACTGGCTACACCGGTTTTACCAGGTCTGCTCTGCTAGGTAACAGAGGGCTAGAGCCGGAATTTACGGATACCTATGAGGCAGGCCTGGAGATGTCTTTCCTGGATAACCGCATCGGGTTTGACTTTACCTACTACTATTCCCTTAGCAAGAACCAGATCCTGAACATCGACATCGCCTCCAGTACAGGTTTTGTGCGGGCCGCTGTCAACTCCGGCGAGATGCGCAACACAGGAGTTGAGATCGTGCTGAACGCGACACCGGTACGGACAAACGACTTCAGCTGGGATTCCAAGCTGGTGTTCTCTGCGAACCGCAATAAGATCCTGAGCATTCGGGAGGGGCTGGAGGAAATCACCTACGCTTCGCAGTTTGGTTACGTCGGCTCCACGGTTACGCTGAAACTGATCCCGGGCCAGCCTTACGGTAACATCTACGGGTCGCACTACCAGCGCTACTATGGTCCGGGTGAGGAGGAAGACCCGCTGTTCATTGACGAGTCCAGGCCTATCGTGATCGGCCCGGACGGGTTTCCGGTACGTGCGCCACTCTCCAGCCAAAAGATACTGGGCAACTCGCAGCCTGACTGGATTGGCGGCTTCACCAACACCTTCACCTATAAGGGCCTGAGCCTGACGAGCTTGTTCGATGCACAGGTAGGGCATGAAAAGTATAACCAGCTCGATAACTTCTTTGCTGCCTTTGGCATAGCAGAGTATACTGAGAACCGCAATGAGTCTGTCGTGTTTGACGGTGTGCTGGAGGACGGTACTCCGAACACCAAGCAGGTATGGCTGGGCCAGGGCGTGGGGCCGGACGGTGTGAACTACGGAAATGGCTATTACCGTAACCTGTACCGCGGTGTATCCGAGAACTTTGTACAGGATGCCTCCTGGGTACGCTTACGCTCGCTTACCCTGAGTTACACCTTGCCTGACCAGTGGTTTGAGAACATCTTCGTACGCAACGCCTCGGTCTCACTAACGGGCAATAACCTGTTACTCTTTACCGATTACGCCGGATACGACCCGGAAAACAGCTCCACGCCTAGCGGAAGCAACATCGACGCTTTTGCCGGCTTCACCTACCCGGCTGTCAGAAGCTATTTATTCACCCTAAATGTTGGATTCTAAACCGAACAGTCATGAAAAAGATACAGAGATACTTGCTTGCCCTTCTGATGATGGGGGCAGTGATGGGCCTGCAGGGCTGCGAGGACTACTTTGACCTGGAGGAAAACCCGAACCTGGTGAACAACCCTCCATTGAGCAATCTGCTGTCCACAACCACACACAAGACAGGGCTGAACAGCCAGCGGGTTGCCAACACCACCTCCTTTTTTGTGCAGTACCTGGCCAGCTCTGTAGCCGGGTCATCCACGGATGTGTACGAGGTAACCGATTACACCTCTACCTGGGATGCGCTGTACCTGGCTATGGCCGACATTTACGACATGCGCCAAAGCGCCCTGGAACAGAATGCCAGCGACTATGTAGGAGTGGCCAACATACTGATGGCCTACCACCTGAGCCTGGTAACCGACATGTGGGGCGCAGCCCCTTACACAGAGGCATTCGATAACAGCACCCTGACGCCCGGCTTCAACTCGGCAGAAGAGCTGTATAATGTTTCCCTGCAGCTGATCGACGAGGCGATTGAGCAGTTAAACCTGCCTGAGTCTGCTGTGTTGCTTGACCCAGCCAATGACCTGATCCACAACGGCAACAAGCAGAACTGGATCAAAACGGCCTATGCCCTGAGAGCCCGCTTTCTGAACAAAGTAAGCGGCACGGCAGCCTATGACCCGGAGGCCGTGCTGAGCGCCGTGGAGAACTCCTATACCTCTAACGCCGACAACGCCACCATGGGTGTTTTCGAAACACGAAATCCCTGGGCCACAATTGCTTTGAACAACCAGAACCTGTTGCTTGGCGGCTGGCTTTCGGAGCAGCTGATACAGCACCTGAACGGAGAAACCTACGGCGTATTTGACCCTCGTATCGGCCAGATCACGGATACCACCATTACCGGTGAGTATGTGGGCACCCCCAACGGGGCCGGTAATGTTGGCCCGGCCAACAACACGGAGCGGGATGAGTCCTACATTTCCTTAAACTCTCCTCTTACAGGAGAAGACGCTCCGCTGATCATCATCTCTTATCCTGAGATAAAGTTTATTGAGGCAGAAGCAGCTTTTCGTGCCGGCCAGCGGGATAGAGCCTACAACGCATACCTGGAAGGCATCAGAGCAAGTATGGCTTTGCTGGAGGTAGACCAGGAGGAAGCAAACGAATACCTCTCTGACCCGGTTGTGGCCGTAGGCGCTGAAAACCTTACGCTCGACCTTATCTTCAAAGAAAAGTATGTGGCCACTTACCTGAACCCAGAGGCCTGGAACGATGCCCGACGCTTCGATTATCAATATGAGAACTTCACACTGCCTGAGAACGCCGCCCTGCCCACCTTTATCCGCAGGGTCGCCTATCCACAGGGCGAAGCCTCCAAAAACCCGAATACACCAGAGTCGCCAGTGCTGTCAGAACCTTTGTGGTGGGATTAGTAGAAACTGGAGTAAGCTTTATAAAAGAAGGGGCCGTTTTACAGCGGCCCCTTCTTTTATACCTGAAACTGTCCCCCCTACTGATACTGTACCTTGAACTTGTCCAGCACGGGCAGGTGCTTCTTTTTGCGCTTTAGCTCATGCTGGTACACGGCCTGCCCCAGGTGCTTCATAAAGGGGAAGCCGACGGTTTCATAGTCATACTTGCTGTCGTTCAGGATCTCGTCTTCGTTCGCATAAATGACCGCCGTAAGCAGGAACTCCACCTTGTTCTCGAAGTCCACGACATAGGCGTTATCGATCAGGAAACCGTAGGCATCCCCTACTTTATTGAAGATGCGGATGTTTTCCGGGATCTGCACCTTGTCCTCCCCGTACATCAGGAACTTGACGTATGTTTCCGGGTATTGCTGCGGATCGTAGGCCGGGTAAACACTCTCATTCGGCTTCATCGACATATACTTGTACAAGAAGGTATAGTCATCCGTCGTCAGGTTAAACCGCTGCTGTGCCGGCACCGCCTCCGGGAACATCACCGTCTTCAGGATTCCCTGCAACGCTTCCACCGAGATGTAGTTCTTCTCCGAAAAATCCATGGGCTTGTTCACCAGCGTCTCCCCCTGGTAGTAGCCCTGCCCCAGATAAGCTTCCTCTAACACACGTGGCGTTGGCTTGGCATTAGTCAGCGGCTGCTGGTAAATTACGTTGTCGCCCCGGTAAAAGGTGAAGGGATTGGTATGGCGGTTTTCGTCCGGGCTCAGGAAGATGGACAGGCGGTGTGTCAGGCGCACGTTCTCAAAGCCTTTTTCGTGCAGCGCACGGTTCAGCCGCTCCTGCCCCACAAACTCATACAGCCGGTTATAGGCATCATTGTCGCTCACCAGCAGTATCTTTTTGATGTAATGCGCCAGGGTAGGCAGGTTGTTTTCAGCGCTGCTGTCGGCCTCCACAGCCGACTGCCCGGAGTAGGCGCTGTCCACTTTCAGTGGCGTATACTTATCAAGCCCTTCCACGCTCAGCTCATTCAGCTTTTCCATGGCCACCAGCGCGGCAGGCAACTTTACAGTGCTGGCCGGGTAAAAGTACTCCTTTGGGTCCAGCCGGTAACTGTAGGAAGTGAAGTGCGGGTTGTTCTCCGCATCACGGTCTATCTGGGTGTACAGCACCTGCACCCGGTATTTCTCCGGCTGCTCCAGTATCTTCCGGAAATGCTCCGGATGCTGTTTCATGATCTTTTCAACCACTTTTTTCTTTTTAACAGTCTGTGCGATGGCCGGCAGCTGCCCCAGGCTAAGGGCGCCGGCAACAAGTAAACCAGAGAGAAGCGGCAAACTTTTTTGCCAGCGGGAATAGTTCCTGTTCATACAAGTTGATTGTTCTGCAGCCTTAAGTTACGAACCTTTTCCGCTATTCATCAAATTTGTCCTCTCCTTTCCTGCCGCTGGTTATTTCAAGAGGATATCGTTATATTAGCTCAAGTGTGCAGACACAAATTACCCAAGGCCTGGTATACGGCCGGTAATTCAGCTTGACTTTAGAGAAACCATCACATGAAAAAGAAAAAAATACTCTCCACGGGCTTTGCCGCCCTGGCTGTTGCCCTGGCTTGCGGCTCCGCTGCCAATGCTCAGAGCTATAAGAAGCTGCACGACAGTGCACTTGTGGTAGACACCCATAACGACGTACTCATCAATGTGATGGAGGGGCTGGACATTACCAAAGACCTATCCGGCAAAACGCACTCCGACCTGGCCCGGTTCAGACAAGGCGGCGTGGATGTGCAGATCTTCTCGGTGTGGAGCGACGAGACCTACGGCAAAGGCCGCGGCTTCGCCTATGCCAACCGGCAGATCGACTCACTTTATGCCATTGCCGCCCGCAACCCCGACAAGCTTATGATCGCCAAAACGCCGGAAGATATCCAGAAGGCGGTGAAAGAGAAGAAGCTGGCCGCGATGATCGGGGTGGAAGGCGGCCATATGATGGAGGACAACCTGGAGTACCTGGACAGCCTCTACCAGCGCGGTACCAGCTACATGACGCTCACCTGGAATAACTCCACCTCCTGGGCCTCCTCAGCAAAAGACGAAGCCGAGGGTACCGTTCCGAATACCAAGAAGGGCCTGAACGACTTTGGCAGGCAGGTAGTGAGGCGGATGAACGAACTGGGTATGATGGTGGACCTGAGCCATGTAGGCGAGCAGACCTTCTGGGATGCGATGCAGGTCACCACCAAGCCGGTTATTGTGTCGCACAGCTGCGTGCATGCCATTAACTCACACCACCGCAACCTGACCGATGAGCAAATAAAGGCCGTAGGAAAAAACGGCGGGGTGATTCACCTGAACTTTTTCTCCGGCTTTTTAGATGAAGGCTTTGAGAAGCGCCAGGCGCAGTTTCTGGCCAGGCACAAGGCTGAAGTGGATTCGCTCCGTGAGAAAAACTGGTCAACGGGAAGAATCAAAGACTGGCTCACCAGCAAGTATCCGGAGGAGGCAAAGAACGTGCGCCCTCCCCTGTCTATCCTGCTGGACCACCTCGACCACATCGTAAAACTGGTCGGCGTTGACCACGTAGGACTGGGCTCCGACTTTGACGGCATCACCTCCACTCCCCGCCAGCTGGACAGCGTTGCCGATATGCCTGTCATCACCCGGGAGTTACTCAACCGCGGCTACAGTAAGCAGGACATCGAAAAGATACTGGGCCAAAATTTCATGCGCATGTTCAAGGCCAATCAGACATCCAAAATATAGGTACGCGGGGGTACAACCGAAGCACACGCTGCGCACCCCGCCTCTCTTAGCCCTATAGCAAAAAGCCGCCCCTGATAGGTACAGGAGCGGCTTCTTGCTTATGGGAGGTATAGAGCTCGCTAGCTGAGCAACTGAAACACATACTGCAGCATTAGTCCGCACAGGTAAGCGCCATAGGTACCCACCGCATAGCCCAGCACCGCCAGTAACACCCCTACCGGGGCCAGGTACTTGTTGAATGCAACCGCCACGATAGGGGCAGAAGCCGCACCTCCGATATTGGCCTGACTGCCTACCGCCACATAGAAGAA
>JAJLKL010000204.1:0-4184 GCA_033838975.1 Hymenobacteraceae bacterium | reverse complement strand
AGAGGATATGTCATTCTCGTTAAGCTTGGTTTTGTGGGTGAGGCCGCCCAGGAATCGGTATGTACTCTAGTTGTTGGTGATCATTTCGCTGGTCTGCAGGTAGTTGGAGTCCGCGAAAGGATTACGGGGATACAAGCCGCTCTCGTCCGGGAACAGGTTCACAAAGCTAGGCGTGGAAGAAAGGGCCACCCCAAAGGACACCCCCGCGTTATCGTTATTCGTTAAGCCCCTGTCTGCCGAGGAGTTGATATAGTTCGTGCTCAGGCTGAAGTCAAACCTGTTGGAGATCATGTGGTCGAGGTTAAAGCGTATCGACTTCTTCTCATAGCCAGAGTTCTTCACAATCCCCTCCTCATCCTGGATCAGGCCGCCTACATAAAACTGCGTTTTGTCATTACCGCCGCTCACGTTCAGGCGGGTGTTGTACAGCATCCCTTCGTTGCCATAGAGTTCCTCTTCATAATCAAAGATCTGCCCGGTTCGCTGGGCCTCCAGAAACAGAGGCACGAACTCTTCGCCGTAGGTAGACCGCACACGCTCCTCGGTAAAGGTGCGCACCCCGATCAGGTTGGACACGGTGGTCACCCCGATATCCTGGGAGAAGTCCACCAGCGTTTTTCCTACGGCCCCGCGCTTTGTGTTGATGATGACTACACCCGCAGCCGCCAGCGAGCCGTAAATGGCTGCTGCCGAGGCTCCCTTCAGCACTTCTATGCTTTCGATGTCGTCTGGGTTCAGGTCAGCGATACGGTTAGAGGCATTGTCCTGGGTAGAGGTGTTACCGCCGCCGCCTGCGTTGGTAACCGCGTTAAGACCGCCTGAGATGGAGGAGTTATCCACAATGATACCGTCTATCACGTACAGTGGCTGTGCGTTGCCGAAGATGGAGGTGATACCGCGCAGCTTCATGGCTATACCTCCGCCCGGCGCACCTGAGTTGGCCACCACATTGGCGCCCACCAGTTTACCGCTGATCGCGGCATCCATGGTCTGCGGCGTGGTAATGCCGGTGATCTCGCGCGTGTTAATGGTGGCCACGGCGTTGGCGGCGTTTGCTCTCTTGACCGTAGTCGCCAAACCCGTAACCACCACCTCCTGCAGATTGGTTGTGCGCTCTCTTAGTTGCACATTCAGCTGCTCTGTAGCTGGACTCACATCAATAGTCTGTGTAACGTAGCCCAGGTATGAAAACTGAAGCTTACCGGAGGGAGTCGGCAGTTGGATGGTGTAGTCACCGGAGCCATCGGTGGTGGTGCCAGTGGTAGTGCCAACTACCACCACGCTTACCCCCGGCAAGGCATTGCCACTGCCAAAGTCAGTTACTGTACCACTAACGGTGGTTTGCCCGAAGAGGGCAAAGGGCACTAGCCACAGCAACAGCAGCAGTGCCCTGAACAGGTAATGATTTCTCATAGGTGTACAGGCGGTTAAGTGATAAAACATACTGCAAAATGATATTGATTATATACCATTATGCATAGCAGTTATACGTTTTGCACACCTAAAAGAGTACTATTTCAATAATGTTTTTACCATTGTTAACCATGCCATGAAGTGCGTTTACACAAATATGGGAGGCACATGACAGGCGCAGAGGCTGATAGCGCGCATATCCCGAAGGATGGCAGGAGGCCTATAGGGAAGCCGTTGCAGGCATAAAAAAAGTGTAGCGGCAAAGCTTTGTAGCCACTACACTTTCGGCTTGTAGTAAGAGCCTGTTTAAAGTTAAAAACCGGTCCAGTTAAGGTATGGTCCCTTAGTTTCCGGCCAGCCTGTTTACCAGCTGCACGTACTCTTCACGTGCCTCTTCGGCAGACTTGCCCTCCTGCTTTTTCCAGGCGTCCCACTTGGCTATGTTCTTAAAATCGAAGCCACCGGGGCGTTCTGTGTTCACATCGCCTTCTGTGGCCTGCTTGTACAGGGCATAAAGCTGAAGCAGCACATCGTTGGAAGGACGCTCAGACAAAGTTTTTGATCTTTCTACTGCACTTTCAAATTCTTCTTGCGTAGCCATAGTTCTTCTTAGTTGGTTTTGGTAATGCTTCAAGATAGCCAAAAGTATGCTGCATGCATAACTTTTGGTGCATTTTGTTTTTCCTGATAAATATTTACCTTTATTTACCTGATCACTACGCACTTACCCAAGCGTAGCCATCAGACGGACATAACAATGTAAGAACTATGGAAAACCTGAAAACAAGATCAGCAGCAGTGTTAGCCGCCTGTCTCCTGCTCATGGCAGGCTGCAGGACCTCTGACAGCACCACGCCCGCCGCTACCGCAGCGCGTCCGGCTACCGCCACACCCGCCGTAACGGAAACAGCCAGCAAGCCGCAACCGCCGGAAGCCAGGAAAATACCCAAGGAACTGACCGCACACGGCGACACGCGCATCGACAATTATTACTGGCTGAACCAGCGTGAGGACCCGGATGTGATCGCCTACCTCAACGCCGAGAACGAATACACCCAGCAGACCCTGGCCCACACTAAAGACCTGCAGGAGAAGCTGTATCATGAGATCGTAGGCCGCATTAAGCAGACAGATGAGTCGGTGCCGTTCAAGGATGACGGCTACTGGTACTACACCCGTTTTGAGGAGGGCAAGGAGTACCCGATCTATGCCCGCAAAAAGGGCACGCTGGAGGCTCCGGAGGAGATCATGGTCAACGCCAACGAACGCGCCGAAGGGCTAAGCTACTACTCGGCGGCAGGCATGAACGTGAGCCCGAACAACCAGCTGCTGGCCTTCGGGGAGGACACGGTCAGCCGCCGCAAGTACACCATCCGCTTCAAGGACCTTAGTACCGGGCAGATGCTGCCAGACCGGATCCCGAACACCACGGGGGCTGCCGTATGGGGCAACGACAATAAGACCGTGTTCTACACCATGAAGGACCCGGCCCTACGCTCTTACAAGATCTTCAAGCACACCCTGGGCACCCCGACCTTGCAGGACCAGGAGGTATACCATGAGGCCGATGAGACCTTCAGCACCTTCGTGTTTAAAACCAAATCAGACAAGTACATCATCATCGGCAGCGGCAGCACCCTGTCTAACGAGTACCGCTACGTAGATGCTAACACCCCAAACGGCACCTTTAAAGTGATTCAGCCGCGGGAGCGTGGCCTGGAGTACAGCGTAGATCACTTCGGGGACAAGTTCTACATTGTCACCAACAAGGATGGCGCCACCAACTTTAAGCTGATGCAAACGCCGGTAAGCCGAACTGGCAAAGATAACTGGAAAGAGGTAATCCCACACCGCGAGGATGTGCTGCTGGAGGGCATCGAGATATTTAAAGATTACCTGACGCTGCAGGAGCGCAGGAATGGTCTGACGCAGATCCGTGTCAGGAAGTGGAACGACCCCAAAGCCGATTACTACATAGATTTCGACGAGGAGGCCTACACCGCCTACATCAGCACCAACCCCGACTTCGACAGCGATATGCTGCGCTTTGAGTACAGTTCGCTCACCACGTCCAACTCTACTTACGACTATAACATGCAAACCAAAGAGCGGGAGCTAAAGAAGCGGCAGGAAGTAGTCGGGGACTTTAACCCTGCGAACTACGAAGCCAAACGCCTGTATGCCACTGCCGATGACGGCACTAGAATCCCGATCTCGCTGGTATACCGCAAAGGGCTGCAGCAGAACGGCAGCAACCCAACCCTGCTGTACGCCTACGGCTCCTACGGCATCAGCATGAACCCTGGTTTCAGTTCTGTACGCCTGAGCCTGCTCGACAGGGGCTTTGTGTATGCCATTGCGCACATCCGGGGTGGCCAGGAAATGGGCAGGCAGTGGTACGAGGAGGGCAAGATGCTGAAGAAAAAGAACACCTTCACGGACTTTATCGATGCCGCTGAGTACCTAGTAGCGCAAAAGTACACGAACCCGGACAAATTGTTCGCACAAGGGGGCAGTGCGGGTGGCCTGCTGATGGGCGCGGTGGTAAACATGCGCCCCGACCTGTTTAAGGGCGTACTGGCGGCCGTGCCTTTCGTGGATGTGGTCACCACCATGCTCGACACCAGCATTCCGTTAACAACCGGTGAGTTTGATGAGTGGGGTAATCCGGCCGAAAAGCAGTATTACGACTACATGCTCTCCTACTCGCCCTATGATAACGTAGAGGCCAAAGCCTACCCCAACATGCTCGTCACCACCGGCCTGCACGA
>JAJLKL010000203.1:0-4482 GCA_033838975.1 Hymenobacteraceae bacterium | reverse complement strand
GCCTGACTTCTGAATGGGAGAACTGTAAGTGGTAGCCATGGCCGTTATACCTGCCAGCAAGGTGCGGTTTCGGCTTTGGTATGTTGCATTTCCACCAATAATCTGTTCCCGCACTCGCCATTTGTTCGCCAGTTCGGAGGGGGTGCGGTGAAAGCCCGAAGTCTGTATACCTGTAAAAAAATCCCCGAAGTTATCCAGCGTATCGAGCTGTGCCTGCAGATTGGCATCAACCCGCTTACCAGACACAAAGCCCGTCACATCCACCCTCCCGAAGGAATAGGTGGCAGCCGCACCCCGGTAAAAGGCATGCTCAAGCACCGAGCTGTAAGGGCGTAGACCTACGTTCGGCCGACTGACTGTCGTGATGGTCTCGCTGCCCTTGCCCACGGTATAGCCCGACGAGAGCAGTAGACCCTGACCGAACTGCAGCTGGTAATCGCCGAGGGCAATCGACTTGAACTTCCCTTTGTTGTAGAACTGCAGATGCGCTGAGTAAAAGTCGAGACCGTAGCGGCGCGTATCAGGATCCCAGGTAAGTTGCTCGCCTGCGTCTTTTTCTGCGGTGAAGCCCAGGCTGTAGTCGCGGGTATGGCTCACGCGGTAGCGCATCAGCACTTTGTCAGGTGAGCCGAGGTAGCGTGCTGTGGAGCGGCTGGAAGTGTCGATGGAGGTATAGCCACGGCGTTCCTGCAGGGTGCGCTCGTAGCGTATAAGCAGGGCGTTGTTGTCTTCGCCGACAATGCGCTGCAAGAGCGGGCGCTGGTCGGCGTTTAGGCCTGCATCGTCTACCCGCACGAAATAGACCAGTTTATAAATTGTGATGAGGTCGAAATCAGGTATAGCCTGCAGCTCGTAAATGCTCAACAAAGGGCCATTTTCCCGGATGTGCCGAAAAAAGGAGGCGATCTGCGGTCGGGACAGGATATAGAGCGAGGCCAGCTCTTCGGGTGTGGCGCGGTTCAGGTCAATTGGGCGCTGGAAGTACTGGAAAAGCGTCTCGTAGAAATCCTCGTACGGCACGTTATCGTCTCCCTGCTGCGCAAAAAGCTCTTGCACAAACAGGTCGAAATCGAAGGTTTGGCGCGGGTAGTCCTGGGCCTGCAGCGGCTTTGTGAGAAATATTATAAACCAGCAAAGCAGTATACATCGTACCATAGGCATTAGCTTACCCCAAAGAAATTTATTTAATACTTTTTAGGGCTACTCTGGCCTTGCCATTAATGTTGTGCTGCACCTTAAAATAATTACATGGAGCTCTTTCATATTTTCTCTGCCATCTTGGCTATATCGGCCGTTTTCGCTTACATCAATCAGAAGTTTATCAAGCTCCCCGGCGCTATTGGGTTGTTGCTGGCAGGTCTGCTTCTTTCTGTGCTGGTGCAGGTCTTAGGTGAAGTTTCGCCGGGCTTTGAGACACTGGTGGAAGGGCAACTGCGCGAGATAGACTTTTCGGAGATACTGCTGGAGTTTATGCTGAGCTTTCTGCTGTTTGCCGGAGCGCTGCACACCGACCTGGAAAAACTGGCCGCGGCCAAGTGGCCCATACTCGTTTTTGCAACCATCGGGGTGCTGATCTCCACTTTCATGACAGGCACCGCCTTTTATTACCTGCTGCAGCTGTTTGGCCTGTCCGTCGACTACATTTACTGCCTGCTGTTCGGGGCGCTTATCTCACCCACAGACCCAATTGCCGTGCTGGGTATACTCAAGAAAGCCAACATTCCCAAATCGCTGGAGGTGAGTATAACCGGTGAGTCACTCTTCAACGATGGCGTAGGCGTGGTAGTGTTTCTCACAATTTTTCAGATAGCGCAGCAGGGAATCACGAACATTGAAAGCTCCTTTGTGGTTGAGCTCTTTGTAAAGGAAGTGGGTGGCGGCATTGGCCTGGGCCTGCTGATCGGGTACATCGCCTTCCATTTCATGAAGCGCATAGACCACTACCAGACCGAAGTGCTGATCTCCCTGGCAGTGGTAATGGGTGGCTACAGCCTGGCACAGCAATTTCACTTTTCAGGTCCGCTGGCCATGGTGGCAGCAGGTATACTGATCGGGAACCAGGGCACACAGCATGCCATGAGCAAGATCACAGCCGATTACCTGACCAAGTTCTGGGAAATGGTGGATGAGGTGCTGAACGCGGTGCTTTTCGTGCTGATAGGGCTGGAGCTGATGTTGATTCCGTTCAAAACGGAATACATCCTGATCGGCGTCATCACGACGGTTGTAGTGCTGGTGGTACGGTACACCGCCTTGGCCATCCCGTCGTACACGCTCCGTTTCCACAGGGCTTTCTCCCCTTACACGCTTCCCATCATGACATGGGGCGGATTGCGGGGCGGTATCTCCATTGCGCTGGCCCTGGCGCTTACTGCTGAAATGCACCGTGAGCTTATTGTTGCTATAACCTATGCTGTGGTATTGATGTCACTCACGATACAGGGCCTGACCATAGAGCCCTTCATAAAGCGGCTGTCGCGCGATATGCAGGTCTAAAGTTTCGGATTACGGTGAAGCTGATAAGATACCGAGAGGTGATGGCTGTTGCCTAGAAGTGTGGTGGAGCCAAAAGCATAGTCAGCGAAGAGTTGCCTGGCCCGGAAGCCAAGCCCGAAAGTCGCACGGTTGGTGAGCGTGCTGAAGCCCGAGCGCAATGACACTTTTTCCTGCAAAAGCTGGTACTCTATACCTGCCTTAAAGTTAGCGGGGAAATCAATGTGCTTTTCGGTTTCGGCGAGCAGGAGAAGTTTCTGATAGGGCCGGTAGCCGAGTCCCGCTTTCATGATAGTAGGTAGCCGCTCGTCATCAAATTCGACCAGTTTTGCCTGGTTGACGTTGTAGGCGTAGGCTCCAAAATGCAATCCCGGAACTATCTCCGCCTGCCCACCCACCGATAGCGCCACAGCCTTGCGGCTGCCATAGCCTTCTGCGGCAACCTGCCACAGATCCACTTTGCCGCCTAAACTGAATTGCCCAAGCTTATGGCCTATACCTAAACCAATGTGTTGCTGACTGAACAGCTCATCGCCAAAGCGACTCATGCTCAGCCCGTAGTTGCCATACTTTGCGGTAGGGTATACCGCCTGTAGCGCCACTGTCGAAAAAGCCCGAACCCCGAACCGATTCTCGACATAAGCCCCAACCTGCGCCTGTTCCAGACTGCCTATACCTGCCACATTGTTGTTGAGCCCCCAAAGGTCAGGCAGCGTGACGGAGGCATTGCCCAGAGCGGCGGCACGCGCACCGGCAGGCACATCGGCCTGTGCCTGTGCGAAGCAAGGCAGAAGGTATAAAATCAGGAAGATAAGTTTGTTTCGTAAAGGTTGCGCTATCCCATGCGGTGTTAGTTTATAGCTAAAGTGCTATGTACGAGGGCGTAGGAGGGAGGTTGTATGCGAAAAGATTTTCAGGATATACCTTTATGGTCTGTGTTCATCACGACCTGCCTTCTTAATGGGCGTCCTTTGCAAAAGCGGCGGCTACTTCAATCCTGTTCAACTCTTCAAACCCTGATTCAGACAAAAGAAAAAGGCGCTGAGGATATTCCCCAGCGCCTTTGCTATATTCAGGAAAGAATCGCTCTGTTTAGTTTTTTACTTCTACAGTAGCTCTTCTCTTACCGTCTTTCTTTTTGATTTTCACTGATTTCTTACCAGCAGCTAACTCATCTTTCGCTTCTTCAATAGCGGCGTTCAGCAGTTCAACAGAACCGTTGTCAGAAGCGCCTGCGGCTACACTAGCGTCGGCAGGTCCCGGGCTGTCAGTGTTCACGATGGTCATTTCGTTGATCAGGTTAGATGCCCCCGCGTATTTGTCTACCATGAAGAGGACATAGTTAGCGCTCACGTTGATGCAACGCTTGTAATCCGGGTCGTATACCAGGTCACCCGTCATCGCTTCCCAGTTACCGTCGAAGGCCAGACCGATCAGTTCACCCTTTCCATTGATTACCGGAGAACCTGAGTTACCGCCTGTAATGTCGTTGTCAGTGATGAAGTTCACGATCAGTTCGCCGTCCTTGTTGGCATAGCGGCCGTAGTCTTTTGCCTCGTACAGTTGCTTCAGTTTCGCAGGTACGATGAACTCTTCGTTGCTTGGGTCTTCTTTCTGCATGATACCTTCCATGGTCGTGAAAGTCTCATACGTCACGCCGTCGTATGGCTTGTAGTTCTTCACAGAACCGTAGCTCAGACGGATGGTGGAGTTCGCGTCAGGGTAGTATACCTTATCCGGGTTCATCTGGCGCAGACCCGCTACGTACAAACGGTTAGCACGAGCCAGTTTGGCGTTGCTTTCAGCCAGTTTAGGGGCAATGTTCTGCTGGTAGTTCTCCATGATAGAGTTCACCAACTGGAAAGCAGGGTCGTTGGCCAGCTGCTTCTGCGTCGGGTTGTTCAGGAACTGATCTACCTTCTGCTTATTCACAACAAATGAGTTGCTGTAGATGTAGTCGGCCATTTTGTTGAAGTCGCCTTTGTACTT
>JAJLKL010000202.1:0-3438 GCA_033838975.1 Hymenobacteraceae bacterium | reverse complement strand
CGGCTGCCTCGCTCACGCTCGGCACCGGATCTCACAAGGCTCCTCACGGAAAAACTGGGGAAGCTGTTTGCTTCTAGCAGATAGATTTTATGATTAGATGGATTAAATGTAACACTATAAAAAAGAAAAGCTCACCTGTCTTAGCGACAGGTGAGCTTTTATACTTCTTGGAGCGGTTGTACCTTTAGCTTACTGTGCCGCCGTTCTTGATCTCCTTGCTTGGCTGCACGAAGGCCAGAGAACCGTCGGCATTCTCAGCCATTAGGATCATGCCCTGGCTGGTGATGCCTTTGATATCGCGCGGAGCCAGGTTCACGAGTATGCTTACCTGCTGCCCAATGATGTCCTCCGGCTTGTAGTATTCTGCAATGCCGCTTACCACGGTGCGCTGGTCTATGCCGGTGTCGATCTTAAGCTTCAGCAGCTTTTTGGTTTTGGCCACTTTCTCTGCCTCTATGATGGTACCGATCCGGATATCCATCTTCGTGAAATCATCGAAGGTGATGTTCTCCTTGGCAGGCTCTACCACGGCATTTGCGGCTTCGTTGGCTTTTTTGGTATCCAGCAGCTTCTGTACCTGAGCTTCTACGGCGGCGTCTTCCACTTTCTCAAACAATAGCTCCGGTTTACCGATCACATGCCCCTCTGGCAACAGGTCAGCGGCACCGGCATCCGCCCACATACCAGGGCTCATGTTCAGCATAGCACGCAGCTTAGCGGCAGACGCTGGCAGGAACGGCTCCATCAAAATGGCTAAGCTACCGGAGATCTGCAGTGCAATGTTCATGATAGTCTTCACCCGCTCGGCATCGGTTTTTGTAAGCTTCCAAGGCTCGGTGTCGGCCAGGTATTTGTTGCCTAGGCGCGCCAGGTTCATCAGTTCTCCTAGTGCATCTCGGAAACGATAGCGCTCGATGTAAGTGGAGATCACCATCGGCATTCCCTTTAGGTCCTCCAGCACCACGTTATCATACTCTGTTAGCTCGCCACGGGCAGGCACGGCACCCTCGTAATACTTCTGCGTAAGCACCACGGCGCGGTTAATGAAGTTACCAAGTATAGCCAGCAGCTCGTTGTTGTTACGGGCCTGGTAATCTTTCCAGGTAAAGTCATTGTCTTTCGTTTCAGGGGCGTTAGCGGCTAGCACGTAGCGTAGCACATCGGCCTTGCCTGTGAAATCCTCCAGGTACTCGTGCAGCCACACGGCCCAGTTGCGCGAGGTGGAGATTTTATCCCCCTCCAGGTTCAGGAACTCATTGGCCGGTACGTTGTCTGGCAGAATGTAGTCACCGTGCGCCTTGAGCATGCTTGGGAAGATGATGCAGTGGAACACGATGTTGTCCTTGCCGATGAAGTGCACCAACTTCGTCTCTTCATCTTTCCAGTACTTCTCCCAATCGTCGGTCAGGGCTTTGGTGGCTGAGATATAACCAATCGGCGCATCGAACCATACGTACAGCACCTTGCCCTCTGCTCCCTCTACCGGCACCGGTACGCCCCAGTCCAGGTCGCGGGTTACAGCGCGCGGCTGCAGGCCCTGGTCTATCCAGCTTTTACACTGGCCATACACGTTTGGCTTCCAATCACCTTTGTGGCCTTCCACAATCCACTCGCGCAGCCATGGCTCATACTCGTTCAGAGGCAGGTACCAGTGCTTGGTTTCGCGCATCACTGGCACAGCACCACTTAAGGTACTTTTCGGGTTGATCAGGTCGGTGGCGTTCAGGGAGGTCCCGCAGGCTTCGCACTGGTCGCCGTAGGCGCCTTCGTTGCCGCATTTCGGGCAGGTGCCGACAATGTAGCGGTCGGCCAGGAACTGCTGCGCCGTCTCGTCATAGTACTGCTGCGTGGTCTGCTCTATAAACTTACCGTCCTCATACAGCTTCTTAAAAAAACCTCCGGCAGTCTCAGCATGGATTTCAGAGGAGGTGCGGTCGTAGACGTCGAAAGAGATGTTAAAGTCCGCAAAAGACTTTTTGATCAGCTCGTGGTACTTATCCACAGCCTGCTGCGGCGTGATACCCTCTTTCTTGGCCCGGATCGTGATGGGCACACCGTGCTCATCGGAGCCACAGATAAACTTCACATCACGGTTCTGCAGGCGCAGGTAACGCACATAAATATCGGCAGGCAGGTAAACACCCGCCAGGTGGCCAATGTGCACCGGGCCATTGGCATACGGCAAGGCAGCCGTTACAGTATATCTTTTTGGGTTCTCTGTCATGTCAGTTCTTTAAAAAGCAAATATACAAATACCCAACGGAAAGAAGCGCCACCTTAAGCCGAACTCACAAAATCGGGGAAGGGCTATGACTTTGCGCCTGCTTTTCCGTAAGACAAAGCATCACCTAAAGTATACTTGGATATGAAGCAAAACGATAGCCTGAAGTCGAGAAGAGACGATGGGGAGAACCTGGGCAAGAAGGACCATGAGAACAAAGTGGAGAAAAACCCGTCGCCGAGGAAGGTAGACCGCGAGTCTGAGAATACACCTCCCGAGAACGAAGTGTACGTGGACCTGGAGCCGGATGAGCTGCATCTTAGCGATGAGGAGAAACCTGAAAACGTAGACAAGAAAAAGAAGAAATAGAGACCCAACCACCCAACAAAAAACGGCCCCAGCCAGATTGATGGATGGGGCCGCTCTGTTTACTGGCGGGTAGGCAAAGGGCGCACAATCGGGTAGATGGGCCAATAGATGTTATGCCGGGTAGAGTCTATGGGCGAGAACGGCAACAGGCGCGGCCGGTAAGTATTTGGCGTCATGGCCGGGCTGTTACTGTCAAACTGCTCGATGTTGCGTTTGCGGTTGATCTCGCTGGCTTGGTTATCCATACGCTGCCGCAGTGTTTCGGCGGTGTTGCCACTCAGGGTCACCCGCTGGTTTACCCTGGCTGGCGGTGGCAGGTTCTCCTGCCCCTCCGACAAGGAAGTACAGGCACCTAAGGCTACCAGCCCCATGCCAATGCCATATATCTTATAGTTGATCATCTTCTTATTCGTTTGCTATACCCTATAGTATACGAGATGAGCTTTGGAGGGCTAAAACAGCTTAAAAATAAAGCCGGGGCCACAGTATCGTCATCAATACTGTGGCTCCGGCTCTTGGGTAAGTTTTTACTCCTTCTAGATAAGTTGTATAGAGAGCAATTATTAGCTCTTATCTCCCCATACCTGCGTGTGCCCTACCTGCGTCAGCATCAGTCCGTCCGGAGCAGGATTCACGTATCCTTCCTTGGTCAGGTGGTGCTCTGCTTCCTTCTGCACGTCCTTGTAATGCGGATACACCTCCTGCAGGTATGGGTATAGCTGCTGGTAGTGCAGCACGTTACCTTCTCGTACCTCAAATTTCTCGAAAGCCTTTAAAATAGCTTGTGCGGTGTTCTCTATATTATCTGCTTCTGAATGTAGCTCGGCCATAGTTTTATTCTGTTTTGG
>JAJLKL010000201.1:0-16573 GCA_033838975.1 Hymenobacteraceae bacterium | reverse complement strand
CATCGGTCTCCTGATATATTTTGCTTACATGGTGCTGCGCAGTTCCTTTAACGAGCAGCAACAGCGGGCACGCATCAGCGCTGTGTACAACATTTTTGCTTTTGCAGCGCTTATCCCGCTACTTTTTATACTTCCGAGGCTAACAGACTCGCTGCACCCCGGCAACGGAGGCAACCCTGGCTTTAACGCCTATGACCTGGACAGCCGCCTGCGCATGGTGTTCTACCCTGCCGTAATGGGCTGGACGCTGCTGGGCATCTGGATGATAAACGTGAAAACGAGACTGGAATTACTGAGACAACGCTTATATGAAACTGTTTAGAATACTGGCAGTGTGGTGCTTTATGCTTTGCGCCGCGGCAGGCATCCAACAAGTACAGGCCCAGCCGGCCCAGGCCGAAAGCTCTGTGACGGTGGTGGCAGAACCTGAGGTAGAAATGGCCGATGTTCTGCGCCAGGACGGAAAGATCTACGTGGTGGTGGTGGTACTGCTCACGGTGTTGGTGGGGGTGCTGTTCTACCTCATCTCACTGGACCGTAAAGTAGGCAAGCTGGAGAAGCAACTGCAGGACAACCTGGTAAACCGCTAGAACGCCAAAAAGGCAAGTAAAAAATACCCTGACACGTTGGATTTAATATACCTGAAAGCGTGTTAGGCTATCACACATAGAGAACTCATTTTATACTATAGATGAAAAAGTCACACATCATCGGGATTGTAGTCATCGCAGTAGCCATCATGATCATCATGTCATCAGTAGGCGATGCCAGTACGTATGTTTCTTTCGGTGAGGCCATTGAGCGTGCCGAAGACGGCAACAACACCAAGGTGCACGTGGTAGGGCGCCTGAAGAAGGATGCACAGGGGCACATTGTCGGCATGCAGTACGACCCGCTTGTGGACCCGAACTACTTTACCTTCACACTGGTGGACACAAACCGTTTTGAGCAGCGTGTAGTATATTACAACCCTAAGCCACAGGACTTTGAGCGCTCGGAGCAGGTTGTGATCACCGGCAACATGCAGCAGGATGTGTTTGTGGCAGACAAGATCCTGCTGAAGTGCCCATCTAAGTACACGGAGAAGGAAATCCAGCAGAACACGGCAAGTCTGTAATCTAGTTATGAGCTGAGAGTTAAGAGCGATGCCTCTTTCTCTTCTTCAACTCATAACCCTCAACTTTAAACTTTTAACTCTTAGAAATGATAAATACGCTAATCGGGGATATTGGCCATGCAAGCGTGATTGTGGCTTTTGTGGCAGCCATCGTATCCTCTTACGCATATTTTATGGCCGCGCGCAAGAAGGTGGTGGCCTCAGGCGATGACAGCTGGCGTAGCCTGGCACGCGGTGCATTTTACGTGCATGGAGCAGCTGTACTGGTAGTAATTTTCGCGCTGTTCAACATCATTTACGAGCACCGGTACGAGTACTACTACGCCTGGAGTCACTCTTCCAACCACCTGCCCGTGCATTACATGATTTCCTGTTTCTGGGAAGGCCAGGAAGGCTCATTCCTGCTCTGGCTGTTTTGGCATGTCGCGCTGGGTGTTGTGCTGATGAATGCCGGCAAGAAGAACAAAGTGTGGGAAGCCCCGGTTATGGCCATCTTCTCTTTTGTGCAGATCTTTATTGCCTCCATGATTCTGGGTGTGGTGATCGGAGACCTGAAGATCGGCTCCTCTCCTTTCATCCTGATGCGCGACTTCATGACAGACGCACCTGTGTTTGCCATGGACCCTAATTTCGTACCCAAAGACGGTACAGGCCTGAACCCACTGTTGCAGAACTACTGGATGGTGATTCACCCGCCAACACTGTTCCTGGGCTATGCGGCTACGCTTGTTCCGTTTGCCTTTGCGATCGCCGGACTTTGGACAGGTAAGTTTACCGAGTGGGTAAGGCCTGCGCTTCCTTGGTCTCATTTTGCAGCAGTAACCCTGGGTATCGGTATCATGATGGGTGCCTACTGGGCTTATGAAACACTTAACTTTGGTGGTTACTGGAACTGGGACCCGGTGGAGAACGCCGTGTACATCCCGTGGTTAGTGCTGGTGGGGGCAATCCACACCATGATTGCCTACCGCCGGGGCAAATCTGGCCTGAAGGCGTCCTTTATCCTGGTGATCACTTCCTTCCTGCTGATCCTGTACGCTACCTTCCTGACACGAAGCGGTATTTTGGGTAATGCCTCTGTACATTCTTTCACAGACTTAGGCTTATCGGGCCAGCTGTTCACGTACATGGCTGCTTTTGCCGTGCTGGCTGTGGCACTGCTGGTGTACAACTGGAAGAAGATCCCAACAACAGAAAAAGAGCTATCTACCTATAACGGGGAGTTCTGGGTGTTTATCGGTGCTGCCGTACTCTGCCTGGCAGGTTTCCAGGTGCTGGTAACCACCTCCATTCCGGTTTACAACTCTTTCCTTGGCTTTATCGGCATAGAGTCTAATGCAGCCTTGCCTGCTGACCAGATCGCGCACTATACAAAGTTCCAGCTTTGGGCCGGAGTGGGCATTGCCATCCTCTCGGGCATAGGGCAGCTGCTGTGGTGGAAGAAAGGCGAAAAGGGCAGTTTCCTGGATGCCGTCATGCTGCCAGGTATGCTTACCCTGCTATTTGCCAGTCTGATCATCGTGCTGTCTAAGCTGGGGGTATTTGCCGAGACAATTGACAACCCGGTGTACATCATCCTGCTGGTTGCCGCACTGTTTGCCGTGTTTGCCAACTTGAGCATTATCCTGAGCCTGCTGCACAAGAAGGTGACCCTTTCTGGCGGCGCTGTATCGCACATAGGTATCGCTTTGATGCTGATCGGTATCCTGTTCTCTTCAGGTTACTCCAACATCATCTCTCAAAATACCTCCGGAATGCTTTACTCACGCGAGTTCCCGGATGAGATCAACCGTGATAACGTACTGCTGTGGCGAAATACGGCCGTGGACATGGACAAGTATAAGGTAAGCTACCACGGGCAGTTTCAGGAGGTGAAAGATGTACCTGGCTATGTAAACAAAGAATTACTGTTCCCTACTGCTGATGAGTACACTGCCATTGCCCGGGGCCCGATCAAGGTGGAAGACAAAGTGTACTTTGAGACAGGAGACACACTGGAGCTGGTCTCTCCGGAGAACACCTACTACAAGGTTGACTACAAAGAAAGAGAAGGCGAAGGGTCCTTCACCCTTTACCCTCGTGCGCAGGTAAACCCGAACATGGGGCTGCTTGCCTCTCCAGACATCCAGCACTTCCTGGACAAGGACCTGTACACACACGTGTCCTCTGTACCGGACCCGAATGAGGAAAAGGACTGGGGCGACCTGCAGGAGTATGAGGTAGCTACCGGCGACACCATCATCCTGAACGATTATGTAGCTGTTTTCAATGGCATTGAACGAATAGACAAGGTACCTGGCGTAGAACTAGCGCAGGGCGATGTGGCCGTACAAGCTGATATGAAGATCTACGGGGAGCGCAAGAATTACCACGCCCATCCGGTGCTTATGATCAAAGACCAGATGATGGGACGTGTACCGGAAGAGGTTGCTGACCTTGGTATCCGCATCACGTTCCTGAACATCGATACTGAGAACAACCGCTTTAAGATTGGTGTGAACGTAACGCAGAAGGATTACATCATTTTGAAAGCCATGGAGAAGCCGTTCATCAACATCCTTTGGATTGGAACAATCATCATGTCCATCGGCTTTGTGATGGCTATTGTTCGCCGCAAGGATGAGGGGAACAGCAGAGTAGCCCCAACTCCTAAGAAAGACAGAAAAGCACAGGCGGCGTAGTTGTGTGCCGCTATAACAGAAAAGCCTTTGCTACCGCAGCAAAGGCTTTTTTTATACTTTTATGCAGCACTGCAAACAATCCGTTGTACATGCTTATGAGAATAGCTTGAAATAAGCATTTAATAAGAACGACATGTCTCACTATAAAAATATCGCCCTCATCGGAGCCGGAAACGTGGCTTGGCACCTGGCGCAGGCACTGCAGGCGGCAGGACACAGAGTCAGCGCCATTTACAGCCGGACCGCTGCACACAGCCAGGAGCTTGCACAGAGGTTGCCACACGCTATTCCCGTTTCTGCACCGGATTTCCGAGGCACCTCCGTTGACGCAGTTTTCTTGGCGGTACCTGATGCCGCTCTGGCCACTGTGGCTGCTGAGGTAAAGGTAGCGCCCGGCACATTAGTAGTTCATACCTCAGGCTCTCAGCCTCTGGACGTCCTACAGACGATTGCAGGAGCACAAGTCGGCGTTTTTTACCCCTTACAGACATTCTCTAAATCAAAGCCGGTAGATTTTGAACAGGTACCACTGCTTGTGGAGGCACAGGATGAGGCAACCTTAAAGGAACTGGAGCTACTTGCCCAAGGCATCAGCCGGCAGGTACAACGCGTGGACTCTGCCACCAGGAAGAAGCTGCACCTGGCAGCCGTGTTTGCGTGCAATTTCACCAACCACCTCTTCGGCATCAGTCAGCAGCTGTTGCAGGAGGCGCAGTTACCGAAAGACTTGTTACAGCCACTCATACAGGAGACAGTCTCCAAGGCGGCACAGCATGACCCTTTTCAGGTACAGACCGGTCCGGCTGCGCGCCGTGACGAGAATGTGATCGCAGCGCACCAGCACATGCTCGAGGCCCACCCCCGCTACCTGGAACTGTACAAAGCCCTTACCCAAAGCATACGGGCAGGCAAAGAGTAAGGCTCCTGCCCTAACTATTTATACCTGCACCTGTTTATCTGCAGGGGTACTAATTCCCGTATACTTTGATTCGGCTGGCAGGCTTCGTAAATTGCAAGCAAAACAGATTAAGAAATGAAAGTTGTAAATATAACCTTTAAGTTTGCTGACGGCTCACCCGATGAGACGCATCCTGCAGTGGAGGGCGAGTCGGTATTGGATGTAGCGCTGAATAACGACATAAAGCTCCAACATAACTGTGGGGGTGTGTGTGGCTGTAGTACCTGTCATGTTTATGTAGAAGCGGGCATGGACGACCTTCCTGAGATATCTGACAAAGAAGAAGATTACATCGACCGTGCCATTGATCCGCGTATCAACTCAAGACTTGGCTGTCAGTGCGTGGTGCAGGGCAATGAAGACATTGTGGTAACCATTCCGGAACAAGACTTCCTGGGACACTAATCAGAAAACCAATTCCGTCAGGTGCTGCTCCGGTGCCTGACGGATCTTTATCAAACAACCCGAAAAATTCAAGAATATGAATAAGAACTACGAGCCACCCATGCACTGGAACGACTACGAGGACATTGCCATGGCGCTTTATGAAAAGTTCGGCGACGACTTCACAGAGTCTAAGATATACCGCATCCGCTTCACAGAACTGCTGGACTGGGTGCTGTCACTCCCTAACTTCGAGGGCAAGCGCGAAGAGGCCAACGAAGGTCACCTGGAGCAGATCCAGGCAGCCTGGGTATATGAGTGGCGCGATAACCAGGATTAAGTATAATCCGGCTTAGAGCACCATATATTAGATAAAATATATATTTTTAAAGGTTCTTTCTGGTAAAGAACCTTTTTTCATTCTTATACTATGTCAATTACGCAGACCGACCTAACCCGCATCAACACCTTTATCTTTGATGTAGACGGCGTACTCACTGATGGCCTCCTGTACAGTTTCGAGAACGGAGAGCAGGTACGGGCTTTCAACATCAAGGACGGGTTCGCTATCAAACACGCCATACGCCAGGGATACCGTGTAGCAATCATTTCCGGCAAAAACGAACCGGGAGTACGTAAGCGACTGGAGCAACTGGAGATCGAGGATATCTTCCTGGGCATCGAAGACAAAACAGAGGTCTTTGAGGACTACATTTATATGCAGGGAGTACACCCAGCCACAGTGGCCTACATGGGGGACGACATGCCCGATTATGAGGTAATGCAACGCTGTGGGCTCAGAGCCTGCCCTGCTGATGCGGCAGAGGACATACAGGCCATATGCTCCTATATCTCAAGTAAAAACGGGGGTAAGGGAGCTGTACGCGAGCTGATTGAGCGGGTCATGAAAGCGCAGGATACATGGTGAGAATCAGCGTTTGCACTTTAATGCAAAAAAATATCAAATTTATTTAAATAACCTATTGCATATATAAATTAAACTTTCTAGATTACGGAGAATTTCATTACCAATAATTGTTTAATCTTTATGAAAACAGGAAAAGTAAAGTTTTTTATCGAGTCAAAAGGTTTCGGGTTCATCACTGAGGACGAGACAAATGAGGATTTCTTTGTGCACGTAACTGGCCTTAACGGGGTTCAGATCCAGCAGCACGACCGCGTAGAGTTTGACACGCAGGAAGGTAAAAAAGGAATCAACGCTGTTAACGTGAAAAGAATCTAATTATAGCATACTTTACCGTTACAGGAAAGCCTCTGCCACAGCAGGGGCTTTTTTATGCCTTCACTCCGTCTTAACTTTACGCGGCGACCAAAAAACCTGCTTGTGAAAGCCATCCTTGAACTCATTCGTTTCCGGAACCTTGTCCTGGTTGTGCTCAGCCAGGCACTGGTGCAGGCATGTTTGTTAGCCGAGGGCATACAGTGGGAAAAGGTCTTAGAGCCAGGCTTCGGCATCCTTACCTTCTCCACGGTATGTATAGCCGCTGCCGGTTACATCATCAACGATTACTACGATATCAAGATTGATGCGATCAACAAGCCGGAGCGCCTGTTGGTGGGCAAAACCATCCGGCGGCGAAGGGCAATGTTTGCCCACCTGATCCTGTCCTTTATAGGGGTGGCGCTGGGCTTCCTGCTCTCCATAGCTGTGGGCCTGATCAACCTGGGGGCAGTTCTGCTGCTGTGGGGCTACTCGGCCAGGTTCAAGAAGATGCTGCTTGTGGGCAACGTGGTGATCGCCATGTTATCGGCCTCCATGCTGCTGATCGTGGCAGTCTATGCGGACAAGCTCAACAAGATCACGCTGGGCTATGCCATCTTTGCTTTACTCATCTCCCTTATCCGCGAAATCATCAAAGACATGGAGGACGTGAAGGGTGACGCCTCCTTTGACTGCCGCACCTTGCCCATTGTGGCCGGGCTGCGCAAAACCAAGCTGGTCCTGTACCCCCTAATAGCCGCTTTTCAGGCATTCCTGATAACGGTCATCCTCCACCCTGCTACCACACCGCTTTTTGATGCGTACATGGTCCTGCTCGTGCTTATACCTAGCATTTGGCTTATCATCAAGCTTGTTCGGGCAGACAGAAAGCGTGATTTCACTTTCCTGAGCAACCTGAACAAGTTTATCATGCTGACCGGCATCCTCTCCATGCTCCTGATCGGATAAGCCGCTGTACCTGCAAAAATCTCTGCTACTCCTCCTCCTGATGATTCCCACCCACAAAACCATACCTGCAGAGGCACATTTGATCCTGACGCTCAAACTATACTTCCGGAATTGTTGTATCTTTGAGGTCACTAGCACTAATTAGTAGCAAACGGAATGGAGAAGGCACAGGAACTATTAGCTAGCTATGGGCTGAGAAAAACAGGATGTAGACTGGACATTTTGCAGCTATTCCTAGAGAACAACTATGCCCTGGCACACGCAGACCTCGAAAAGATCTTAGGTAACCGCTACGACAGAGTAACCATCTACAGAACCCTGTACTCCTTCGAGGAGAAGGGACTGCTGCATAGCATCAACGATGTGAGCGGAGCCGTTAAGTTCGCGCTTTGCCAGGAGGCCTGCAGCCAGCACCAGCATCACGACAACCATATCCACTTCAACTGTACCTCCTGTGGCCAGACCTTTTGCCTGAACGACGTGCATGTACCGGCCCTGGCACTACCGACGGGCTATCAGGTAGAGAGCCTGCACTACTCGGCGCAGGGCGTATGCAAAAACTGCAGCATTGAGGGATAGCTTGGCTGAAGTCTTACAGGCATTCCTCACACTTGGCGCCGTGCCCGCTATTTTAGCGCTTACCAACTCAAACGGGCAAAGCCAAGTATAAGGTCAGAAACAACTATAGCATGACCGACCACGCAGAAGCCTTCAGACGCTTAGTAGCCTCTCCTGCCAAATTCAGGCTTTTTATGTTGTCCAAGCTCCCCATGGCTTACATGGCGGACCTGCGCGTCACCTCCCTTTCCAGAGAAAGGGCCACCGTCACCATACCGTACAAGTACCTCAACAAAAATCCGTTTGGCTCCATCTATTTTGCCTGCCTGAGCATGGCCGCCGAGCTGTCAACAGGCGTACTGTGCATGATGCACGTCTACAAGGCAGACCCTCCCGTATCGATGCTGGTGGTGCACATGGATGCTGACTTCACCAGGAAAGCGGTAGGCAAGATCACCTTCTTCTGCGAAGACGGCAAACGCATTATGGAGGCCGTGGAGCAAACCAAAACTACCGGCGAGGGTGTAACCGTAACGGCCACCAGCGTGGGGCTGGATGAGGACGGAGAGCAGGTGGCGGAGTTTCGCTATACCTGGTCGCTGAAAGCAAAAAGCAAATTGCTGCTCTAAAGTTAAAGTAGCACTGGTTGTTACCCTCCCATAACGCTGCCTGATTTCATTGATAAGCAGGATTATCTCTGCTGAATGATCAGCGCACTGCTCCCCCTCTGCAAGCCACAACATATTCTCTGTGCCCGTGCTGGCTTCTACAGCGAAACCCGCTATATTTGCAGCTTCAAAGCAAGCCTATACTTTTGGAACGACCAGATAAGAAGAATATAGTCATTTTCGCTTCGGGATCAGGGAGCAATGCGCAGCGCCTGCTGGAGCATTTTGAGCACCACCCAGACATTCGTGTGGCCGCCCTGTTCTCCAACAACCCGAACGCCTATGCCCTAAAAAGAGCCGAGACTTTCCACGTCCCGGCTCTTTTGTTTAACCGGGAAGAGTTTTACAGATCAGACAAGGTACTGCAGCAACTAGAGCAGTTTAAACCGGACCTGATCGTGCTGGCGGGCTTTCTATGGCTGGTGCCCCAGAGCCTGCTGCAGGCTTACCCTAACAAGATCATCAACATACACCCTGCCCTGCTACCTAAGTATGGCGGCAAGGGAATGCACGGCATCAATGTGCACACGGCTGTACTGGCTGCCGGGGAGCCAGAATCAGGTATAACCATCCACCTGATAAATGAGGAGTATGATAAAGGTGAGTTTTTACTGCAGGAACGCTGCCCGGTGTTGCCAGAGGACACGCCGGAGGCACTGGCAGCCCGTGTGCTGCAGCTGGAGCACCGATGCCTACCAATGGTAGTGGAGGAGCTCCTCCTAAAACAAGATCAAGATCAACCCCAAAAACAATAATCAACCCATACAAGCAAGTCCATGCAATCTGTTAAAATTAAATCTGCGCTGATATCGGTATACTACAAAGACCGCCTGGAGCCTCTTGTGGAGCTACTGAAGCAACACAACGTCACTATTTACTCAACGGGAGGCACACAGGCCTTCCTGGAGGAGCAAGGCGCTGACGTGGTAGCCGTAGAAGACCTGACTGCTTACCCTTCCATCTTCGGAGGGCGCGTAAAAACGCTGCACCCAAAGGTTTTCGGGGGCATCCTGCACCGCCGCGACAACGAGGGCGACATTGCTGAGCGCGAAAAGTTCGAGATTCCGGAGATTGACCTGGTAGTGGTGGACCTCTACCCTTTTGAAGAAACAGTGGCTTCAGGTGCATCGGAGGCAGATATTATCGAAAAGATTGACATTGGCGGCATCTCTCTGATCCGTGCTGCGGCGAAGAACTTCAAGGACGTGCTGATCGTTTCGTCGCGCGACCAGTACGACGAGGTGGTAGAACTCCTGAAGGCAAAAGACGGCACTTCGGAACTGGCGGACCGCAAGCGCTTCGCGGCCAAGGCTTTTGACATTTCCTCCCACTACGACACGCATATATTCAACTACCTGAACCAGGACCAGGATATACAGGTGTTCAAGCAAAGCGTGCGCGAGGCTACGCCGCTGCGTTACGGTGAGAACCCACACCAGGAAGGCACTTTCTACGGCAAGCTGGAGGACCTCTTCGAGCAACTGAACGGCAAGCAGCTTTCCTACAACAACCTGGTAGACATAGACGCTGCCGTGGCACTGGGCACTGAGTTTGAGGAGCCTGCCGTAGCTATTCTGAAGCACACGAACGCCTGTGGCTGCGCTACCGGCGAAACCATAAAAGAGGCATACCTGGCGGCACTTTCTTCTGACCCGGTGTCTGCCTTCGGAGGCGTGATCATCGCCAACAGAACCATAGACATGGGTACGGCCGAGGAGCTGAACAAGCTGTTCTTTGAGGTACTGATCGCCCCGGAGTATGATGCGGATGCCCTTGAGCTGCTGCGTTCCAAGAAAAACCGCATCCTGCTGAAGCAGAAGCCTGTGACGCTGCCAGAAAAGCAGTTTAAGACTTTGCTGAACGGCGTGATTGAGCAGGACAAGGACCTGGCAACTGAAACGGAGGCGGACTTTAAAACGGTTACCAAGCGTGAGCCAACAGCCGAGGAGAAAAAGGCCCTGGTGTTTGCGGCAAAGGTTTGCAAGCACACCAAGTCGAACACCATTGTGCTGGCCACCGATAAGATGATGTTCTCCAGCGGTGTGGGCCAGACCTCACGTGTAGATGCCCTGCGCCAGGCCATTGAGAAAGCCAAGAGCTTCGGGTTCGACGTAAGCAAGACGGTTATGGCCTCTGATGCTTTCTTCCCGTTCCCGGACTGCGTGGAGATTGCCGACCAGGCGGGCATCAAAGCCGTGGTACAGCCGGGCGGCTCTATCAAGGACCAGGACTCCATTGACTACTGCGATGCCCACAACATGGCCATGGTCATGACGGGCGTACGCCACTTCAAACACTAGGTATACGATACCTCCGGTATAAAAAAATCCCGACCTCAGCCGAGGCCGGGATTTTTTTATACACTTCTTATTGGCTTACCTCTCAGTAAGAAATGTGCCTCCTGTTCAATTTTGCACAGTATTTACCGTTATACTAGGCAATAGGTAGTGCAGCAGCAGACGGGCAGTGCAGAAAAAATTTTTATTCCTCCTCCAGAAAAGCCGCAGCATTATTAATTCCGCTGAAATTCACTAATTTTGCCGCAAGTTTTCGACTAGAAATATTGTATATTTAAAATATAACAGGCCGCCGCACGCCTATATTGATTCAAATGGGACTATTCAACTTTTTTACAAGTGATATAGCGATTGACCTGGGTACAGCCAATACCCTGATCATTCATAACGATAAAATTGTAGTAGATGAGCCTTCTATCATTGCGGTAGATCGCACCACGGGTAAAGTGCTTGCCATTGGCCGAAACGCCATGCAGATGCACGAAAAGACCCATGAAAACATCAAGACCATCCGTCCGCTGAAAGACGGTGTGATCGCCGACTTCCACGCCGCAGAGGAGATGATCCGTGGCATGATCAAAATGATCGACACAGGCCGCCGCCTGTTCCAGCCGTCGCACCGCATGGTCATTTGCATTCCTTCCGGTATCACCGAGGTGGAGAAGCGCGCCGTACGTGACTCGGCCCAGCATGCCGGCGCCAAGGAAGTGTGGATGATCCAGGAGCCAATGGCCGCTGCCATCGGTATCGGCATCGACGTGGAGCAGCCTATCGGCTCTATGATCGTGGATATCGGGGGTGGCACGACGGAGATCGCAGTGGTAGCCCTGTCCGGTATCGTGTGCGACCAGTCCATCCGTATTGCCGGAGACGTGTTCACGAAAGACATTCTGGATTACACGCGCCGCCAGCACAATTTGCTGATCGGCGAGCGTTCTGCCGAGAAAATCAAAATTGAGGTAGGTGCTGCCCTGACAGAGTTGGAGAATCCGCCTGCTGATTACGAGATCCGTGGCCGCGACCTGATGACCGGTATTCCGAAGGTGATCAAGGTAACATACCAGGAGATCGCCATTGCGCTGGACAAATCGGTTTCCAAGATTGAGGAGGCCGTACTGAAGGCGCTGGAGATCGCGCCGCCGGAGCTGTCTGCCGACATCTACGACAACGGCATTCACCTGACAGGTGGCGGGGCCCTGCTGAGAGGCTTTGACAAGCGCCTGGCCGCCAAAACGAAGCTGCCTATCCACATCGCCGAGGATCCGCTGAGAGCCGTGGTGCGCGGAACAGGAGCTGCGATCAAGAATATTGAAGGATTTAAGAACGTCCTGCTAACCTAACGGGGCTAGATGCGGAATCTTTTTGCTTTTATTTACCGGTTCCGTGCGTTCCTTGTGTTCGTGTTGCTGGAGGTACTGTGCGTATACCTGATCGTGCGTTACAACACGTATCAGGGCGCCGCCTTTTTCAACTCGGCAAACAGGTATGTGGGGCAGGTGCTGGAGTTCCAGAGCGGCATCACCGATTACTTCAGGCTAGCCTCTGTGAACGGTACGCTGGCGCAGGAGAATGCTGCGCTGCGTGAGGAACTGTTGCAGTACAGGCTGGAGGAGTTGGCGGATAGTGCCGACGTACTGGACTCTACTATCTATGTTGCTCCGTCTGACACGGCTGGCTCAAACCCCTACAACCTCATCGCGGGTCGGGTGATCAATAACTCGGTGCGCCGCACCAACAACTACCTGACCCTTGCCATTGGTACTGCTGATGGTGTGAAGCCAGGTATGGGAGTTATTTCCTCCAACGGCGTGGTAGGGCGCGTAAAGACTGTCTCTCCCCACTACTCCACCGTTACTTCTTTACTGCACTCCCAACTGCTGATCTCAGCTAAGATCAGCAAAAGCAACACGTTCGGCACCATCAAGTGGACCGGGGGCGATTACCGCACTGCCCTGCTGGACTATATTCCGCTGCACGTGAAACCGGAGAAGGGCGACACCATCGTGACCAGCGGTTTCAACACTGTGTTTCCGGAGGGAGTGATGGTTGGCAGGATCAGTTCTGTGGAAAAAGAGGCAGACAAAAGCTTTTACACCATTGAAGTGGAACTGTCTGTTGATTTTGCGCAGCTGAGCTACGTGTACGTGGTGGAGAACCCCCTGAAGGAGGAACGCGATACGTTAGAACTAAACGCAGGTATAATTTCGGATGAACAGTAGCTTTGGCATAAAACATATCCTGCAGTTTGTGCTCTTTGTGGCACTGCAGATCCTGCTCATGGACAACCTGGTGCTTTACAGCACCGGCTTCTGTTTTATTTACGTGGCGTTCCTGCTGTTCCTGCCCATCGAGATCAACCGGGTGCTCCTGCTGTTCCTGGGCTTTATCACGGGCTTTACGGTGGATGTCTTTTACGACACGATGGGTATACATGCCGCCGCCAGTGTTCTGCTGGCCTTTTTAAGACCACACGTTTTGAACCTTCTGACACCACGAGACGGTTACGATACCAATGATTCCGTGAACATACACATCATGGGCTGGCGCTGGTTCCTGGCTTATACCCTTACACTCTTAGTCGTGCATCATGCGGCCGTTTTCTTCCTGGAGACGATCAACCTCGAGACCATGTGGTATAACCTTGCCAAAGTACTGCTCAGCACGCTGTTTACCGGCATCGTAGTGGTTATCCTACAGTTGCTGTTCTTCTCACCCAAGAGAGCAAGTAGAAGATTGTAAATGAATTACCTAGAAAACAGAAAGTACGTTATACAGGCCATTTTTATAGTGGTGGGTGCCATTTTCGCCGCCCGTCTGTTTTACATACAGGTAGTGGACAGCAGCTACAAGCAGGCTGCCGAGACCAATGCTATCAAGACCATTATCCAGTATCCTTTCCGGGGCCTGATCTACGACCGCAACGGTAAGTTGCTGGTGCAGAACACTCCTGTTTACGACCTGATGGTGATCCCCAAGGACGTGAAACAGCTGGATACCCTGCGCCTGGTAAACCTGCTCGACATCCCTGTGGAGGAGGTACGCGAAAGGCTGAAGAAAGCCCGTGCCTTTTCCTATGTGCAGCCCTCTATCTTTTACCAGAAGCTCAGCACAGAGGACTTTGGCCGTATTCAGGACAACCTGATCGACTTCCCCGGTTTTTACATCAATGCCCGTACAGCGCGGGGCTATCCGCACAGCAGCCTGGCTCACGCGTTAGGCTATATTGCTGAGATCAGCCCCAAGCAGCTCGAAGACACCACCTACAAAGGCTACCGCCCCGGCGACTATATCGGCAAGAGCGGCATAGAGTTGCAGTACGAGAAGCATTTGATGGGCAAGCGCGGAGTCAAGTACAAGATGGTGAACGTGCGTGGCGTGGAAAAAGGCTCGTTTAAGGACGGCGCTTACGACACACTCTCCATTGCGGGGAAAAACCTTATCAGCACCATCGACCTGGACCTGCAGGCCTATGGCGAGTTCCTGATGAACGGCGCCAAGGGCAGCGTGGTGGCCATAGAACCTGCCACAGGAGAAGTCCTGGCATACATATCAAGCCCCTTTTATGACCCGAACCTGTTCACGGGCAAGGACTACGGCAAGAACTACATGATGCTGCAGAGCGACCCGGAGAAAACACTGTTCAACCGTCCATTGATGGCGGATCAGAACCCGCCAGGCTCTATCTTTAAGCTGACCCAGGCGCTGATTGCCATGGACATGGGCATTATCACTCCCCAGACCCAGATTGCCTGCAACCAGGCTTGGGTGAAGTGTCACCCGCACCCGTCACCACAGGACCTGTATGGCGCTATCCGCCACTCCTGCAACCCTTACTTTTACCAAGTGTTCCGGATGATGGTGAACAGGGGAAAATCCAAGAACACGTTCCGAGACACCTCCATAGGCCTGGCCGACTGGCGCGAGCAGGTGCTCAGCTTTGGTTTTGGTCAGAAGTTAGGAATAGACCTGCCGAATGAGAAAAAGGGTATTATCGCCACAACAGAACTGTATGACCGCGTGTATGGCAAAGACCGCTGGAAGTTCTCTACTATTTACTCTTTGAGTATCGGGCAGGGCGAGATGGGGGTAACGCCACTGCAAATGGCTAATTTTATGGCTATCGTTGCCAACAAAGGCTATTATATCAAGCCGCATATCATCAAGTCCATTGGCGAGAACGGCAGACCGCTGCCGGAGTATGAGGAGCGTCATTACACTACCGTTAACCCACAGCACTACGACCCGGTGATTGAAGGTATGGCCTCCGTAGTGCAGGCAGGTACAGGCCGTAACGCTGATCTTAGCAAGCTAGGTATCACGGTTTGCGGTAAAACAGGCACAGCGCAGAACCCGCAGGGGAAGGACCATGCCGTGTTTGTAGCCTTTGCCCCGAAAGAAGATCCGAAAATTGCCATTGCCGTGTATGTGGAAAATGCCGGATTCGGGGGGCAGTCAGCTGCGCCCATTGCGGGCCTGATGATTGAGCAATATTTAACAGACTCTGTGTCTAGAAAACATATGGAGAAATGGGTGTTAAGCAGAGAGTACCTGAATATAAAATAACCCCACGCAGCAGCAAGCGCGCCTCCACCAGGTTTGTACAGCACATCGACTGGGTAACTGTGCTCCTGTACTTCCTGCTGGTGGCACTGGGCTGGATGAACATCTACGCTGCAGTATATAGCCCTGATAACGTGGTGAACATCCTGAGCTTTGACATCAACTCCGGTAAACAGCTGGTGTGGATATCGGCTGCGGTTGTGCTCATCATCATCCTCTTTGTGGTGGATTATAAAATATATGACCATCTGGCTTACCCCATTTATGGGGCTATCATACTACTGCTGCTGTTCACGCTGGTCGTCGCCAAGCCCATTGCCGGCTCCCGTTCCTGGCTTGACCTGGGAGGAGGTATACGCCTGCAGCCGGCCGAGCTGGCAAAATTTGCCACAGCTCTGGCTGTCTCAAAGTACCTGAGCAACGTTAGCCTGCGCCAGCAAAACCTGAAGGACCAGATGGTGCTGGCTGCCATTACCTTTTTACCACCTGTCATCATTATCCTGCAGAATGAGACGGGTTCTGCGCTCGTGTTCGCAGCGTTTGTGCTGGCCTTCTTCCGGGAGGGCATGTCTCCGCTCATCCTGATCATAGGAGGTACGGCAGCCGCTATTTTCATCCTGACGCTACTTGTCCCGAAGCTATACCTAATCATTGCGGTTACGCTGCTGATGGCCCTGGCTACCTGGCTGGATTACCGCCTTATGCGGCGGATCAAGACGATGGTCGTACTTTGGTTGGCTGTGATCGGCATGATCTTCAGCGTGGACTTTTTTGTGAATGATATTCTGCAGCCTCACCAGCAGAACCGTATCAAGGCCCTGATCAACCCTGAGGCGGACCCCCTAGGCTATGGCTGGAACGTAACGCAGTCCAAGATCGCGATTGGCTCCGGCGGCTTCTGGGGAAAGGGCTTTCTGGAGGGAACGCAGACAAAGTTCGACTTTGTGCCGGAGCAAAGTACCGACTTCATCTTCTGCACCATTGGAGAGGAGCATGGCTGGATCGGCAGCACTGTGCTGATTGCCCTCTTTATCCTGCTCCTGATCCGCATCGTTTCAATTGCAGAGCGCCAGAAGTCTGTCTTTGGCCGCACCTACGGCTACTGTGTAGCCTCTATTATCTTCTTCCATTTTCTGGTGAATGTGGGAATGACTATAGG
>JAJLKL010000200.1:0-4000 GCA_033838975.1 Hymenobacteraceae bacterium | reverse complement strand
AGGTGTTCGGCTCGATGGGCGATAAAGTGACCCAGGACTTCAACAACAGGATCCGTAACCACAACCAGCGTCTCAGCGCCGACTATAACCTGGACTTCGTGCACTCCTTCAGGAAGCCGGGCCAGGAACTGGCCATTCTCTCCCTGCTATCTGTCACAAACGGGGATAACACCATCAACCAGGACTATTACAACGAGGGCGAGGCGCCTTACCAGCTGGTACGCAACACGAACAATAGCGTGAATGAGGAGCTCACATTCCAGGTGGATTACACGCATCCATTCGAGAACAAGACCACCCTGGAGGTAGGAGCTAAAAACATTCTGCGCGATGTAGAAAGTGATGCCCTGTACCGTGAGATACCTACGGCCACAAACGTAGAGAGCAGACGCACCGATAATTTCTTTTATGAGCAGGACGTGTACGCCTCTTACCTGACCTATGGCTTTGCCCTGAAAAAAGTGCTGAACGTGAAGCTGGGTGGCCGCTATGAGTATACCGATGTGAAGGCCGACCTGCAGGGTGACGACCAGGACTACACCACCAACTACGATAACTTTATTCCGAGTGTGGCCCTGTCTTACAACCTGAAGCAGAAGCATACCTTTAAGGCAAACTTCACGCAGCGTATCCAGCGGCCGTCGATGTTCTTCCTGAACCCGTACCGCCAGAAGCAGACCTCCAACACTTTTGTGGAGGGTAACCCGAACCTGGACGCGGAACTGACGAACCTGTATGAGCTGGGCTACAGTACCTTCTTTAAAACCACGGCCATTAACGTAACGGCTTACATGCGCCAGACAGACAATGCCATTGAGCCGATCGCCAGCATAGAAACGATCACGGATGAGAATGGTGAGCCACTGGACGTAACGGTACTGAGCTTTCAGAACATCGCCAAGAACAAGACCTACGGTGTCAGCCTCTTCGGCAATACCAAACCGACCAATGCCTGGACCATTGGGGGTAGCTCTAACATCTATTATGTGGACCTCAACAGCCAGTACAACAGCAACAGCGGCTGGATGTACAACATCAACCTGAACTCTTCCTACGACTTTGGCAAGGGCTTCAGTGCACAGTTCAACGGTGGCTTCAACTCCCGCCGGGTGCAGCTGCTGGGTGAGTTCGCGGCCTTCTCTTACCACGGGCTGGCGTTCAAAAAGCAGCTGTTCGACAACAAGGGTGGCATCAGCCTTGGCCTCGATAACCCGTTCCGGGAGAACATGCGCATGAAGAACGATGTGTATGCCGAGAAGACGCCAACCAACCCGAGGGCCTATGAGCAGCACATCCGCATCAGCAACTACAACCGCGGCGTGCGGGTAACCTTCGACTACCGCTTCGGCAAAATGGACCAGCAGCGTCCGCCTAAGCGCAAGCGCAGCATCCGCAACGACGACGCGAAACAGGGCGACGGCAACGGTATCGGCTAACGCATAAACTACTGTCTGCTACCAAATAAGAAAGCCTCTCCTGTACGGGAGAGGCTTTCTTATTTTTTTAAGGTCCGCTGTCGCAGCTAAGCCCACTTTTTGAGCAGGTTAACCAGCTCGTTGTTGGTAAACGGTTTGCAGAGGTGGTCGTTCATCCCGGCCTGTAAGCTCTTCCGGATGTCATCCTGGTAGGCGTTGGCGGAAAAGGCAATGATCGGGCTTTCAATGTTCGACCTCCGGAGTTTGCTGGCTGCCTCCAGGCCATCCATACCTGGCATCTGCACGTCCATAAAGATCAGGTCAAATGCATTCGCCGTGGCAATTTGCACGGCCTCTTCGCCGCTATAGGCGGTTGTTACCTGGGCGCCGTAATTCTCAAGCACCAGCTGCATGAGCATCACGTTTACCGAGTTGTCATCCACCACCAGTATCTTGGTGTTGTCGCGCAGCTCAAAGTCCGGATAAAAGTCCTCTTCCTCCTGCGCCGTGTCCTGCTCTTTCACATAGCGCAGCTTTAAGCTAAACCAGAAGGTCGCCCCGCTTGGCTGTCCCTCCGGCGGACTGACAATCCCCATCTCCCCCTGCATCAGGTTCACGAGCTTTTTACAGATCGCCAGCCCCAGGCCAAACCCGCCGTACCGGCGCGCCATGGACTGGTCGGACTGCGTAAAGGAGTCAAAAATAAGCTCCTGCTTTTCTTTCGGTATGCCTATACCTGTGTCGGTGATGGTAAACTTCAGCTCCACGGTCTCCGCAGCCTCATCAATAGCGCCCAGGATGCCATGCACGGCAATACTTCCCTCCTCTGTAAATTTGATGGCATTGCTCACCAGGTTAATCAGCACCTGGTTGATACGGGTAGGATCGCCTAACACCACACGGGGAATACCCGCATCAAAGGTATAGGAGAAGGAAACATTCTTCTCCTCTGCCAGGTGCTTGTAGGGCCCCAGGTGTGAGACCAGGGTTTCGCGCAGGTCGAAGGGCAACAGTTCGATGGCGATTTTGTCCTGCTCAATGCGGTGCAGGTCCAGGATATCGTTGAGCAGCTTGCTCAGGTTGGAGCCTGATGACTTGATCAGGCTGACATACTGTGTCTGCTCGGCGTTCAGCGGCGTGTCCATCAGCAGGTTGGTAAAGCCGATGATGCCATTGAGCGGCGTCCTGATCTCGTGGCTCATGCTGGAAAGGAAGTCGCTTTTGGCCTCATTGGCTGCCTCGGCCTTTTCCTTCGCCTCTTTCAGCTCCTGCTCCTTCAGCTTTAGCTCCGTGATGTCTTTGGCCACGATCAGCACCCCGTCTTTTTCCTGCTTGTTGTTCTTCAGGTAAGAGATGGAGCAGGAAGTCGGGATCGTGTTCTGCTGGCTTGCGCCCAGCAGCAGCTCAACGTTCAGGCACTTGCCCTTTCCTTCAAACCTGGCGAGTATCTCCTGCAGCCTCGGGTTATCCCCGTGCTGAAAGAGCGCTGTCAGCGGCTTACCAATCAGCTCTTCCTCTTTGTAGCCCGTGATCTCCTCAAAAGCCTCATTCACGTTCCGGATGGTGTAGTCGGTGTTGAGCACCAGCAGCATATCCACTACCCCCTGGTAGATGCTCTGCATAAAGTCTCTTGACACGGTGGAGTTTTTCAGCTCCTGGCCAAGCATGCTTACCCCTGCAATAACGGCATCCAGTTCATCACCGGTCTCAGAAACATTAAGCTGATAGTCGAAGTTACCGTTGGCAACCTCGGCGATCAGTGTCATTATCTCCTCTATTCTTTCTTTAAGGACTTTCACGTATTCTTTTTTATGCTGCCTAAGCGGCAGGCGCCATTAGTCTCTTTCTACCGCAAAAGTTGCTCCAATCATCTCCATTGCAAAGTTGTCCTTTGCCTGATAATAGCCAACCTTCGGGTAGGGTATTGCGCCAATCTTTCTTTTCTCCAGTGTGGCAGAAATACCAAAGTTCGCTTTTTTGCAGCCAAGGGCATTTGCCCGTTTAACTACCTGGTAAAGCGTCTGCCTGTACACGTTATACTCCAGCAGGTACTCGTAATCCATACCTACCAGCATAAAGCTGTACACATTGTCGGCGTTGCGGTGGCAGAAGGCGACCGACACCGGTTTTCTGTTGATAGAGTACTCCTCTTTTATATACAATACAACAAACTCCCAGGCCTCGTTCTCATTCAGCAGGGAAAACAGCTTTTGAGGGAAAAGAAAGTTGTTGATCGCAAAGTTGTTGCTTTTCACGTTCTTAAACAACCGGGTGGCGTGCTCCAGCTCCTCTGCGGTCAGGCGGCTCTTCACCTCCACCTCATAGAAGTGCTCATACCGTTTGATCTTCTGCACGTAATTTTCCCGGCCCTTCTTCGTCAGTGTTTGCCGGAACTCCTCTTCTGTGGTCCACCCCAGCTTCTCGACAACGCAGGACTCAGGCAGGTCCATTTTCACGAAGTCCTGCTCTACCATGAACTCATCCAGCTCCGGATCGTTGCCGTCGAGGTCTCTGAGCAGAATGCTGCTGGCGTTTTCCTTTTCCTGCTCCTTGTACAGCTCCCCCAGCAGGGCCTTGAGGGCCTC
>JAJLKL010000199.1:0-3087 GCA_033838975.1 Hymenobacteraceae bacterium | reverse complement strand
CGCCGAGGGCCTGCGCCGCCTGACAGAAGAATTTGAGGGCAGCATTGCCTTCTCCTCCAGTCTGGGTATCGAAGACCAGCTCATCACGCACCACATCTTTGAGCAGAACCTGCCTGTCCGCGTGTTTACGCTGGACACCGGCCGCCTTTTTAATGAGAGCTATACGCTGCTGCACAAGACCAACAAGCACTACGGCAATAATATAGAGGTATACTTTCCCAAGCACGAGGCCGTGGAGCAGTTGGTGAATGAGAAAGGCCCGATGAGCTTTTACAACTCCATCGACGACCGTAAACAGTGCTGATACATCCGCAAGGTGGAGCCCCTGAACCGTGCCCTGCAGGGTGTGCAGATTTGGGTAACCGGCATCCGCGCCGACCAGTCGGGTGCCCGTCAGGACCTGCAGCTGCTGGAGTGGGACGAAGGGCACCAGCTCATTAAGTATAACCCGCTGCTGAATTATACTTTGGAGCAGGTGAAAGACGAGGTAAAAGCGTTAAACATCCCTTATAACCCACTGCACGACAAGGGATTCGTAAGTATAGGGTGTGCCCCTTGTACCCGTGCCATTGCCGAAGGCGAGGATTTCCGCGCCGGACGCTGGTGGTGGGAGGATAACTCCAAGAAAGAGTGCGGCCTGCACGCGAGATAAGAGTTAAGAATTACGAATTAAGAATTATGAATTAGGAGGTTTTGAAAGGCTGACCCTCAACTTTCTAACTTTTTTTAACCTTCTAACTCTCTAACTTCATAAAAATGACAAAGAGATATCTGGATTACCTCGACCAGCTGGAGGCGGAGGCCATCCATATTATGCGCGAGGTGGCGGGGCAGTTTGAGAAGCCGGCCCTGCTTTTTTCGGGAGGCAAAGATTCGATTACGCTGGTACGATTGGCTGAAAAGGCATTTAGACCGGGCAAGTTCCCGTTCCCACTTGTGCACATTGATACGGGCCACAATTTTCCTGAGGCTATCCGCTACCGTGATGAGCTGGCCGAGCGCCTGGGCGAGAAGCTGATCGTGCGCAACGTGGAGGACACCATCAAGCGCAAAAACCTGTCGGAGCCGAAGGGCCGCTCCGCCAGCCGCACCGCCCTGCAGACACACCCCCTGCTGGAGACGATCGCGGAATTCGGTTTTGATGCCTGCTTTGGCGGGGCCCGCCGCGACGAGGAGAAAGCCCGTGCCAAAGAGCGTATCTTTTCGGTTCGTGACGAGTTCGGGCAGTGGGACCCGAAGCGCCAGCGCCCGGAGCTGTGGAACATCTACAACGGCCGCATCAGCAAAGGCGAGAACGTGCGCGTGTTCCCGATCTCGAACTGGACCGAGCTGGACGTGTGGAACTACATTAAGCGGGAGGAAATCGCGCTGCCGAATATTTATTATACTCATGAGCGCGAGTGCCTCGTGCGCGACGGTAAACTAATGGCCTGGTCTGATTTTATTTACCAGGAGCCCGACGATGTGGTGGTGAAAAAGCAGGTACGTTTCCGCACCGTAGGCGACATGACCTGTACGGCCGCCGTGGAAAGCATAGCCCATGACATTGACGGTGTGATCGCTGAGATTCTGGAGTCAAAGATAAGTGAGCGCGGCGCTACCCGCATTGATGATAAGCTGTCGGAGACGGCGATGGAAGACCGTAAGAAAGGAGGATATTTTTAATGGACATACTACGATTTATCACCGCCGGCAACGTAGACGACGGCAAGAGCACACTCATCGGCAGGCTGCTCTACGACACGAAGCAGATCTTTGCCGACCAGCTGGAGGCCATCGAGAGCTCCGGCCGCCTGAACGAAGACGGGCAGGTAGACCTGTCGCTGCTGACGGACGGACTGAAGGCAGAGCGCGAGCAGGGCATCACCATCGACGTGGCTTATAAGTATTTCTCTACAGAGAAGCGCAAGTTCATCATCGCCGATGCGCCGGGCCACATCCAGTATACCCGCAACATGGTAACGGGTGCGTCCAACTCTAACCTGTCCATCATCCTCGTGGATGCCCGCAAAGGGGTACAGGAGCAGACGCGCCGCCACTCCATCATCTCCTCGCTGCTGGGCATCCCACACCTGGTGATCTGTATCAATAAAATGGACCTGGTAGGCTACGATGAGCAGGTATACAACCAGATTGTGGTCGATTATAAGCAGTTCGCCAAGAAACTGAACGCCAAAGATATTACTTTTATACCAGTAAGCGCGCTGAAAGGCGACAACATTGTGGAAGACTCTGAGCTGACCATGCCGTGGTACCAGGGGCCAAGCCTGCTGGAGCACCTGGAGCAGGTACCGGTGTCGCAGGACTTTAACCTGGAGGATTCCCGGTTCCCGGTGCAGTACGTGATTCGCCCGCTCACGGCAGAGCACCACGACTACCGTGGCTATGCCGGAAAAGTGATCAGCGGCACCTACAAAGCCGGAGATAAAGTAACGGTTCAGCCATCCGGCCAGACGACTACGGTAAAGTCTGTGGAGTTAGGTGGCAAGGTGCTGGAGGAAGCTTTCGCGCCGATGTCGGTGGTGCTGCAGCTGGCCGATGAAGTGGATATCAGCCGCGGCGATGTGATTGTGAAGGCTGCTGATGGGCTGGAGGTAGCGCAGGAGTTTGAGGCAGAGGTATGCTGGATGCACAACAAGGCCCTAAAGCCGGGTGCCAAGCTACTGCTTCGCCATAACTCCACCGAAACCCGCTGCGTGGTGCGCCACATCGACTACAAGATCGACATCAACACCCTCGACCATCTGGAGGACGTAGACCAGGTACAGCTGAACGACATCTGCCGCGTGCAGATTAAAACAGCCGCCCCGCTCCTGCTGGATAAGTATGCCGACAACCGCTCCAACGGCGGGTTTATACTTGTGGACGAGACTTCGTTCGCCACGGTGGGTGCCGGCATGGTAGCTGAGATTGCATATTAGCACTAAGACGCTCACAGGCCTGGAAGACGCTGTGAGGTCATTATAGCAAAGGCCGCTGCAATTTATACTTGCAGCGGCCTTTTTCATACCTGCTTCAGGCTTTCAGCCTGGAGCACAAATGCAGCAAGCTTTCAGCTTGCGCAAGAATGGCATTTTTATTTAGCCT
>JAJLKL010000198.1:0-4491 GCA_033838975.1 Hymenobacteraceae bacterium | reverse complement strand
CGGCAGGTATAACCTACGCATCACGTATGTGGGCTACTCGTACCCGAAGCAATCCGTAGCCGTGGAGGCCGGTAATACGACCGATGTGGGCACCATCGCGATGCGCTCCTCTAACGTGATAGGGGAGGAAGTGGTGATCTCAGCCACCCGCCGCCCTGAGAAGCTAACGGAGGCGCCTGCTGCCATCAGTGTTATCTCTTCCCGCGACCTGGAGGCTTTGCCTTCCTTTAACGTGGGGGAGCTGCTGAATAAGGTACAGGGCGTGGAAGTGGTGCGCTCCGGAGTGATCGTCGTAGGCATTAATGCCCGCGGTTTCAACAATGCCTTCAACGTAACTATGTTCCTGCTTACCGATGGCAGCAACTCCATGTTTCCTGGCGGTTCCGGTGTGCCTGCCGGCTTCTACAGCACTGTGATCAAGGAGGACATTGAGCGTGTGGAGGTAATCTTAGGCCCTTCTTCTGCTTTGTATGGTCCCAACGCCCATAACGGTATCATCAACACCATCACCAAAGATCCGCGCCGTTACCCAGGCACTACGGTAACAATAGGTGCCGGCAACCAGGATGTGCTTTCCGGGCGCGTACGCCATGCCGGAGTGATCAGCGATAAGTTTGCCTACAAAGTAACGGGAGAGTATACAGAAGGCCAGGACTTTGAGTTTATCGACACAGTTTATAACGCAACACTAGGTGCACTACCTGAGTACGATGTGGATTTTGGCTTTAAGTCGAAGCGCTTCAGCTCTGCCCTCTACTACAGTCCTACCGCTAAAACTGACATCATCCTGGACTATGGTTTTGGCCAGGGCTCGAACATCGGGGTTACCAATAACGGCCGCAACCAGATCAACGACTGGACCTTCCAGTACCTGCATGGCCGCCTGGTGTCGCCTCGTGTGTTTGCGCAGCTGTACAGCACCTGGAACGATGCCGGCGATACGTACCAGATCAATGCCCGCACTACCAACTACTATACATTACGTGCTCGTGGATACTCCGAAGACATAGCTGCCAGATACTCTAAAACAGGGGCCAAGGCAGGAGAGATCGGGCCGAATTCCCTACCAGTCGCTTTCCCGGGCTTTATCGACAGAAGCCACCGCATTAACGGTGAGGTACAGTATAACAACAGCTTCGCCGGTTTCGACATCATCACAGGCCTGAGCTATCAGCGCGACGTGGCCTACAGCCGCCAGACATACCTGGATGATGCAGACGGTAACATCATCCTGAACCAGTACGGCGCAGTGGCGCAGGTGGAGCGTAACCTGACTGATAAGCTCCGTGCTGTGGTAGCAGCCCGTGTAGATAACCACGACAATTACGGCACACAGTTCAGCCCTAAAGCTGCCCTTACCTACAGTGCCCTGAACGGTAGCTTCAGAGCCACCTACGGCCGCGCCTATTCAGCTCCTTCTATCCAGTTCCAGGAGTTTTACCTGAACAACGGCGCCCTGGCTATCCTGGGTAACGGCGCCGGTTTAACAGTGCAGAACATCGAGACGGGCGCTATCCGCACCATCGACAAGCTGGAGCCTGAGCAGGTACAGACCTTTGAGGTCGGCTACAAAGGCACGCCAACTGAAAAGCTTTTCGTGGACATCAGCAGCTGGTACTCTAAGTCCGAGAACTTTATCTCACCGCTTACCGGCATCACACCTATTTTGGGCAAGGAGAAGGTAATCAAGAAAGGGGACAAGGATGTTTCTGAGACTGCGGCCAACGCGCTAAACTACTACCTGACGTACCTCAACTACGGTAACGTGAACTCCTGGGGAACGGACCTGGGCCTGAACTACTATCTCAACGACTTCTTCAGTGTGGGTGCCAAATACTCTTACTTTAACTCCGACATCACCGACACGGATAACCTGGACAACGACGCCAACGGCGACGGCACTGTTTCGGTTTCGGAGAGCAGCCTGAATGCAGCCAGGCACCGCTTCAACTTCAACTTCTCAGCCCGCGACCTGTTCGACAAGAAATTCTTTGGCTCTGTGAACGTGCGTATCCTGCCAGAGTACGACTTCTACTCTGGCGTGCAGGTAGCGGCTCAGGAAAACCAGGGCAAGCGTGTGGCGCCGTACAACTTTAACTACGGGCCGCTGGGTGGCTTTACCTCTGTGGATGTGAGCGCAGGTTACAAGTTCACCAACTGGCTGACGCTGGGTGCCAACGTATCGAACCTGTTCGATGCAGAGCAGCGTGAGTATGTAGGCTCTCCGGTAATCGGCCGCCTGTACTCTGCAGAGCTACGCTTTGATTTCGGTGGCAAGAAGAAAAGCGAATAAGCTAGATTAGTTGTTTTACCAAAGCGCCCTGATGGGGCGCTTTGGCTTTTCAGGACAGACTGTTTCAAATAAGCCCAATATGAAGAACGTGATCATTACAGGCGGCACCAGCGGCATCGGGTTAGGCCTTGCCCGCGCCTTTGCCGCGCAGGGGTATAACCTGCTGATAAATGGTTTGGAAAAGAACGGAGAGGAGATTGCAGCCGAACTGGCGCAGGAGCATGATGTACGCGTGCTCTTCTCCCCGGCCAACATGATGCAACCGGAGGAAATCAGAGAAATGGTGCAGTCAGCAGAGGGGGAGCTGGGGCAGGTGGATGTGCTCATCAACAATGCCGGCATACAGCACGTATCGCCGATCGAGGACTTCCCGGAGGAGAAGTGGGACGCCATCCTTTCCGTGAACCTCTCTTCCTCTTTCCATACCTCCAAGGCAGTCTGGAAGGGCATGAAAGAGCGACGCTTTGGCCGTATCATCAACATCGCCTCTGCCCATGCGCTGCGGGCTTCGGAGTTCAAGGCGGCCTATGTAGCGGCCAAGCACGGTATCGCCGGCCTTACCAAGGTGCTGGCCCTGGAGGGAGCTCCTTACAACATTACCTGTAACGCCATCTGCCCCGGCTATGTCAGAACACCGCTGGTGGAGGCGCAGATCTCGGATCAGGCCAGGGCGCACAACATGACGGAAGGCGAGGTAGTGGAAAAGGTCATGCTGAAAAAGCAGCCGGTGAAGCAGTTTGTGGATGTACAGGCACTGGCGCAGCTGGCGCTATATCTGGCCTCTCCTGTAGCCTCTCAGCTTACGGGTGCCTCCCTGCCCGTAGACGGAGGCTGGTCGGCCCAGTAATGGGCAGCAGGTACAAAAGCAAAAGGCCTGAGCAGTAACTGCTCAGGCCTTTTGCTTTTAATGGCTCCGTACTTACCGCAGGATCTTAAACTCGGTGCGGCGGTTTTCCTGGTGCTCATTTTCTGAGCAGGATACGCCGTCCCTGCCCCGGTTGATCAGCTGCGTTTCGCCATAGCCCTTGGCGGTAAGCCTGTCACGGTCAATGCCCCGGGAAATGATGTAGTCCACGGCATTTTGTGCCCGGAGCTGCGAGAGCATTTCGTTGTAGCGGTTGCCCTGGCGGCTGTCGGTGTGCGAGCTCAGCTCTATCCGGATAGTTGGGTTATCCTTCAGCGTCTGCACCAGCTTATCCAGCTCCCTGGCGGCCTCAGGCTTGATGTCTGCCTTGTCCAGATCGTAGTAAATGTTCTCGATCACGATCGGCTTGTTCGGGGTATCGCGGTTGAAGACCATCTCCACCTTCACCGAGTCTGTGTTAAAGCGGCAGTCTGGCATCATGGTCAGGGTTTGCGTCAGGTACTTGGGCTTGGTTCCGCGGATGGTGTAGTTGGTGGCGGCCTTGACGGTGAACGTAAAGTTGCCGTCCTTGTCAGAGTATACCTCCACTGGCGTGTCACTGCCTTCCTCAAAGAGTTGCAGCAGCACGCGCTCCACGGGCACCTCTTTCTTCTTGGCTGTACCGGCAATAGCCAACCGCTCTACTGTTCTACCGGTCAAGGTACACGGAATTTTCTCTTCTTTGAAGGTAAAGATGTCGTCGAAGCCGTCCTGTCCTAATCGGCCAGAGGCAAACATACCGCTGGTGCCTTTACTGTCTATCAGAATACCAAAGTCATCGTGCGAGGAGTTGAGCGGGTACTTCAGGTTCTGGGCGCTGCTCCAGGCTTTATGTGTTCCTATCGCCTTAAAGATATCCAGACCGCCCATTCCCAAGTGGCCATCGGAGGAGAAGTACAGGTTTCCATCTTCGCCGATGCTCGGGAAGCTCTCACGCCCGCTGGTGTTGATGGTGCTGCCTGCGTTTACCGGTTTCCCCCAGGAGCCGTCTGCCTGGCGCTCGCTGTAGTAGATATCCGTTTCGCCGAAACCTCCCGGCATATCGGACGCAAAGTACAGGACATTTCCATCTGGTGTAATCGCAGGGTGGCCAATTGAGTACTCTTCAGTATTGTTATACTTAAAAGCCTTCACATCGTCCCACTTCTCGCCTTTACGCTCTGCCGTATAAATACCGTGGCGGTTTATATGCGGGCTACTTTCGCTGCCCTTAAACCAGCTTGTTGGGTCAGGGTTGGTTTTAGTGGCGTTACGCTTAACTACCTGTGTGCGGGTAAAGTATAGCGTTTGATCC
>JAJLKL010000197.1:0-4067 GCA_033838975.1 Hymenobacteraceae bacterium | reverse complement strand
CTAACTCATAGATCGCTTTCTCCAGCAGGAATGTCTGAATGAGAATTTCAAAGTCTTCCTCGGTTGGGGGCACTACGCCTTTGCCCATGGTCTTGGCCAGGTAGTTATGCATAAAAAAGTTGCTGGCATAATGGTACCATTGCTCTGCCCAGGCATCCAGGTACTCAGCATCTTCCTTACGCAGTCCCTCCTGCTGGAAATATGCGCTGTAAGCGGCGTAGTGGAAAGACCGTAGCATGCCTGCCACATCACGCAGTGCCGAGCGCTTCAGCCTGCGTTCGCTAAACGAGCGGGCCGGCTCCCCTTCAAAATCGATGATGTAGAAGTCCTTGCCGGTAAACAGCACTTGCCCCAGGTGATAGTCGCCATGCGTTCTGATCTTGAGCGTGTCTATCTTGCGGGAGAAGATCAGTTTCAGCCTGTCCAGAATCTCGCTTCGCATTTGCAGCACTTCCTCTGCCTCCGGGCGTATATGCTCAGGCAGGTTTGACAGGTGTTTGGCCAGGCTGTCGAAATTAACCCGCACCAGCGATATCAGCGAGGAGTAGAGCGATCGCTGGTAGTGCAGCGAAAAGTTTTCCGGCTCAAAATCCTTCAGGTCGTGGATGTTGCTCAGCGCCAGGTGCATTTCGGCGGTACGTTTGCCCAGCAACTCGATGCGCTCTACATGGGCACCCCCTAACTGCAGTTGTATCTCGTCGGGGATATCAGAGAAAGCAAGCGGCCTTGAGAGTGAGCCCAGCGGAGGCTTTATCTTTACACGGTCGTTTTGCGTGCGGATGCGCTCGAACATACGCTTGAGAGAGTCTCCGACGTAGCTCCAGGCGTCTCCCTGGTTTGGCACCAGCTCCTGCAGCATCATCAGCACCATCGGCGACTGCCCCTCCTCGTGCTCCTCCAGCGATCCTAAAAAGCGCGGTACATGCTCAAAGCCTACCTTGTCGGTAAGCACCTGCACTACCTCCACATCCGGGTTAATGATGCGGTCCAGCTTGCGGTATACTTTCAGGAAGAAAGAGTTATTGTAAACGATGGAGGTGTTGCTCTGCTCTGCAGAAAGTATTTTAGAGGTGATGCTACCATTGCCCTCACTAATGGCGGTTGCCACTCCCCTGTGGCTGAAGCCAACCAGCTCTGCACTATCGGTTTTCAGGCGCTTGCGTTTTGCAACAAGCATTAGCAGCATTTGCCGGAACTCCTCGTTAAACAGAGCATCGTAGAGTATACCTTCTTTGCCATCCTGGGCCACTCTTGCAATCACGGCTGCAGGGTTCGTGCCGCTTAGCTCATCTGCCTGCTCCCCTGTAGCAAAGGCAACCGGCAACTGGTACAGCTCCGGAAGCCCTTCGTTGTAGCTTAACTCGATCAGCAGCAGCGAGGCTGCCTGCCGCCCAAACGCCATCGGGAGGTTATTGATGATCTGCATACGCTGTACGGTACGGGCCTTGCCTCCAAACCAGCGCCGCTGCAAAATGTATGGCGGCAGTACACGATTCTCCAGCAGCTTTATCGTCTGGGCAGTCAGCGGTTGCTTCAGCGAACTTACCTGAACTGCAGGCCTGCTTTGCTGGTCTATCGTTTCCTGCGGTGCCTCCTGTGGCTTCAGTTCCATCCAATAGTAACCGTGCCCGCCTATGGTAAACAGGTACTGCTCATCTTTGATGCCCGGGAATTTGTTCTTGCTGAATACCTCTACCGGCACGTGCCCCTTATACTCCTGCAGGTCAAGCTCTACTGCCTCCGGGAAACGCGACAGGTTGGCAATCACAAGTATGGTTTCGTCTTCATATTCCCGGATAAAGGCCAGTACCTTCGAGTTGGAAGGCGACAGAAACTTTATAGTTCCGCGGCCGAAGGCTTTGTAGCGCTTGCGCATGTTTATGGTGCGGCGCATCCACCAAAGCAGCGAATTGGCATTGTGGTTCTGCGTATCTACGTTCACCGACTCATACTTGTACTCCGGATCAATGATTACCGGCAGGTACAGCCTCTGCGGATTGGCGTCTGAGAAGCCGGCGTTGCGGTTATCGTACCATTGCATCGGCGTGCGCACTCCGTCGCGGTCACCCAGGTAGTAGTTGTCCCCCATGCCTATCTCGTCGCCGTAATACACAACCGGCGTGCCGCGCAGCGAGAACAGCAGGATGTTCATCAACTCTATTTTGGTGCGGTCGTTGCCCAGCAGCGGGGCAAGGCGGTGACGTATACCCAGGTTAATGCGTGCCTGCGGATCTTTGGTGTATACCTTGTACATGTAGTCGCGCTCCTCGTCGGTCACCATCTCCAGGGTAAGCTCGTCGTGATTGCGCAGGAACATGGCCCATTGGCAGCTTTCCGGTATGGCCGGCGTCTGGTTAAAGTTGTCGATGATCGGATAACGGTCTTCCATATTAAGCGACATGAACAGGCGTGGCATGATCGGGAAGTGGTAGTTCATGTGGCATTCGTCGCCGTCTCCAAAGTAGGAGGCAGAATCTTCGGGCCACATGTTTGCCTCGGCCAAAAGCAACTTGCCAGTATACTTTTGATCTACGTGCGCGCGTAGTTTTTTCAGGAAATCGTGTGTTTCAGGCAGGTTCTCGCCGTTGGTGCCTTCCCGTTCAAACAGGTATGGCACGGCATCCAGACGGAATCCATCCACTCCCAGATCAAACCAGTAGTCCAGCACCTTAAACACCTCTTTCTGCACGGCAGGGTTATCGTAGTTCAGGTCGGGCTGATGCGAGAAGAAGCGATGCCAGTAATACTGCTCCGCCACCGGGTCCCAGGTCCAGTTGCTTGGCTCGTAATCCGTAAAGATGATGCGCACATCCTTATACTTGTTCGGGTCGTCGCTCCATACATACCAATCCCTGTACTTAGAGCCTTTCTTGGCGCGGCGCGCACGCTGGAACCACGGGTGCTGATCAGAGGTGTGGTTAATAACCAACTCGGTGATCACCTTTAGCCCGCGACGGTGGGCTTCCCGCACAAAGGCCTTGAAGTCCTGCATGTTGCCGTAGCTCGGGTTAATACTAAAGTAGTCGGCAATGTCGTAGCCGTCGTCGCGTAGGGGCGATGGGTAAAAGGGCAATAGCCAGATGGCGGTAACACCTAAATCCTCAAGGTAGTCCAGTTTCTGCATCAGGCCCTTAAAGTCTCCGATGCCGTCGCCGCTGCCATCTTTAAAAGCCTTGATGTGCAGCTCATAAATAATGGCATCCTTGTACCAATGGATGTTGTCGTCTAGTTCAATTTTTTTGTCTGCCATAGTGTTGGAACAGGGTGGATTTTCTTATTCGTTTGTATGGTGATCGGTTGGTAACCAGGTATCGTCTAAATTGTCGTGCCCCATGCCCGGGCTTGCCGCTTCTATGCGGAATACGTGTACTGGCATCTCGTTCGGCCTTAGCTCCACGTAATTCCACTCGTCGTGCCAGGTAAACTTGCGTTCTGTAAGCAGGTCGTGTACCAGGTAATGCTGGTCCTGCGGTATCTGCAGTTTCCAGAGCGGCACCTTAACCCATCCCGCCTGGGTATGGTGTGGGTCCAGGTTCACGATCATCAGCATTTTGTTTGTGAGATCATCGTTCCATTTAGCGTAGCAAAGTATACTTGGGTTATCAGTATCCCCGAAAATGATGTTCCAGGTGGTTTGCAGCGCCGGGTTTACCTTGCGTATCTTGTTGATGAGCGTGATCACCTCGCGGATCTTGGTTTGCTTGCCCCAGTCCCAATGCTTTACCTCATACTTCTCTGAGTCGAGGTACTCTTCCTTGCCTGGCACCGGTGTCGCTATCCCAAACTCATACACAGGCCCGTACAGGCCATAGTTAGACGACATAGTGGCTGCCATTACAACACGTGTGATGTGTGCCGCCTCGCCTCCCTCCTGCAGCGCCACAGGGTTTATGTCCGGAGTGTTGGGCCAGAAGTTAGGTCGGTAGTACTCGCGCAGCTCTGTTTGCGTGAGCTCGGTCATGTACTGCTTCAGTTCATCGGCAGAGTTGCGCCAGGTATAGTAGGTATAGGTTTGGGTAAAGCCGATTTTGGCAAGGCGCTCCATCACGCGTGGACGTGTAAAGGCC
>JAJLKL010000196.1:0-13457 GCA_033838975.1 Hymenobacteraceae bacterium | reverse complement strand
GGAAGGCCATTTCAAGGGCGAAGAGCCGTGGTTCAATTACCACAAGCTGATGGCAGGCGGTGCGGCCCGCGTGGTGGGTGCCAGGGAGAGCGAGGTCGTGATTATGAACCAGCTGACAGTGAACCTGCACCTGATGCTGGTGTCCTTCTACAGGCCGCAGGGCAAGCGCTTTAAGGTGATCATGGAGGGCGGGGCCTTCCCGTCGGATCAGTATGCGCTGGAGTCGCAAACCAGGTTCCACGGCCTTAACCCGGAGGAGGCGATCATAGAGCTGCTCCCGAGAGAGGGCGAGCACACGCTGCGCACTGAAGATATCCTGCAAACCATACAGGAGCACGGCGAGGAACTGGCGCTGGTAATGATGGGCGGCATTAATTATTACACCGGCCAGGTATACGACATGGAGGCCATTACCAGGGCCGGGCATGAAGTTGGGGCCATGGTGGGATTTGACTTGGCGCATGCTGCCGGCAACGTGCCGATGCAATTGCACGACTGGGGGATAGATTTTGCCGTGTGGTGTACCTACAAATACCTGAACTCAGGACCGGGGGGCACCTCAGGGGTGTTTGTGCACGAGCGCCATGGTAACAACCCGGACCTGCCTCGCTTTGCCGGTTGGTGGGGGCACGATGCGGCGGCCCGGTTTCAGATGAAGAAAGGCTTTATTCCGATGCCCGGAGCCGAAGGCTGGCAGTTGAGCAACGGACAGATACTTCCCTTTGCCGTACACCGTGCCTCCCTGGAGCTGTTTGAGGAGGCCGGCATGGAGAACCTGCGCCAGAAAAGCGAGAAGCTGACGGGCTACCTGGAGTACCTGATCGATGATGTGCATGCCGGCAAGGATGTGATGGAGATGATCACACCGCGCGACCCGAAAGCCCGTGGCTGCCAGATCTCCCTGTTGGTGAAGAAGGATGCCCGTATGCTGTTCGACAAACTGATGGAGGCCGGTATCATTGTGGACTACCGGGAGCCGAACGTGATCCGGGTGGCACCCACCCCGCTCTACAACTCCTTTGAGGAGGTGTACCGTTTCTCAGAGATTCTGCACGAGTGCCTGCAGGGGCATTAACCACTAAAAGAGATAAACGAAACAGGGAAAAGGAGAGCCAGCCGGAGAGCAGGCTCTCCTTTTCTTTTGCGGGTTTTCCGTCCATACCTTCGGGGCGTTTTTAAGTATAAGAGTCTACCGGAACTATCGCTATGGACCTTACCATCGAAGATATACTGTTGGGTGTCTCTATACTGCTCTTGCTGAGCATCGTGATCAGCAAGAGCCTGGGGCGCTTTGGGATACCGGCGCTTCTCCTTTTTCTGGGGGTGGGCATGCTCGCCGGCTCGGAAGGTATAGGGGGGATCTACTTCGATGACTCCCGTACGGCGCAGTGGCTGGGTACGGTGGCGCTCACCATTATACTTTTCTCGGGTGGGCTGGACACCCGTTGGGAGAGCATCAAGCCGATACTTTGGAGAGGGGTGTCCCTGTCTACGCTGGGGGTGTTCATCACCGCTATGCTGGCCGGCGCTTTTGCCACGCTGGTGCTGGACTTCACGCCTCTGGAGGGGCTGTTGCTGGGCTCTATCGTTTCCTCTACGGATGCTGCGGCCGTATTCTCTATCCTCCGCTCCAAAAATATCGGGCTGAAAAACAACCTGCGCCCCACACTGGAACTGGAGTCTGGCAGTAACGACCCGATGGCTTACTTCCTGACCGTGAGTTTTACCTTTCTGATCACAAACGAGGGAGCGGGTATATGGCAGCTGGTACCCATGTTCTTCATGCAGATGAGCATCGGGGCAGTGGTGGGCATCGCCATGGGGCGTGTCATGGCCTGGGCGATCAACAAGATAAAGCTGGAGCAGGAGGGTCTATACCCTGCTCTCACCTTGGCGATGGTGTTCTTCACCTATGCCTTCACCACGGAGATCCGGGGCAACGGCTTTCTGGCAGTATACATTGCCGCCGTGATTCTGGGTAACCGCAATTTTATTCACAAGCGTAGCCTCACCAAGTTTTACGACGGTGTGGCCTGGCTCATGCAGATACTAATGTTCCTTACCCTGGGGCTGCTGGTGTTCCCCTCGCACATGGTGCCTGTGGTATGGGGGGGACTGCTTATTTCGCTGTTCCTGATCTTTGTAGCCAGGCCCTTTAGCGTGTTCCTGAGCATGATCTTCTTTAAAGCGAGCCTGCAGGACAAGCTCTACGTGTCGTGGGTGGGGCTGCGGGGGGCTGTGCCCATCGTGTTTGCCACCTACCCTATGCTGGCAGGTGTGGAGAAGTCAGAAATGATCTTCAACATCGTGTTCTTTATTGTACTCACCTCAGTCATGCTGCAGGGAACCACGCTGACACCGGTGGCGAAGTGGTTGAACCTGAGCGAAAAGGAGAGGAAGGTCAAGAAGCACCAGTTTGACATTGAGATGGAGTATGACCTGAAAAACGAGCTGATGGAGATCAAAGTACCCGAAGGAGGACCGGCCGTTGGAAAGGCGCTGGTGGACCTACATTTCCCGAAGGGTTCCCTCATCGTGCTGATCAACAGGAGGGGAAAGTTTGTTACGCCTAACGGTGCCACCGTGCTCGAGCCTGACGATGTGCTTTACGTGATGACCGACAATGAAGAGGAGCTGACCAAGGTAAACGAAGTGCTGGGCTATGAGGTGACCTGAGGCTTCTGCAGGCCATCCGATCAGCTTTTCTCGGGTTAAAAAACTATATTTGTGTTAAGATGCTGTCGTCAAGGATCAAAAAGCACTACCTGAGGTACCCCCTGATGTGGGTGATGCTGCTCTGGGCGCTCACCCTGCCCGGGCATGAGCTGGCGGTATACAGCTTTTTGGTGAAAGGCTCTGTCGCCGAGGTGGCTCCGCGCTTGTTCCCAGCAACTCCTGATGCAGGAGGGGCTACCTCTATAAAGCAACAGGCCGTGCAGGCCTTTCCGGATGCCAATACAGTAGCTCCCCTTGTACTGAGTCCACTGCTGGCAACCAGGTGCTTGCTGCAGTTCTTCGCCTTTGCGTCCTTAACCGATGACTTACCGGTTTACTCGTTTCAGCCGGGTGGAGCAGAGCTCTTAACTCAACTTTTCCCTGTTACCATACAGCCCAACGCTCCTTAGGCGGTTTAATTCTTTTACTTACGGAGGCAGTAGCAGGAGTCTCTTTAAGGATACTCCGTGGTGCCTGGGCAGGTGTCTGAGCCTCTGCCAGGCAGCCTTTGGCGAAGGCGCTGCTTCCTCCTTCCTGCCGTTCCTGCCTTTGCTCTTACAGCTGATACCGGCCGGACAAACATTGGGCCCTTGAAACAAGTACATTTTCAATAGACACAAGCGCACACGCACATGACACACCTTCCCCACTTAGTGATGGACCTGGGGCTGATACTCGGTGCCGCAGGCATCACCACCCTCATCTTCAAGAAGCTTAAGCAGCCGCTGGTGCTGGGCTACATTATCGCCGGCTTACTGGTCGGCCCGCACTTTAACCTGTTCCCGACCATTGTCGAAACCGAGAACATCAATGTATGGGCCGAGATCGGCGTGATCTTCCTGCTGTTCAGCCTGGGGCTGGAGTTCAGCTTTAAAAAACTGGTAAAAGTAGGAGGGGCCTCCTCCGTCATGGCGCTGGTCGAGGTGGTCGTCATGCTGCTGCTGGGTTACCTCACGGGCAAACTGCTGGGCTGGTCCACCATGGACAGCGTCTTTCTGGGCGGTATCCTGTCCATCTCCTCCACCACCATCATCATCCGGGCCTTCGATGAGCTGGGCGTAAAATCGCAGCGGTTTGCGGGGCTGGTGTTCGGGGTACTGATCGTGGAGGATCTGGTGGCGATCCTGCTCCTGGTGCTGCTCTCCACGCTGGCGGTGAGCCAGCAGTTTGCCGGTGCCGAAATGCTGACGGCGGTGCTCAAGCTGGCGTTCTTTCTGGTGGTGTGGTTCCTGGCAGGCATATTCCTGATCCCTACCTTCCTGCGCAAGGCCAGCAAGTTCATGAACGACGAGACACTGCTGATCGTGTCCATCGCGCTTTGTTTCCTGATGGTGATCCTGGCGGCGCAGGTAGGCTTCTCCCCGGCGCTGGGTGCGTTCATCATGGGCTCCCTGCTGGCAGAAACGACAAAGGCTGAAAAAATAGAGCACCTGGTGGCCTCGGTAAGAGACCTGTTTGGGGCGATCTTCTTTGTGTCAGTGGGTATACTGATCAACCCGCAGATGATCGTGGAGTACGCCGGCCCCATCGCCCTGATCACGGTGGTGACGATCGTGGGTAAGTTGGTGAGTATCACAAGCGGAGGCCTGATGGCAGGGCAGGGGCTGAAGACCTCGATCCAGTCCGGTATGAGCGTATCGCAGATCGGGGAGTTCTCATTCATCATCGCCACCCTGGGGCTTACCCTGAACGTGACCAGCGATTTCCTGTACCCGGTGGCCGTGGCCGTTTCCGCCATCACCACCTTCACCACGCCTTACATGATCAAGGCGGCGGAGCCCCTTTACAGGTCCATAGAGGGCGCGATGCCCGCCCGCTGGAAAACCTCCCTGAACGAGTACAGCTCCGGAGCCCAGACCATCAGCTCTACCAGCGACTGGAAGCTGTTGCTCCGGTCATACATTATGAACCTGGTGGTTTATTCGGTTATCCTGATCGCTATTGTTTTGCTGGCGGGCACATACCTGTACCCTTTCGTAACGGAGCATGTGATCAGCGGTACCTGGGGAGGTGTTGCCACGGTGGCCATTACGCTGGTGTTCATGGCGCCGTTTCTGTGGGCCATGGCCGTGTACCACCCGCAAAAGGAAGCGCAGGGGCGTATCTGGGCTAACCGGAACTACCGTAGCCTGATCATCGTGCTGGAGTTCACCAGGGTGGCCATTGCGATCCTGTTCATCGGTTTCCTGCTCAACCAGCTGCTCTCGGCGCAGGTAGCCATTGTGGCAGGCCTGATCATTATCGGGCTGATGGTGCTTTTCTCCAAAAAGATCCAGAACTTCTACATCCGGATTGAGAACCGCTTTATGCACAACCTGAATGACCGCGAGATCAGCGCGGCCAGCAAAATGACGCATACCCTGGTGCCCTGGGACGCGCACCTGATCAGCTTTGAGGTTGCGCCGAATTCGGTGGCCGTAGGCAAGAGCCTGGCGGAGCTGCAGATCAGGGAGAAATACGGCATAAATGTGGCCGTGATAGAACGTGAGGAACACACCATCATGGCCCCAACCCGCAACGAAAGGGTCTTTCCAGGGGATAGAGTCTATGTTTTCGGGACTGACGAGCAGGTGGAGGCCCTCCGCCAGTTTATCGAAACCGAAACGGTGCCTGCCACAAACGGCGAAGCCGGCAAAGAGGAAGTGGGGCTGCAGAAACTCGTGGTGTCAGCCGATTCGGCACTGCTGCACAAAACCGTGCGGCAGTCGGGGGTCAGGGAAAAAACCAAGGGGCTGATTGTGGGTATAGAAAAGAACGGGGAACGGATTCTGAACCCGGACTCGGAGCTGGTGCTGAACGAGGGGGATATCCTCTGGATCGTGGGCAGCCCGTGGCGTATCAGGCAACTGGAGGAAGCCGGAAGCTAACGTGCCGGAGCCTGGGGAACACGAGCCTGAAGAGAATCCGTATGTATAGCTCTCAAGACCTGTAGCAAAGCCTGTATGCGGAAAATAGAGCATTGGATCGAAGAAACGTTAAATCTGCCTGCATCTATCCAGGAGGACATCTTCATGTCCCTGATCGTGCTGTTGGGGCTGTGGGTCATCAGCAGGCTGCTGTTACGGGTTGCCTCCCGTCAGCAGACGGATTCGCGGAAGCTGTACCAGTGGAGGAAAACGACGAATTACATCGTAACGGGGCTGGGCGTCATTTTTCTGGCCAACATCTGGTTCGATGGGTTCAGGTCGATCGCCACTTTCCTGGGCATCTTCTCGGTAGGTCTGGTGGTGGTGCTGCGGGATCCGATATTGAACATGTTTGGCTGGGTGTTCCTTATCTGGAAGCGCCCCTTCAAGGTAGGTGACAGGATCAAGATCGGGAACTATACCGGCGATGTGATCGATATCACCTTCTTTCAGTTCACCCTCAACGAGCTGGGGGAGTGGGTGGATTCGGAGCAGGCAACGGGGCGTGTGGTGCATTTGCCGAACAGCCAGGTCTTCACGCAGGGGCAGGTCAACTATAACTACGGGTTCCCTTTTCTGTGGCACGAGGTACAGGTGCGCATCACCTTCGAGAGCAACTGGCGGAAAGCCAGGGCTATACTGGAGGAGATCGCCAGGCGAAACGGGGAAAAACTCAGCAAGGAGGCCGAGCAAAGGGTAAGGATAGAGGCGCAGCGGCACCTGATCTTTTACAGGAGTTTTGAGCCGAGGGTGTTCACGAAGGTGCGCGAAAACGGCATACAGCTAACCATACGCTACCTGTGTGGCCTGAACGGCCGCCGCGAAAGCGAGAACAGGATCTGGGAGGACATCCTGACGCAGTTCACAGGTACTCCTGATATCCGGTTCGCCTACCCTACCACCCGCTTTTACAGTTCCCTGGAGGAAGAACGGCGCAAAGAGCTGCAAAAGGAAGAGCAGGAGGAGGGGGAAGAATAAGAGATCTGCCGTCCATACATACTGTTGGAAACAAAGCTGTCCTTTAAAGTACCCTGGCTGTTGCCGTGAGGGTATTCTAAAGGACAGCTTTGCCTTGAAGAAAGTTGTTAAGTTTTGGCCAAGTATTGATGCTGTAGCTCCCGAGCACTTTAGTTCTCTACTTCCTGCCCCTCTACCTCCTTCAGCCGCATCTCCTTTCTGTACTCGCGCATCCGGTTAAAGTAATCGCGTGCAGCGGCCATCACCTTCGGCGACAGGAGCAGCGCCGAGATCATGGTCGGGATGGCCATCATGGCGTACATCCCGTCGATGAGGGCGATCACAGCCGTGATGGTAGCCGTGGCGCCGAACACGATGGTAGCCACATAAAAGTAGTTGTACAGGTGCTTGTACCTGGCTCCGAACAGGAAGCTAAAGCACTTGGTGCCGTAGTAGGAGTAAGAAAACAGCGAGGTGAAGGCAAAGATCATCACGCAGAGCACCAGCACGTAGCTGCCAATGCCCGGCATGGCATTGTTGAAGGCGGTAGCCGTCATGGTCACGCCGCTTGCCTCAGAGGTTTGCCAGGTGCCCGTCAGGATAATAGCCAGGCCGGTAAGGGTACATACCACAATGGTGTCGATAAACGGGCCGAGCATGGCCACCAGCCCCTCACGGATCGGCTCGTCGGTTTTGGCGGCGCCGTGCATCATGGAGGCCGTACCAATTCCCGCCTCGTTAGAGAAAGCGGCCCTGCGTGCGCCGGCAATGATGATGGCTCCTACCGCGCCGCCCAGTACGGACTCGGCCGTAAAGGCATCGGTAAAGATCAGGGCAAAGGCATCCGGTATGTTGGCGTAGTTGGCAAACATGATGTAGAGCACGGCCAACATGTACAGCACCACCATGCCCGGCACCATTTTGCCGGCTACGTTGCCTATACGCTGTATCCCCCCGAAGATCACCAGCGAGGTGATCAGCACCAGCGCCAGGCCGATGGTCAGGTTGGTGTAGAACACGTCGCCGGAGCTGAGGCCATTCGGCTCGAGCACCACCTCGCGTATTACCTGCGTCAGCTGGTTGGCCTGGAAGATCGGCAGGGTGCCAAACAGGCCGGCAACGGCGAAGAAAGCGGCCAGCGGCTTCCACTTTTTGCCCAGGCCTTCAGTGATCACATACATCGGGCCGCCCTCCAGGTGCCCTTTGCTGTCGTAGCCACGGTACATCACCGACAGGGAGCAGGTGAAGAACTTGGTGGCCATCCCCACAAAGGCGCTCACCCACATCCAGAACAGCACCCCCGGGCCGCCGATGGCAATGGCCACGGCCACGCCGCTGATGTTGCCCATCCCCACAGTGGCAGCCAGCGCTGCCGAAAGCGCCTCAAAGTGGTTGATATCCCCCGGGTCGTCCGGGTCATCGTACTTGCCGCGCAGCACGTCGATGGCGTGGCGCAGGTACCGGAACGGCAGAAACCCGGAGTAAAACATGAAATAAAATCCGCCCCCCATCAGCAACACCAGCAAAGGCATGCCCCAGGCAGCGTCACTAAATCCGACTAAAAAATTCTCTAATGCTTCCAAAATAATACTGACTAAATAGGAAAGCTACAAAGATAACCCTAGAAAGGCAATCCAGAGGTAAACAAAAGGCATATTTGCCGTAATGCATATTATACTGAGTGATAAGCCCCTATATGAAAACACGGTTTATCGTGCTGATCGATTTCTCCTCTTACTCTAAGTTTGAGCTTCAGCTGGCAAAGTGCTGGGGCGATGCGATGGGAGCGGATCTGCTGTTGCTGCACCAGCCACTCGTCTTTGCTCCTGCGTTAACGGATATTGAGACCAGGGATGAGATAGTGCAGAATGAAGTAGAGAAAGCTACAGCAAAACTAAGGTCCTTCGCAGGGCAGCACCTGGAGAACACGAGCCGCGTTACCTACCGTGTGGCGACGGAAGATCTTTTCCTGGCCCTGTCGGAACTGCTCAGGGAGCACTATTACAACCTGATCTTCGTAGGGCTGAAGGGAACCGGCCTTCTGAAAAGAATCTTCCTGGGAAGTACGGCTATCAAAGTGATCGACCAGGTGAACGTGCCTACAGTGGCGGTTCCCAGGCACCCCTTCAATATGTCGCCGGAGTCATTCTACGTAGGGGTAAATTACCGGTACCCGCTCAACACAGAGGCATTGGACAAGCTGCTGTCGCTGTTCGGAGACAGGATAAAGAACATCAAGTTCATATCCATCATAACAGAGAAAGACAGCCGCAAGCTTGCTATTGAGTACCTGGAAGACCTGGAGGAGCAGTACGGGACACAATGGAATGCCTCATACCACACCTTTGAGGGCGACGATGCGTTTTACGAACTGAAGCAGTACATGAATGCCCGCACAGACGGGGTGCTGCTTGTGCAGAGAGGTACCCGTTCGCTTACAGACCAGCTTTTCAGAAGGTTTTTCATCAATGAACTGGTGTATGATGCCTCTGTTCCTCTTATTGTGCTACCCTCTTGGCTAAGCCCCAATAGTCTGTAAGCGCTAGTAATCCGTTTTTGTACTTTTTAACCCGGCCAGTTAACCTGAGGCAAAGGTTCCGCTGAGACTGTAAGTGCCTTCAGTACTACAGTCTGATAAGCTTCAAAGACAGCAAAAATAGGCAACGCGAATCAAAAAACGTATGTATGTCTACCTATATAGGTGACACTGTATGGGGTACCCGTTCAGAATAATAAGGTGCGGCTCTCCCAGATACAGGTTGCTATACTTCAAAGACAACGCTTCTGATGGATAATTATATAGTCGCCATGACGGTGGTAGGGTTGGCAGCGCTCTCCATGACTTGGGTGCCAAGTCTGATGGAAAGGACCCCTTTCTCATACCCCATCGTGTACCTCCTGCTGGGGATACTCATTTACCTGCTGCCCCTGGGCCTGCCTTCTCCTGACCCCATCTGGCGGGAGGAGTATGTGGTACGGCTCACGGAACTGAGCGTGATCATCTCGCTGATGGGCACAAGCCTGAAGATCAGGCGGAAGTTCGGACTCAAGCGGTGGCGCATCCCGCTCCGGCTGGTCAGCATTACGATGCTGCTGAGCATTGCGGCGATTGCGTTTCTGGGGTGGACCTTTCTTGGCTTTTCTGTGGCGGGTGCTGTGCTGCTGGGTGCCGTTATGGCCCCTACAGACCCCGTTCTGGCAGAGCAGGTGCAGGTGGGCCCGCCGGATGACGAGGAGGAGGACGTGGTGCGCTTTTCGCTCACAGCGGAGGCCGGTCTGAACGACGGGTCGGCCTTTCCCTTCACCTGGTTGGCGGTGGTGCTGGCCATCGCAGCCGGAACGGGAGGCGATTGGTTTGCGGACTGGGTGCTGCGTGACCTGCTGTACAGAATTGTGGTGGGAGCTGGTGCCGGCTATTTGATGGGCCGGGGCTTAGCGTACCTCATTTTCAGACTGCCCCAGAAAACGAAGTTCCCTAAAGCGCAGCACGGGTTTCTGTCGCTTTCTGCTACGTTGGCAACCTACGGGGTAACGGAGATGCTGCACGGCTATGGTTTTATCGCAGTGTTCGTGGCGGGCCTTACGATGAGTAGCATCGAGGAAGAGCATGAGTATAACATGGAGATGCACGACTTTGTGAACCAGGTGGAGCGTATCATCATGGTGGTTTTGCTGGTCCTCTTCGGAGGTAGCCTTGTAACGGGCATTCTTGATTACCTCACCTGGCAAGGAGCCATAGTTGGGATTGTGTTCCTGCTGCTGGTCAGGCCGGTAACGGCTTTGCCTAGCATGCTGGGCACCTACTCTACTTTCAAAGAGAAGCTGGCAGTCTGTTTCTTTGGTATCCGAGGCATCGGCTCCTTCTTTTATCTTTCCTTTGCATTGGACAAGGTGAGTTTTCCGGAGGCCAATGAGCTGTGGTCCGTGGTTGCCTTCATTGTAATGGTATCCATTATATTGCATGGCGTGACCGCGACCACGGCCATTACGTTTCTGGATATAGAGCGTAAGAAGAAAGGGCGGCCAGTTCTGAGATCGGATCAGACGCCGGATGAAATTTTCTGACAGACACATACGATTCCTGACAGCGTGGAAAAATTGAACATGCCCGATGCGGAGGTACACTATGCTCCTGATTTCTTCTCAGAGGAGGAGAGCGACGTGTACTTCCGGGAGCTGCTGCAGGGTATAAACTGGCAACAGGAAAGCATCCGGATGTTCGGGAGAGAGCTGCCCATGCCACGGCTCACGGCCTGGTACGGCGACAAGGGCTATACCTACTCGGGGCTGCACAACAGACCACAGCCCTGGCTGCCCCTGCTGCAGGAGCTGAAGGAAAAGGTGGAGCAGGCGAGCGGGCAAAGCTACAACTCGGTACTCCTGAACCTCTACCGCAGCGGCAGCGACAGCATGGGCTGGCACGCAGACGATGAGCCGGAGCTGGGGCAGGAGCCCGGTATCGCCAGCCTGAGCTTTGGCGGTGAGAGGAGCTTTAAGTTCAGGCACCGCACCCGCAAAGACCTGAAGCCGGTAAGTATAACACTGCGCCACGGCAGTCTGCTGCTGATGCAGGGGCCGACGCAGCACCACTGGCTTCACCATATCCCCAAAACCGCGCGCTTCGTACAACCACGCATCAACCTCACCTTCCGGCACGTGAAAGCCTAGCAATGCTTGCCAATGCGGACCGGAAACCTTTACTTTACGTTAACAAGAGGCCAAATCCGCAAAGAACTATGACCGAAAGAAAGAACATCGCCATTATGGGAGCCGGGTTGGTTGGCTCGCTGCTGTCTCTGTACCTGGCCAAGCGCGGCCACAGTGTGCACCTGTACGAGCGTCGCCCGGACCTGCGCAAGACCACCGTAGATGGCGGACGTTCTATCAACCTTGCCCTCAGCGACCGCGGCTGGCGCGCGCTCAAGGGAATCGGCATAGAGGAGGAGGTACGTAAGGTGGCCATCCCCATGTATGGCCGCATGATGCACGACGAGGAAGGCCAGCTAACCTACCAGCCTTACGGCAAGGAGGGGCAAGCCATCTACTCTGTCTCCAGGGGAGGGCTGAACGTGGCGCTGATGAACCTTTCGGAGCCCAACCCGGACATCACTTACCACTTCAGCCGTCAGGCGCTGGACGTGAACCTGCGCACCAACGAGGTGCAGCTGCTGAATGTAGCCACCGGTGTGAAGGAAACCATACAGCCGGACCTGCTCTTCGGGGCCGATGGCGCTTTTTCGGTGGTGCGCGGCGCCATGCAGAAAACAGAGCGCTTTAACTACCAGCAAAGCTACCTGGAGTACGGCTACAAAGAACTGACTATACCCGCCACTGCCGATGGGGACTGGGCGCTGGAGAGGAACGCGCTGCACATCTGGCCGCGCGGCAGCTATATGATGATCGCCCTGCCCAACATTGACGGAAGCTTTACCTGTACCTTGTTCTTCCCTTACGAAGGCGAGCGCTCTTTTTCGGCTATCCAAAATGAGGAGGACCTGTTCAGTTTCTTCAATGAGGTTTTCCCGGATGCCGTTCCGCTGATGCCGGAGCTGGCGCAGGACTACTTCGCAAACCCTGTCGGCTCGCTGGTGACGGTAAAGTGCTTTCCGTGGAGCTATGAAGGCAAATCGCTGCTGGTGGGGGACGCCTGCCATGCGGTGGTGCCGTTCTACGGGCAGGGCATGAACGCGGGCTTCGAGGACATTACCGTGCTGGACCAGATGCTGGACCACTTTGAGGGTGATGACTGGGAAGGGCTGTTCAACGCCTTTGAGCGCCGCCGCAAGCCAAACGCCGATGCCATCGCCGACCTGGCCGTGATGAACTTTATCGAGATGCGCGACAAGGTGGCGGACCCGCGCTTCCTGCTCCGCAAGAAGATCGAGGCCAAAATATCTGAGCAGTACCCGGATAAATGGATCCCGCTTTACTCCATGGTAACTTTCTCTGACCTGCCTTACTCCTATGCGCTGGAAACCGGCCAAAAGCAGGATAAGATCATGAAGAAGGTGATGAAGCACATCAAGAGCACGGAAGACTACAACAAACCGGAGGTACAGCAGCTGCTGGAGAAGCAGCTTATCAAGAAAGAGAAGCTGAAAAAGTACGTAGCGGAGGAGGTATAGGAGAGCCTGAGGCTGCTCTTGTTTCAGTGCCTGAGCATCTTGCTTTTAATAATGAAGGCAGAAGGAGCAGCTGTGTTGTTCCTTGGTATACCCCGGTTCTCTGCCTGTCCTGCCTGTCCTTTGGCCAAGTTGCACAACCATTTCGTGTGAATGGGGGTATAGCCTAAGTAGCGCTAGCAAAACAGAAGCCTACACACGGTACAATTTTTCACCTCTTAATTTTAAAATCCTACACTTTATGAAGTTGATGAAGATGAAAGGAGCAGCGGTTGCTGCTTTTATACTTGGCATATTTTCTTTTGGCAACGTAGCTGTGGCACAACAGGCCACTCCGCCGGCACAGCAGCAGCAAACCCAGCAGAATTTCTCTGATAATGACCTGAAACAGTTTGCCGAGGCAAACACGCGCCTAATGGACGTGCAGAAGGAGGGCGAGCAGGAAATGATGAAGATCCTGGAAGAGGAGAAGCTAAGCGTGAACAAGTTCAATGAAATGGCCATGGCGCACCAGCAGCAGAAGCTAAACGAGGTGCAGGCTACGCCGGAGGAAATGGCTGCCTTTAACAAGGCGGCGCAGCGAATGATGGAGCTGCAGCCAGCCATGCAGAAGAGTGTGGAAGAGGCCATCCGGAAAGACGGCATGACGCTGGAGAAGTACGAGCAGATCATGATGGCCTACCGCCAGGACCCTGCCCTGCAGGAGCGCGTTAACAAGATGATGGAGGGCAACCAGCAGTAACAACCTGCCCGTAAC
>JAJLKL010000195.1:0-6871 GCA_033838975.1 Hymenobacteraceae bacterium | reverse complement strand
ATCGGTGTAGTTGCCCGGAAAGTTGCGGATCCTGCCGTCGCCCTCAAACACGAACAGGTGCTCCACCAGCCGGTCCATGAAGTAACGGTCGTGGCTCACGATGAGCAGACAGCCCCCAAAGTTGAGCAGGAAGTCCTCCAGGATGTTGAGCGTAATAATGTCGAGGTCGTTCGTAGGCTCGTCGAGGATGAGGAAGTTCGGGTTCTTGATAAGCACCCGCAGGAGCTGCAGGCGACGCTTTTCGCCTCCGCTCAATTTGCTGACAAAGGTATACTGCTGTGGCGGGGAAAACTGGAAGTGCTGCAGAAACTGGCTGGCGGTGATCACCTCTCCGTTTGCCATTTCCACTACCTCCGCGATCTCCTTTACAATGTCGATCACGCGCTGGTCTTCCTTGTACTCCAGCTCATCCTGTGTGTAGTAGCCGAACACAGTGGTCTGGCCGGCCTCTATCACGCCGGCATCAGGCTGCAGCTTTCCGGTCAGCATGTTCAGGAACGTGGACTTGCCCGCTCCGTTAGGGCCAACAATGCCAATGCGGTCCTTTTTCTTGAACACATAGGAAAAGTCGTCCACAATCTTTTTCTGCCCAAAGGACTTGGAGATATGGTCTACCTCGATGATCTTACCGCCCTGGCGTGTGGTTTTAACGGACAGCTCCAGCTGCGGGGCGGCGGTTTTCTTGGCAGCCTTTTCTTTCAGTTCCTCAAAAGCATCCACCCTGTACTTGGCCTTGGTGCCACGCGCTTTCGGCTGGCGGCGTATCCAGTCCAGTTCCTTGCGCATCAGGTTACGGGCTTTTTCAGTCTCGGCTACGGCTGCTTCTTCCCGCTCTGCCTTCTTCTCCAGAAAGTAGCTGTAGTTGCCTTTGTAGGTATAAATCTCGCCGTTGTCCAGTTCCCCTATCTCATTGGCTACCTTGTCCAGAAAGTAGCGGTCGTGCGTTACCATCAGCAGGGTGGTATTCTGCGTGCTCAGCAGGTTCTCCAGCCACTCGATCGTGTCCAGGTCCAGGTGGTTGGTAGGCTCGTCCAGGATCAGCAGGTCCGGCTCCTCTATCAGCACACGGGCCATGGCCACGCGCTTGCGCTGCCCGCCCGATAGCTGCTTTACCTTGTCGTTCAGGTTGTTGATGCCCAGCTTGGAGAGGATCTGCTTTACCTTTACCTCAAAATCCCAGGCCTGCAGTTCATCCATGCGCTCCATCAGCTTCTGCATCTTCTCGGCGCTGGTGCTGGGGTTGGCAACAGCCGCCTCGTATTGCTGGATCAGGTCCAGCGTCTCGTTCTGCATCGCAAAAATGTTCTCCTGCACGGTCAGCTCTTCCTCAAACTCCGGGTTTTGCCCCAGGTAGCCGATGCGCACCTCCTTGCGGGTGCTCACACTACCCTCGTCAGGCGGTATTTTGCCTGCCAGCACATTGAGCAGGGTTGTTTTGCCCGATCCGTTTACACCCACCAGGGCCATGCGCTGCCCCTGGCTGATGCCGAAGTTGAGGTTCTTGAAAAGCCAGCGGTCGCCGAAGCTTTTTGCTATATTTTCTGCTGATAGGTAGTTCATAAGGCAAATTTAGTTATTTATCTGCAGAGCGGCAGGCAAAATAAAACAGGCTGGTTTTTAGCCAGCCTGTCTTTTACATGTAAACGTTAGTTTGGGTTAACGAATGGTTTCGTGTTGCGGGTGTTTGGCTACGTAGGCCTCGCTTGGAACTCTGTGTGTGGTTAGCGAAGCCAGTATGGCAAACACACCTCCTATCAGATGCGGCAGGTATACCTGATCTGCGAAGTTGAACATCCATGGCGACAGCGCCAGGATCACACCTAGGCCGAAGTCCACCATCAGGTGCGTTTTCATGGGTATCTTGTGTATGATACCTACCTCAAAATCCGTAAACACTGTTTGAACCAGTGCAAGGATACCTGCTATTACTATAGTCCAGGTAGCATAGGCTACATCTGAAAAGTTAAAGATCCACGGTGATATGATAAATACCAGACCCACTACATAATCCAAAATGCCGTGGAATCTTGTTGGGATGAATCGCATAATAATCCTCCTTTCTGTTTTATTCTCAAGTATATGTATACGAGGTGTCTGAGAAAGGGTGGAAATCTAGTGCAATTTTTTAGGTAAAGTTACTCTGTTACAACCACAGTTCTGGCCAGGTAGTCGTGGAGCATTTGTCTGCGGCGGGTGGTCAGGATCAGCAGGAAGCCAAGGCAAACCGGCAGGATAGACAGCAGCTTGGAGAAGTAGCGTACATTGGCCTGCGCAAAGCTGATGCGCCTGCCCCGCAGGTCCGTCACTTTCAGCCCCAGGGTAAATTTGCCGATAGTGGCCTGCTTAGGCGAAGACTCCAGCAGGGTGTAGTACAACCAGTGCAGCACAGGGAAGTAAAGGTTATAGAACAGCATCTTAAAGATAACCAACAGCTGTGCCGTGCTTATGCTGCCGTCGTGAAACAGATCTTTCCAGGTATAGAGCTGCTGTGGCTCTTTAGAGGTTGAATACAGCAATATAGAATACCAGAACACCAGGATGGAGGTATCGACCAGAAACGAAACAAATCGTGCTGCAAGGCTGCCGTAAAGAGACGATCTCTTTACTGTTGGGTTGGCTATCGTAAGAGCAGATTGCATAAGGGTACTTTCGTTTAAGGGTTTATGATCTGTGGCTAGAACTGTAAGAGTAAAGCGTACTTCTGATCAGGATGTTTCCTTTTGCAAGGCTGGCCTCCGGTGCTAAAAGCCAGGTGTAGGGTCGGTTGCTGCTATAAATATATAATATTGATCTATAGCATCAAATAGGTAAATAATATTAATGGTAGACGCTATGAGTCTAATATCATCTTTTAAAACTACAACCCAAACTTACTTCTAATCATTCAAAACAGGCAAATAAAACAGGTGAACGTACATATTTTACTGGCTAACGAAACAGTTGGTCGCTTTTTACTTAATTTCGCTCCATTATGATTCAGGAAATGAAAGAAAGGCCGATCGGCATTTTTGACAGTGGCATAGGTGGGCTTACGGTGGCACAGGCCATTATGAACGTGCTGCCCAACGAGCGCATCGTATACTTTGGCGACACGGCCCACTTGCCCTACGGGGATAAGTCTACGGCAGCCATACAGGCCTACGCTGTAAAGATCTGTGACTTGTTGATAAAGCAGCACTGTAAAGTGATCCTGATCGCCTGTAACTCGGCTTCGGCGGCGGCTTATGAGCTGGTGAAGGAGTATGTGGGCAGCAAGGCCAAGGCGTTGAACGTGATCGATCCGGTGGTGCAGTACATCGGGCAGGCCTACCCGGGCAAAACCATCGGCCTGATCGGGACAAAGCAGACGGTTAATTCCAACGTGTACCGGAAAAAGGTAGATGAGCTGAACCTGGACATTGAGCTGAAGTCGCATGCCACGCCGCTGCTGGCTGCCATGATCGAGGAAGGCTTCTTTAACGACTCTATCTCTGAAAGTGTTATTCACGCTTATCTGTCGGATCCGCATTTGGAGAGAATAGAAGCCCTTATTCTAGGCTGCACACACTATCCGCTGATCAAGAAGCAGATCGAGCGTTACTATGCGGGGGCGGTAGATGTGCTGGATACCAGCCAGATCGTGGCGCAGCACGTGAAGCAGTATCTGGAAACTAATGATCTTGCCGCTGAGAAGCTGGTCGGGGATCACCATTTCTACGTGTCCGACTTCACCCGCTCCTTTGAGGAGAGCACCCGCATCTTCTTTAAACGAAAGGTGCACCTGGAGCATTACCCGCTCTGGGAGTAGGAGGCGCGTCAGCGAGGCGCGGAAACAATGAGGCGGCTTTGAGTGAGGTTGCAGTAGTACTCCTTCCCTAATTCCCGTAAAATGAGTATCTTCAAGTTCAACGGAGAAAACAGATGAAAAAAAGATATCTAAGTATAGGCGACTTTAAGCGGAACGCCTTTATCGTAGCGGCGGCTGCCTGTATGGGGCTGACGGGCTGCGATTCGAACAACCGGCAGGAGGAGTGGAATGCCGGTAGTGAGGTGCCCGTTCCGGACGGTATAGTAACAGAGCTGACCGAGGAGGCACCCGACCAGTGGAAGATCACCGATGAACGCACCACGGCTCCCGGCAATAGCATGGCCATTTTAAAGTATAATGATGGACGTGTGGACACCCTGCAGGGGGTGGAGCTACAAAAGCAGATGCAATCTATTGCTAATAACCAGCAAACCTACCAGCAGGGGGGCTTTGGCCTGGGAAGCGTGCTTTGGTGGAGCGGAATGGGTTTTATGGCCGGCCGCATGTCATCTCCTAACCCTGCGTACTATGCCAACCCGGGGGTAATGCAACGTACTGAGGCCTGGCGCCAGAATGTACAGACCTACCGCCAGCAAAGCACTGCCCCGCGCTCTGGTCGTAGCGGCTTCTTCAGAGGGCGCAGCGGAGGGGCCGGAGCCTAACCTAGCCTAAGCGATAGATACTTCATGCTAAACAACGAGAAATGTTCCGTTCGCCTGGAGCCGCATGCAGGTGACGTGGAGACAGCTGTGCGCGGACTCGGCTGGGAATGGTGTGTAGAAGACGGCTGTGCCAACTATGTGCCCGGCGAAGCAGTTGTGCTCTCAGAGACAGAGGCCGATGAATTGCTAGATGCCGCTGACACGCTTTACAACATGATGGTGCAGGCCGTGCCGGAGGGGCTTCCTGATGATTTTCTGAAGATATTGGGTATACCGGAAAACCTGTGGTCCATGGTGCGGCAGTCCTGGAGCGATGATCGGCACTGGCACCTGTACGGCCGTTTTGATCTGGCTCAGACGCCGGAGGGGCCAAAACTGCTGGAATTCAACGCCGACACGGCGACCTCCATACCTGAAACGGCTGTGGTGCAGTGGGCCAGCCTGGCCGCTGCTGGTAAGAATGATGCAAAACAGTACTCCGGCCTGTACGAGGCGTTGGTGGAGCAGCTTAAGACGTGGCGCATGCTCAACGATGACCTCCCGCCGGCTCTGCTCCTGACCTATATTGGTGCCAGCGCCGAAGACGAAACAAACTGTGCCGTGATCGCGCAGGCTGCCACGGAAGCCGGCTTTGAGGCGCACCTCTGCCCGATCGAGGACGTGAGCATCTCTACCGAAGGCGCCGAGAAAGGCGTATGGGCGCAGGTTGGGGCTGAGCAGTGGCGCCAGTTTCCGTTTTTGTTCAAGCTGCTGCCGTGGGAGCAGATTGCCTGGGAAGAACCGGAGCTACTCGAGAGCCTGGAGTTCCTGTCCCGCACCCGCACCGTGGTGATCGCCAACCCGGCCTATACCTTGTTGTTTCAGAGTAAAGGCATGCTGGCCTGGCTCTGGAAAGCATACCCATACCACCCGCTGCTCCTGGAAACCGACCTGGCCCCGCTGAGCGGCAAGTACATCCGTAAACCGTACTTCGGGCGGGAGGGACAAAGCGTGGAAGTTGTGGACCGGGTACGGGTAACCAAAGTAGAGGGCGAGTATGATAAGCAGCAGCAGGTGTACCAGCGCTGGTGCGAGTTACCGGAAGACAGCAAGGGCAAGCAGTATCAGGCAGGGGTGTTTTGGGCAGGGGAAGGCTGTGCCATTGGCTTTCGCCGTGAGAAAGGAATCATCACCAATCTGTCGCAGTTTGTGCCACACCTTGTAGAGGGGTAGGTATATAGTTTAACAGTAGCCATATGTCAGTAGACTCAGAAGCAGATTTACAGGGTATCATCAAAGTGAGTGAGGCTGTAGCTATTACACTCAGGCAAATGCGGGAACATGCCAAACCGGGTATGACAACCAAGGAGTTGGATGAGTACGGGTATGAGGTGCTGCAGACCTTTGGAGCGCAGTCGGCCCCTAAAATTACCTATAACTTTCCTGGCTATACCTGTATCAGCGTTAACAATGAAGCTGCCCACGGCATACCCTCTGAGAGCACTGTTCTAAAAGAAGGCGATCTGGTAAATATTGATGTTTCTGCTGAATTAAACGGCTACTATGCTGACAACGGAGGCTCTTTTGTGCTCGGTGAGGATATTCATGGCCTGAACAAGCTGGTTGAAGCCTCCGTTGCGGCACTGCACAAGGCCTTGCGGGAGATCAGGGGAGGCAAGAAAATCGCTGAGACTGGCCGCACTATTGAGCAGGAGGCAAAGAAACACGGCTTTAAGGTAATTAAAAACCTGGTAGGGCATGGCGTGGGCAGAAGCCTTCACGAAGAGCCTCATGAGATACCAAACTTCTACGACAAGTATAACACGCAGCGATTCAGGAAGAACACAGTGGTGGCCGTAGAAACCTTTATTTCCACCAAAGGAAGCTATACCCATGAAAAAGGAGATGGCTGGACGCTGCTGGCCGAGAAGGGCGCTTTTGTAGCGCAGCACGAGCATACCATCCTCATCACAGACGGCGAACCGGTCATCCTTACGAAAGCGAATGGTATTTAGAACCTAAAGATAGTCAGCAACGATTCTCTTACAGTAAATTGTTGGTCGGAAGACTCAACAAGGGCAAACAAGAACGCTTAAATTGACGGCATTGGGTCGGGACCTGCCCGCACGAAGGTTGGCAGGAAGTCTTGGAAGTTGAGACACAAGCGGCCGCTCGTGCCTTAATTTGTAGACATTGCGGGGCCTGTTCAGCCATAAATCCAGCCAATTCTGACTCAGGCGCATCTCCACATCTTCAAATTTTCAAATTATAACCCTACCTTTGCCTGTTAATAAATCAAATTGCCTATGCTTGCCTTTTTGCTCACACTTGTGCTCTTACTGGGGATAGTAATTGTGCTGGCGTATGCTGAGCGGAAGGTGGCGGCTTTCATGCAGGACCGCCTAGGGCCAACCGAGGCCGGGCCTTACGGCTCATTACAATC
>JAJLKL010000194.1:0-7195 GCA_033838975.1 Hymenobacteraceae bacterium | reverse complement strand
ATCAGGCTTACCACGCCATTAGCCAGCTTTCGGTTGCCTAAACCGTTCAGGATAAAGCCCAGCAGGGGCAGTATCGGAACGAGCAAACAGAGCAGTGCCATCTCCGGTTTATTAATCGGCATTACAATCTCTTGCATCTGTGTATGGTTTTAAAGCTATTCAGGGTTAAAAAGAGGTTGTTACCACTTCAGGTAATTGAGTAGTTGCACATCCGTTGAGCGTATGTTGCGGTAGGTCATCACGATGATGGCCAGCCCGACGCAGACCTCTGCTGCGGCTACGGCCATGATGAAAAACACGAATACCTGCCCGTTGGCGTCTCCACGGTAGGCGGAGAGCGCTGTCAGCAGCATGTTTACCGCGTTGAGCATAAGCTCCACGCACATAAAGATCACAATAGCATTGCGACGTGTTAGTACTCCGATAACGCCTATAACAAATAGAGCCGAACTGAAGTATAAATAGTATTCTAGAGGAATGGTTCTGATAACCTCAGGTATCTGGTTCATTTTCTGTGGGCCTGAACGTATTACTGATCAATTACAATCCAAAAAATCGAGTCGCAAAGTTATCCTCATTTTTTCAAAATCCATAACATATTTCCATTCTTCTTCTTCCCCCTGGCTGCCTCTGAAGCTACTGCTGCTTATCCGTGGCACTCTTGTTATTAGCGATTGCTGTTTATACTCAGTCCTATACCCCATATTTTATTTATTCCCTCTCTGCTCCCGTTTGTAAGCATACTTTTGTGCTTCGTTTTCGTAGCTTGTGGTACTACTGAATTTGATTCGTTACACTTATTCAGATCTGATTACCTACATAATCAATGTACCTCTTAAAGAGCAGGGATGAAACATTTTTACCTTTTGCTATACATTGCGGCCTTGTTGTTCTTTTCGGCTTGTGGGTCGAAGCAGCCGGAGCGAAGTGGTACGCGGACGAGCCGAAATATGATGAAACAGTATAATCTGGAAGTACTTACGCTTGACAAGCGGTTCTATGAGTCGATTCCTTCCGGATCCGGGCTGGAGTTCTACAATGACGTCTATTATCTGATGGGGGATGATTCCCCTTATCTGTACGAACTGGATGGAAACTTTAAGCTTGTTCAGCAATACGCCCTCTTTGATACTGCCGCATTTGGCTCAGGCCGTATCCCCAAAAGCCTGAAGCCTGACCTTGAATGCATGGCCCGCTTTACTTATGGCCGTGACGAGTACCTCCTTCTGCTGGGGTCGGGGGCGAGTGCGGAGCGAAACAGAGGGTTCTTGGTAAACCTGACCGATAACATGCAGGTGCGCGAGGTGGACCTGAGCCGCTTATACCTCTTCCTGAAGAAGGTGCTGAAGATAGAGGGGGAGGGGCTGCTGAATGTGGAAGGCTTGGCGATGGATGCTAACTATACCTACCTGATGCAGCGTTCCTTCGGGGCGCGGAGCAATGTCCTGTTTCGGTTTGAGACCGATGATTTTATTGACTATTTCTTCCTGGATGCCAGGTTGCCTGTTGTGGCTGTTTATTATTTTAACTTACCGCAGCTGCAGTATTACCACGCTGGTTTCTCGGGAGCCTATGCCCTTGACGGCAGGCTGTTCTTTACAGCTTCTGTGGAGGCTACCACCAACGCTATCGATGATGCACAGGTTTTAGGCAGCTACATTGGTATGATCGACCTGGGCTCTTTGCCTTACGCCACAGATCCTGTGCATCCGGCGAGCGTGCCCATTATCAAGCTGTCCAACCCGGATGGGAGCGCTTACCTAGGTAAGGCCGAATCTTTGGTCTTAGGTAAAGTGGCAGGGGCAGGAGAATACAGGGTCATCGTTGTGTCTGACGATGATGCAGGGCACACCGAACTGCTCGAGTTACAGCTCAGCGTGCAGAGCTTACAGCAGGAAAACTAAAAAGCCAGCGCTTGGCGGCACTGGCTTTCTATATAAGTTCGATGCTTCTCTTCTTAGAAATGCTGCTCTCCTGTTTCCTTTTTACCCAGCATCACGGCTCCAACCATTGCTACCAGGAACAGCACTGAGGCTAACTCAAATGGCAGCAGGTAATCGCGGAACAGGACCGCCCCAAGGCTTTCCACCATACCGATCTGTGAGTCGAAAGTTTCGGCATTATACCCGGCTACCTCGCTATCTTTCAGGGCTGCAATGATCACTACAAACAGCAGTCCGCCAGCTACGGTACCTGCCAGCTTACTTAAGGTGGAAGTTTTTATACCCTGGTCTCCCTTTTTGCCCATGTTCAGGAACATGATCACAAACAGGAACAGTACCATGATCGCACCGGCATAAACGATGATGTTCACCGCTGCAAGGAACTGCGCATTAAGCAGAATATAATGACCGGAGATGGTAAAGAACGTTATGATCAGGAAAAGTACGCTGTGTACCGGGTTCTTCGATATCACTACCATTAGGGCGCATAGCAGCGTAACGGTGCTCAGGAAGTAGAACAGGTTCTCTGTCATCGGGTTATTTCGTTTCTGTGGTTTTCAGAGGCTCAACCAGGCGGTCTTTGCCATAAATAAATTCATCGCGCTCAAAACGCGCTGGCGCAATTTTATCATCCTGCAGGAAGATAGCAGCTTTAGGGCAGGCTTCTTCGCAAAGCCCGCAGAAGATGCAACGCAGCATATTTACTTCGTAGGTTACCGCGTACTTTTCCTCACGGTACAGGTGTTCTTCGCCAGCCTTACGCTCTCCGGCTGTCATGGTGATAGCCTCGGCAGGACAAGCCACAGCGCATAAACCACAGGCTGTACAACGCTCGCGGCCTTGCTCATCGCGCTTCAGCACGTGGAGCCCACGCCAGTGCTCGCTGCGCTCACGCGTCTGCTCCGGGTACTGTACCGTGGCTTTCTTTTTAAAGAAGTGCTTTAAGGTGATACCAAGACCCTGTGCAATAGCAGGAAGATAAGCCTTCTCAGCAAAGGTCATTTCCCTTTTTTGCACTTTCTTGCTTCTATTTGATAGTGGTTCCATCTCTTGTTCGATTATGAGTGTTGCATTAGCTAATTCATACCTTTAACAGGCGTGCCACAGTCAACATTCAAATTTCGGTACTATAATTTAAAATAAATAGTCTTTTAGCAGAATACCGCCCCCTGTCAGCAGGATGTTCAGGATGGCAAGCGGAATCAGGATCTGCCAGCCCAGCTTCATCAGTTGGTCGTAGCGGAAGCGCGGAAGCGTCCAGCGAACCCACATAAAGAAGAAGATGAACAGGAAGATTTTCGCAAACATTGCGACCACACCTACCAGCGTCACCACATTGTTGGCCAGCACCGGATCACTGATCGCAGCACGCAGGTCCTCCATGAAAGGGAAGTTGTAAGCGCCAAAGTACAGGGTAGCCATTACAGCCGATGCCACAAAGATGTTGATATACTCTGCGAACAGGTACATACCCAGCTTCATGGAGCCGTACTCGGTGTGGTAACCACCGATCAGTTCGGCCTCACTCTCCGGCAAGTCGAACGGGGTGCGGTTACACTCGGCGAAGGCGCATACCAGGAAGATCAGGAAGCCCAGTGGCTGGTACCAGATGTTCCAGTTAAAGCCTGCCTGCTGTGCTGCAATCTCGCGCAGCGACAAAGAGCCACTTAGCATGAGCACTGCGATCAGCGAAAGGCCCATCGCCAGTTCGTAGCTGATGTTCTGAGAAGCCGCACGGATGGCACCCAGCAGGGAAAATTTGTTGTTGGAGGCCCATCCACCTATCATCAAGCCATACACACCCAGGGACACCACTCCAAAGATGTACAGCACACCAATGTTTACTTCGATCGCCTGCAGGTATATTTCACGGCCTCCGATGATCAGCGTGTCACCGAAAGGAATTACGGCGCTGGACATGGTTGCCACGAGCATCGCTACACCCGGGCCAAGAATGAACAGGGCTTTACTTGCGTTGGCTGGTATAAAATCTTCTTTGAAGAACAGCTTACCCGCATCCGCCAATGGCTGCAACAGACCTGCCGGACCCGCACGGTTTGGGCCCACACGGTCCTGAATGAAGGCAGCAATCTTACGCTCAAAGTATGTCGAGTAGGTCGCTATCAGCAGGGTGATGCCGAAGATCGCCAGAATGTATATCGCTTTGTATAATAGGTCTACAGACTCCATGGCTATTCCTGTGGAAGGTTTTTCTTAGTAGATACTGGTAAATTCGGTACAATTGGGACGTTCACTACCGGCAGCTCATAATGATTTGCCGAGATCACAGAGCCTCTGTCGATGTGACGCGGACCTTCGATTGTCCAGTCCTTTACCTCTTTTTTATCAAAGCGGCAGGTGTTACAGATAAACTCCTCTACCTCTGCATACTGGTCCTTGCGGGCAGTTACCCTAAGCACTTCCTCGCCGCGTGTCCAGAGCGTTACTTTGCCGGAGCAGGTTGGGCAGTCGCGGTGGGCATCCATAGGTTTGGTGAACCACACACGGTTCTTGAAGCGCCAGGTTTTGTCTGTAAGCGCACCCACAGGGCACACATCGATCACATTACCCGAGAACTCGTTGTCGATTACGTTCTCGATGTACGTTCCGATCTCTGCAGCATCGCCACGGCCCAATACACCATGCACGCGGTTCTCCGCGATCTGATCGGCTGTGTACACGCAACGGTAACACAGGATACAGCGCGTCATGTGCAGCTGGATGTAAGGGCCCAGGTCCACCTTGTTGAAGGTGCGGCGCTCTTCCTCGTAACGGGTCGCGCTCACGCCATGCTCGTAAGACAGGTTCTGCAGGTCACACTCACCGGCCTGGTCGCACACAGGGCAATCCAGCGGGTGGTTGATCAGCAGCATCTCCACAATACCTTTGCGGGCGTTCAGCACGTCTTCATTGGTTGTATTCTCTACTACCATGCCGTCCTGTACCTGTGTGATACATGAAGCTACCAGTTTTGGCATAGGACGTGGGTCTTTGGCTGAACCCTGTGCTACTTTTACCAGGCACACGCGGCACTTGCCACCACTGCCTTTCAGCGGTCCGTAATAACACATGGCAGGCGGTACCACATCACCACCGATTTTTCTAGCGGCCTGCAGAATGGTAGTTCCTTCTTCTACCTCTACTTCGATGCCGTCGAATGTTATTTTAACCATTTGCAATCTTCTCTAATTGGTGCACACTTGTTATTGTGCTCTATTTAATCCGCATGTATAGCGGTGGTTAATTTTTTAAGCTGTCACTGCGTCTAACTGGCCTCTGTAAACCGCTCCCGGTGCTGTTGCTTCCTTTGGATTGTTGATATGCCACTCAAACTCATGACGGAAGTGACGGATGGCACTCGCTACTGGCCAGGCTGCTGCATCTCCAAGAGGACAAATTGTGTTCCCCTCGATTTGCTTCGACACACTTACCAGCAGGTCGATATCCTGCTGATGGCCATGGCCGTACTCTATGCGGTGCAGCACTTTCTCCATCCAGCCTGTACCTTCGCGGCATGGGCTACACTGGCCACAAGACTCGTGGTGGTAGAAGCGGGCATAGTTCCACGTGTTACGCACGATGCACTGATCTTCATCAAACACGATAAAGGCACCAGAACCCAGCATTGAGCCGCTCACAAAACCACCGTCAGACAACGATTCGTAAGTCATCAGGCGATCTTCGCCGGCTGCTGTTTTAAGTATAAGATTGGCTGGCAAGATTGGAACAGAGGATCCTCCTGGCACAACTGCCTTCAGCTGCTTTCCTTTCCAGATACCGCCAAGGTATTGGTCAGAGTAGATGAACTCCTCAACCGGCACGCCCAGTTCAATTTCGTAAACACCCGGGTTGTTGATGTTACCGCTGGCAGAGATCAGCTTTGTACCTGTGCTGCGGCCGATACCAATTTTAGCATACTCCGCACCACCGTTATTCACGATCCATGGCACAGAAGCGATCGTCTCCACGTTGTTTACCACCGTCGGAGACTGGAACAGGCCTTTCACCGCCGGGAACGGAGGCTTGTTACGTGGGTTTCCACGCTTGCCTTCCAGTGACTCCAGCAGGGCTGTCTCTTCACCGCAGATGTAGGCACCGCCACCCGGAGCAACGTGCAGGTCTAGGTCATAGCCTGAGCCCAGGATGTTTTTGCCCAGCAAACCGGCAGCGTACGCCTCCGCGATAGCTTTCTCCAGAATGCGCAGCACAAACAACAGCTCGCCGCGGATGTAGATGTAAGAAGTATTGGCACCCAGTGCATAGCTGGAGGTGATCATACCCTCGATCAGCGCGTGCGGGTTTTTCTCCATGAACCAGCGGTCCTTGAAGGTGCCCGGCTCCGATTCGTCGGCGTTGCACACGAGGTAGCGCGGAATACCCTCTGGTTTGGCCAGGAAGCTCCACTTCATACCAGTCGGGAAGCCGGCGCCACCACGACCGCGCAGGCCGGATGTTTTTACCTCTTCCACCACCTCCTCCGGAGACATCGTTTTCAGGGCTTTCTCTACAGATTTGTAGCCACCATGCTTACGGTACACCTCCAGGGTCTCAATGCCTGGTACGTTAATATGTTCGGTTAATATTTTAAGTCCCATTTCAGCAGGATATATAATAAAGCAGTTTTATCAGGCTGCTTATACTTCATCTATTTAAGCCCTTGCAGGTGTGTTCACCAACAAGTTTTTGATTCGCTACCTTTTTTGTTGCTGGTGAAAACACCAGCAAAGGCATTGTAAAGTTTAGATTACTTCTTCCAGGTTGGCGTCTCGTGCTCCTTGTGGCGCATCATCTCCAGGAACTCGTCCAGTTTTTCCTCGCTGTCGATGTTCTCGTAGTAGAGTTCACGCACCTGCAGCATGGGGCCTGTTCCGCAGGAGGCCAGGCATTCTACCGGCTTCAGCGTAAACATGCCGTCTGCCGTTGTTTCGCCTTCCTCAATGTTCAGCTTCTGCTTGATCATCTCGATCAGCTGGTCGGCACCACGCAGGCAGCAAGGGCCAGTACGACACACCTCCAGCACGTGCTTGCCAACCGGCTTCAGGTTGAACATGGTATAGAATGTTGCTACCTCGTATACCTCGATCGGCTTGATGTTCAGGATCTCAGCAATGTTGTCCATCGCCTCCGGGCTCACCCAGCCGCCGAACTCCGCCTGCGCAATGTGCAGGATAGGCAGCAGGGCAGACTTCTGGCGTCCCTCAGGGTAGTGGCTGATGTAGCGCTGAATCTCGGCCATGGCCGCATCAGAAAAC
>JAJLKL010000193.1:0-11909 GCA_033838975.1 Hymenobacteraceae bacterium | reverse complement strand
TGATAAGATCTCCTTGCTGCGTGAGCGCCTGAAGAAGTTTGAGAAGCAGAACTTTGAGCAGCGCAAGGCTCGTGCGGGCATCGTGCGGGTGGCGCTGGTGGGGTATACCAACGTGGGTAAATCCACGCTGATGAACCTGCTTTCCAAGTCGGATGTGTTTGCCGAGAACAAGCTGTTTGCCACCGTGGATGCCACCGTGCGCAAAGTAGTGCTGGACAACGTGCCGTTCCTGCTTTCCGATACCGTAGGGTTTATCCGCAAGCTGCCTACCAAACTGATCGAGTCGTTCAAGTCTACGCTGGCTGAGATCCGGGAGGCCGATCTGCTGGTGCATGTAGTGGATGTGTCGCACCCGTCTTTCGAGGACCACATTGCCGTTGTGAACGAAACGCTGAAGGACATCAACTCGGCCGACAAGCCGGTGCTGCTGGTGTTTAACAAAATAGACGAGTACCTGAAGCAGCGGGAGAAGGAACTGCAGGAGGAAGGGAATGACGTACGCCCGTCCATTGAGGACCTGAAGGCAACGTACATGGCTAAGGAGCACGCGCCGGCCCTGTTCATCTCGGCCACCAATAAGCTCAACATCGATGAGCTGCGCGAGGAGCTACTGCGACGCGTATCGGAAATACACTTTGAGCGTTACCCGAACAATGTGTAATACCTCTTTGGAAGTATAGGAAAGGGAGCTGCTGAACTGAGGTGGCTCCCTTTTTTGTTTGCCCGAACCATCAACTGCAACCAGTGCTTCAGGTCCTTCACCAACGCCAAAGATGACAGGCATGCTCCGGTTAGCGACATTGGCAGATGCCATGCCTGTAAAAACTTTAGGTACAGCACTTCCTCCTGCCAGATCTACAAGATGCTCAGTAACAATTCATAGCAGCACGCTGTTTCTTCCTGACACAACCATTTTGAGCATCTCGCAGTAAAGACACGTGTCTGTGGCGATGGCATTTGCCAGTGCCATGACACATTTGTGATAGATATCTATGAAAACGTTATACATCCTTAGACACGCCAAATCGAGCTGGAGATTCGAAGAGCTCAGTGATCACGACCGTCCGCTGAACAAGCGGGGCCGTAGCGATGCGACTTTGATGGGGCAGGAACTGGCATCGAAGGGAGTAAAGGTAAACCTCATCATCTCGAGCCCTGCCGTGCGCGCCCTGACCACCGCCACGCTGGTAGGCAAGGAAATGAGCTACGAGGCCGACGACATTGTGGTGGATGAGCGCATATACGGCGCCGATAAAAATGACCTGCTGGAAGTAGCGCAGTCAGCCCCGGTAGAGGCCGACTTTCTGATGCTGGTGGGGCACAATGAGGCGCTTTCTGACTTTGCCAACATGCTGGCGCCGGAGCATATCGCCACGCTGCCCACCACCGGCATCGTGGGCCTGCAGTTCGACTGCGAGAGCTGGTACGATATCAGCAAGGACAACGCCACCCTGCTGTTCTACGACTTCCCCAAGAACTACAAGTAACACTTCAGTTTGGCCTTCGGGTACCTGGCGCACCGCCAACAGGCAATAGCTGAAGCGAAGAGCTACAATAACCACCATGGAAAAAGAAAAAGCAACGGAGCAAAAGCCCAGTAAGAACTACCCGTTCACAGACCGGGAGCTGAGCTGGCTGGCTTTTAACTACAGGGTACTACAGGAGGCCCAGGACGAGAATGTGCCCCTGCTGGAGCGGGTGAAATTCATGGCGATCTTCTCCTCTAACCTGGATGAATATTTTAAGGTGCGCGTAGCCACGCTGAAGCGCCTGATCAAGCTAAAGAAAAAGACCCGCCGAAAGCTGCACGACGAACCCACCGAAACCTATGAGCAGGTAATGCAGGAGGTTTGCCGCCAGCAGGAGGAGTTTGGCCGCGTGTTCCGGGAAGGTATACTGGCAGGCCTGCGCCAACACAACATACACCTGCTCACAGAGCACGACCTGAACCCGGAGCAGCAGGCATGGATCACAGACTACTTCCACGAAACGCTGGAGCCGCTGCTGTTGCCCATCATCCTGGATGAGACAGAGACGCACCTGTTCCTGAAGGACCAGACGGTATACCTGGGTATAGAGATGCAGGAGCCGCAGGAGCAGGACCTGAAGCCGGAGCGTTTTGCGATGCTGGAGATCCCGACCAAGAAACATGGCAGCCGCTTTATAAAACTGCCCACTGTAAAGGAGCAGCGGTATGTCATGTTCATCGACGACGCCATCCGTTTCTGTCTGCCCCTGATGTTCCCGAAGTACCAGAAGTTCAAGGCGCACGCCGTAAAGGTGTCGCGGGATGCGGAGCTGGACATTGAGGAGGAGGTATCGGGCAACCTGATGGCCAAGATCCGGAAGAGCCTGAAGAAGCGGGAGACCGGCTACCCGGCCCGCCTGCTCTACGACCCGGAAACGCCACAGGAGCTGCTCGACATGGTCATGGCTCATACCGGCATCACTGAGGATGAGCTGGTGGAGGGCAGCAAGTACCACAACTTCCGCGATTTTTTTCAGTTCCCGGACTTTAACCTGCCCAACCTGAAGTACGAGCCGCAGCCTACCCTGGTGCACCCGCAGCTGGAGCAGGAACCTAATATGCTGGCTGCCATGAAAAAGCAGGACTACATGGTGCACTACCCGTACCAGTCTTTCGACTACGTGCTGCGCCTCTTCAACCAGGCTGCCGAAGACCCTAAAGTGCGCGCTATCAGCGCCACGCTTTACCGGGTAGCCAACAAATCGGCGGTGGCCAAAGCCTTGGTAAAGGCCGCCAAAAACGGAAAGCTGGTAACGGTGGTCGTGGAGCTGAAGGCCCGCTTCGACGAGGAGTCCAACATTTTCTGGGCCGGCAAACTACAGAAGGCCGGGGCCAACGTCATCTTCGGCATCCCTGACCTGAAGGTGCACTCCAAGCTAGGCCTGATCACCCGAAACGAGAAAGGGAAGCTGGTAAACTACGCCTACCTGAGCACCGGTAATTACAATGAGGAAACCTCCAAGATATACGCCGACCATGCCCTGTTCACCTCTGATAAGCGTATCACGAAGGATGTGGAGCAGGTGTTCAACTTCCTCATAGACAGACATCCCAACAAGAAGCTCGAGAGCCTACTGGTGGCCCCGATCAATATGCGCGAAAGCTTCACGAAGATGATTAACCGGGAGATAAAGAACGCCAAGAAGGGACTGCCGGCAAAGATGATCCTGAAGATGAACGCCCTGCAGGATGAGCGCATGATCAAGAAGCTCTATGAGGCCAGCCAGGCGGGCGTTCAGGTACAACTGCTGGTACGTGGCATCTGTTGCCTGGTGCCGGGTGTGGAAGGCATGAGCGAGAACATTGAGGTGCGCAGCATCGTGGACCGCTACCTGGAGCATGCGCGGGTGTATATCTTCCACAACAACGGTGAGGAGAAGCTATACATCGCCTCCGCCGACTGGATGACCCGCAACCTGGACCGCCGCGTGGAGGTTGCCTTCCCGCTACTGCAGGATAACCTGATCAAAGAAGTCCGTGATATCATCGACCTGCAGCTAGCTGACGATACCAAAACCCGCAACGTGGACAACACATACATCAAGCCTCCTTCTGCCACCAACATCCGGGCGCAGTACGCCATTTACCATTACCTCCGGGACCTGGTACCGCAAAAGATTGGGCCAGCCTGCGAGCGCGGGGGCGCGTAAGTATATAGAATACTGAAGCTAAAAAATGATTTCGCCCTTGTTGAGTAAAGACATCAACAAGGGCGAAATCATTTTAGCAAAATCAAATGGAGCTGAAAGCCCTTTTCTAATCCTCCCCTACCCATTTGCGGGGCGGCACCAGGTACAGCTCTACGCCTATATAGCCTGCACCGGCCAGGTCGTTTGTGATCAGCTCGTCCCTTGAGCCTACTTCATCAAAAATGCGGTGCCTGTAGTACTGTCTGAAACCTCCCTCCACGGCAAACCACAGGAAGTCGTATATTTCCCGCTCCATGCGCAGCAGCCCTTTTATATCCGTGCGCCTCAACTCTATCTCATTAAACTGGCTCAGCACCGTTTTATCTGCAAAGATATCATAGCTGGCTCCCTCCAGGCGGTAGCCTACGTAAAACAGCGTTTTCTCATTCGCGTTGTAGCGCAGCCTTGCATTTGCCGGAAAAATGGATTCTACCCCCCATTTCGGGTTGAAGGTGCGGTTGTAAAGAATCCCTGGGTATACCCTTTGCCTTCCGAACGTATACCCCCACTGCACACCCACTCCGATCGCGTAGTCCGGTGTTTTCTTCCAGCCGTAGGCCAGGTCCACGGTTGCTTTCAGGTAGTCGGAAATGTTGATGTTGTCGCGGGTATAGTCACCGTTAAGCTCACCTTTTACACGGATGAGGTAAAAGTTACGCTCGTTCAAAGAGTGCAGGTACGCTAGTTGCAGGCCAATGCTTTTCAGGTTCTTGTCCTCCAGGTAGCGGTACAGGCTGTAGGACGATTCTGTCAGATTATCAAAATTGAACTCCTCTAACTCATACCCAAAACCTAGGATAAGTTTAGTCTGGGGCTTGTTTATAAGTGGGGCCAGAGCACGTACAGAGAACTGATTATGTCGCCTGATACGCCCACTCCCATCGCCTAAGCGCGGATCATCCGACTCGGACTCGATATCAAACTGAGGTATGCGCTCATAACCGATCACGACTCCACGTGGCTTTCCCATCCCCCGTACACCCGGCGAGGCATATATGTCTATCGACTCCGTTTCCGGGTCCTGGGCCCAGGCATAAGGCAGGACAGAGTGCAGCATCAGTACGGTAAGCAGTAGTTTAAGTATCTTCATAGTTTTACTCTTGCATTGAGATTTCAGAAAAGCAAAGGTGCCGCACATCCGGCGACACCTTTGTTTATACTTCTAAAGCTGTATTGTGTTAGAAAAAGAAGCCAAAGTTCAGCATCACCAGGTCGTTATCGTCCCGCTCACCTATGGCGTAGGAAAGCGATAACACAGTGCGGTTGAGCAGGTCTACCCATATCCCTCCGCCATAGCCAATGTGAAGACTACGGAAAAACGCTTCCTTGGGATCCCCGTCATAGTATACCCGCCCGGCATCCAGCAGGCCCAGCACGCCTATTTTACCCGGCGTCAGGTATAGGTTAAAGTCGAAGAGCTGAATACGGGCCTCCCCGTTGGCGTAGATGCTGCTGCGGCCGGCAAAGCGAGTGCGGCGGTACCCCCGCAGGTTCTCGGTGCCGCCCAGGGTGTTAGCCTGGTAAAAGCGGAAGTCGCCGTAGTTGTGGGCCGCCCCCACCCTGCCGGCCCAGGTGAGCTGCAGCGGGAAGTTCGGGCTGATGTAGAACCTGAACTCGGAGCTCAGGTTGGTAAAGTCCAGTTTCTCCCCGTTCAGCTGACGGTTATAGCTGATGCTGCTATACCAGCGCATACCTATACGCGGATTCTGTTCCCGGCTACCGCCACCGATCACGTCCATGTTCAGATAAGCCGCTATACCGCCGTAGTGCTGCACGTTGAACTTGCCCGCTACCGGGTCGTAGGTACCGGGTTGCAGGCCGCCCTCCCGGGCCACGTTCAGCAAATAGGTCTCCTCTTCCGGCTCCACCACATGAAAACGCTCATAAGTAGGGCCAATGCCTAGCTTGAAAAAGGTGGCTGGCTGCCTGTAAAGGGAAGCGTTAAGCGCAACCCGCTCGTACCGCACCCTGTAAAATCGCTCCTCCAGATCGGAGGCCTGCTCCGTGTTGTTGCCCAGGCCGTAGAAGTTCCGCTGGTACTTCGGCCCTTCCAGTGCCGCGTTCAGGGCCAGACTCCAGTTCCCCAGCACCTGCCGCACATCGCCGGTATAGCGCACATTAAACGAGCTCGTCAGGAAGGCATAGTTTGCCTCCAGTAAATGCTCTGAGGCATACGGCCTTTTGCGGAACTTCTGCGTGCGCAGGAGAAGGCCAGCCCCGAGGAACACACCGTCGTCCACGTTATACTCGGTGGAGAGCCTTGGCCCCAGGTACGGCAGGCTGTAGTTCCGGCGGTCGTACAGATTTACCTCATCGTATGGCTCTGTTTTGTCCTTCGTTTCAGGCCCAAACACAAACTCATTGCCCAGCTCCGTGTCATACACAATAGTGTGCTTCTTCAGGCCGCTTACCCGGGAGTTGTCCACGATCCTGTCGTCCCCGTTGCCGGCTATGATGCGTACCACAATGCTCTCGTCCACATCGCCGGTTACCAAAAACTCGTCCTGGCCATCCATCCCGTAGATGCGCACCTCTTTGGTCTGGTCCGTGAAGAAGGTGCGGTTGTAGATCTCCTCCCGGATCTCGCCCTCCTTAGAGGTCTTGTAACCGATCACCTGCATCCGCTCGTTGTCGAGGCGGTTGACCAGGAACTGCTCGTGCTTGTCGCTTCCCGCGATGTCCACATACTGCGCCAGAAAATTGTAGTACTCTTCAGCGGCCTGCGGTAGCTTCTCTCTCCGGGACCTTAGCTTGGCGGCCACCTCCTCCCCGGAGATTCTCTGCACATCCTCCGGCCACTGGCTCACCGCCTCCCGGATTACCTCATCCGTTACGCGCTGCCTGATGTCCCGGGCTATCCGTAGCCACTCCTCCTTTGTCACCCGGGAGGTAAAGGTACGGTCCAGGTCCAGGGCGCTGAGGTTTAGACCGATGATATCTTCGTACTCATACCCGAAGTTCTGCACGTTCCGGACACCCCACTTACGAGTGGCCAGCCAGGGCAGCACCCCATCTACCTTGAAAAAGGCCTGGTCCCGGTCCTCCGGAACCGGGGTATAGCGCTTGCCTTTTTCCTTCTTCTCCTCTACCCAGCGCCACTGCCCCTCGTGGCGGTCCCAGTCGCCGATGAGCATGTCCAGGAGGCGGGCACGCACATACTCCTGCTGATCTACTTCACTATCGTTATCCTGCTCCAGTTCCTCCAGCACTTTATCAGTACCCACCAGGTTTTCCGCGTACCCCAGGCTGGCGGTTTCCTCATGGTTCTCGTCCGCATCCTCCTCCAGAAAAGCCAGTGTGTTGCCAAACTCATCCAGGTACTGCCGCAGGTAAGGCGTGTTGGGGATGTAGACCAGCTTGGGGTTGGTATGGTACACCCCGGCGGCATCGGCCAGCGGCGGCACGGCCAGCGCTCCGTAGGGGTGCTGCGCCGATATCTGGTCCTGTAGCAGCGTGCGGGCAGCTGTCTCGCGCAGGTATTCCGGCAAGGCCTGGGCAGGATTCTTGTCCACACTGCGCAGCTTATACTCCTTGGCATCCGGGTTCCGCACTTTCAATGAGGCCGTCTGCTTGCCCCCGCCCTTCTGGTAAGGGGTCAGGCCGCCAAACTCGTTTTTCATGTCCAGCAGGGGCACCTCTACCGGTGTGGCCCACACCTCGCGGTAATGCTCCCCCAGCAAAAGCTCGCGCAGGCCTGACACCTGATAGTTGCTGTTGGCCGCCAGCGTGATGGTGCTGTCGGCGTAGTTTGTTTTGTCTTCCACCAATGGCTTTTCCGGGCGCGGCTTCTTCGCATAGACCGGAGTGCGGTACGTCACCCTGCCCGTAGAGCCGTCGCCTTCCGGCACCCAGAACTCCGTCCACACCTCTCCGTTCTCATGGTAGGTCAGTTTGGCAAAGCCCTTTACCTTCTGCACATACTTGGTAGACTCGCCACCCGGCTTCACGAACTGCACCTTGCAGCCGGAGCCGCTTACGATCAGCGGCAGGTCGTTGTGCTTAAAGTACTCCAGCGCATGCTCATGCCCCGCTGCGTAGATGATGTTGTCGTACTTTTCAAAGATACGGGTAAGCCCCTCGATGTAGGCCTGGTAACGGGGGTGCGGGATATCCTGCAGAATGCCGCCGTACTTTCTGGCGAAAGGGTAGATAGACCCGATCACCGGCAGGGGGAAGTAGATCCAGTTGCGGAGCATGGTGAGCGGGAAGATGTGGTCTTTCAGGGTGAAGAAACCACCGTGTGCCCCTCTTGTCATCAGGGGGTGGTGCCCCACCACCAGTATATCGCTGCCGCTGTTCTTTTCGATAATGTCTTCCAGTTGCACCAGAAAGTCTATCTCCGTGGCCGCGCCACAGCCGCTGTTCTCGCCGTAGGGCCTGTCGAAGGGGTGCAGCCACCATTCCGAGTCAATGGCGATCAGCACCAGGTCGTCGCTTATCTTCACCTCGTAGGGGCCGGGGCAGCCATTACCCGGCACATAAAAGTCGCCGCCCACCACGATGTTCTCATCCGTGAGGTACTCGTTCACATAACGTTGCTCCCGCATCACATACTCCACCCCGCCACGGCCACTGTGGTTCCAGTCGTGGTTGCCCGGGATCATGTACTTCTCCCCTTCATAGCCCTTCAGGATGTCCAGCTGGGCGTTCAGGCGCCTTTCGGAGATCTCGCGGTCGTACCGGCCAGGGGGCGGCAAGCCGTTGTGGTACACGTTATCCCCCAGAAAGATAGTGGCGCTCTGCATCCCGGCCTCCTCCATCTGCTTGCGCATCAGCAGCATCGATGGCTCTCCATCCAGGTCAGGGGCGCCCACGTCGCCGATCAGGAACACAGTATAGATCACCTCATTCTCCGGGTCAGGTACGTTCTGCTCCCAGGTCTCGGCATCGCGGCTGTAGTATGGTTTGGAAGAAACACAGGCGGTAAGCGTCAGGCACAGGGCTATCTGAAACAGATGGCGAAGAACTGCTTGATGTGCGTCAGGTATGGTATGGATCATAGGTGTAATCTGCTAAGCGGCCCTGCGGGCAGGGCTCTTCCTTAAGGGCAGTAACCCTGCTGCACCTGCTACAGCGCAACAGGCACTGCTTACCCGTTAAAGCGCTGTCATACTGCGTTCAGAGGCTGCACATTGTCGTCTCCCGACCCTGCTAACCTGCCTCTGGTGCGGCGGAGTTGAAAATTTAAACGAGACGAGCAAAACTTTAGTTGTTGCCTGTCCGGGCATGGCCAATCACCTTGCAGAAGTACCGTTTCACTAACAAAATGCTCGTTTTGCCGTAACCGCAGAGTATCGCGCGCATCATGCGCATTACACCTGATACTGCCCTGGACGCTGGCACGGACCGTGCATTTTAGTAGCCGGGCAGAAGTTTAACCTATATGGAAGATCCAAAGATTGTAAGGCAGGCCAGCGAGTACGTGTTCAGGCTTTTTAAGGAGAGACTCTCTAAGAAGCTGGTTTACCATAACTATAAGCATACTTTTGAAACCGTTGCCGAAGCACAGGAACTTGGCAGGCACAGCCACTTGCCGGAGGATGAGCTGCAGGACCTGCTGCTGGCGGCCTGGTTTCATGACACCGGCTACGTAAACACCTACACCAACCATGAGGACGAGAGCATCAGCATCGCCACCGAGTGGCTACAGGAGCACCAGTACCCCAAGGAGCGGATAGCCCGCATTACGGATATGATCCAGGCCACCCGGCACGACCAGGAGCCGGAGGGGCTGCTGCAGGAGCTGTTGGTAGATGCCGACATGGCCAACATCGGCAAAGAAACCTTCTTTGCCACGGCGGAGCTGCTGCGGGTGGAGTGGGAGATCTTTCAGGATAAGTTCTTCACAGACCGCGAGTGGGCGCAGTTTCAGATGGATTTTCTGCTTTCCACTACCTTTTACACCAACCAGGCGCAACGCAAGTTTGCAGGGCAGCTGGGCCTGAACATACAGGAACAGCGCAACCGCCTGAACAAGGAAAACGAGAAGAAGAAAAAGCAGGACAAAAAACGCCGGAAAACACTGGCGCAGCCAAAGCGCGGCATCGAGACCATGTTCCGCAACACCTACCGCACCCACCTTAACCTGAGCGCGATAGCCGACAACAAGGCCAACATGATGATCAGCCTGAATGCCATCATCATGTCGGTGATCATCACTTACCTGAGTGCCAAATCCTCTGTGATCGGAGCTGAGTTTGCCCAGCACCGCACCCTGATCATACCGGTAGGCACACTGCTGCTCACCACCCTTGGCTCTGTTATTTTCGCCATCATTTCGGCACAGCCTGAGGTGACAAGCTTCCGGTTTAAGAAGAACAAGATCAACAGCCGGAAAGTAAACCTGCTGTTCTTCGGTAACTTTACTAACCTGGCCCTGGAGGATTTCCAGAGTGGTATGCACGAGATCATGCGCGATAAGAAATCGCTTTACAACAATATGATCACGGACATTTATTATTTGGGTGAAGTGCTAAGCAGGAAGTACAAGATACTACGTATATCCTACACCATCTTTATGGTGGGGCTGGTACTTACCGTTGTTGCCTTTGGTATTGCGGTGGCTACCTATTAAGCAAGTCCCTCTCCGGCCTTTGCACAATGTTTTAATTAGTTTATTTTTGCAGCTATAATCTACAGGCCCTGTAGTTCAATGGATAGAATAGGAGTTTCCTAAACTCTAGATCCAGGTTCGATTCCTGGCAGGGCCACTAGAAAGCCTGAACTCAAAAGGTTAATAAGAAAATAGGTTTAGTTATAAAAAAGGGAAGCTATATAGCTCCCTTTTTTATAACTAAACCTATTTATCAGCTTCTTTTATGCACTCCATAATGAGCCTAAAGGCATAAAAAGTACCCTGTAACAGATTTCTCATAATAGTTGTAATTCTCTCTACACCATCTTTCGATGATGAGCCTAATCCATTCTGCTCAAATCTTTTCGTCTTGTTTGGCTAAAATTTGAAATTTAATATTTAAAAAAGCTCATTAGAGGCTGTATAAGACACTTTCTGTAACTACCTCATAATAGACACAGGAAAGCTACAAGCACCTTTATTCTTACTCTTAGCAGGCAAAACACCTATACATTATGATAACAAAGAGGGTAGGCAGTACACCTACCCCCTTTCATTAATCATTTGCTATTACTCGTTATTTGGTGTTAAACAACGCTGTAATAACAAGAACAGTAGTTTCTATATCCCATCCGATATAGAGATGTAAAACCATAAAAGATAGGAGTAGTGCAATGAAGACCACCAATGTAGAACGCTTGATTGATAGCGTATCTGCTTTGATAGAAATCCATCTACTGTTTTTCTTGCTCACTTTCTTAGAGCAAACTTCTTGACCTTTGGGATTGGTCGAACCTTTGGTAAGGTTTCTCTTGTGCCTTGGCTTTTTGTTCTTAGGCATTGGGGTTGGCTAAAAGTTATAAAATATAATTATTAAGTAATTCGCATCAAGAATATGTTAAAGGAGGTATGGCGTTGAAGTGATTCCTGCACCGCAGAAATGGTCATAGAGAGATTGAGTTTAAGATTGGAGTTGTGAATATTCTATTTACGTGTTGCAAGTGTTGGTTGAGAATTGTCTAAAGCAATTGAAAGCATCAATATAAATTATTGATGAACGAGGTTGTGATGTCATTAAAATTTAGAAGATACCTTACGATAAAGGTAAGTAGATGCTTCACTTTGATATGAAGCTTTCAGAGTTGCAATATTGAATAAGTGCTACTTATCAGCACCTTGTAATAACAAGACAAACATATACAAAAGTTTACTAAAGTGCAAGCTAAAAAATTTAGTATTTACCAACACAGTTATTAACATGTTGAGCAACAGTAATCCACTAAATTCAAGGCATTAGTAACACCATCTATTACTATTAGTATTAACAAATTAATACAATATCAAATCACCTAAATATTTTTCTCTACCTTTCTGTTCACTGCTGCTTCACTGTTCCTAATTGCTTTAAAGTACTTTTTTGTTATCTGTAAGCCAAAGTGGTTGATTAATGGTTGTAAATTAATAGAGTTGTTTAGGAGCATTTAAGAATAAACAGGATGTGCCGGATTTCAACAATATGACTAGAAGCTATCTCATAAATAGGGACATTCTTTAGGAGCTGCTTGTTTCTCTGTCATGAAGCTGACAGAGAAACAATGGGAGAAGCTTAAGGACCTGA
>JAJLKL010000192.1:0-7092 GCA_033838975.1 Hymenobacteraceae bacterium | reverse complement strand
ACCTGATACTTTAGACACCAGGTGAATAACGTGCGAGTAGAACTGAATTTCGCGGAAGGTTTCTACCTCCACGCTGTGGCCGTTGCGGCTCAGGTCGTTGCGGGCCAGGTCTACCAGCATTACGTGTTCGGCGTTTTCTTTTGGATCAGCGAGCAGCTTTTCGGCCAGGGCGGCATCGGCAGCATCGTCGCCTGTCCGGCGGAAAGTGCCGGCTATTGGAAAAATGCTGGCCTTTTTATCTTTAATTACCAGCTGTGCCTCCGGCGAAGAACCGAAGATTTTGAAGCTTCCATAATCGAAGTAGAACAGGTAAGGCGAAGGGTTTACGGAGCGAAGGGAACGGTACACGTTAAACTCATCTCCCTGAAACGCCTGTTCGAATCTCCTGGAAAGCACCAGCTGAAAAACATCTCCGCGGTAGCAGTGCTCTTTCGCCTTCTGAATATTCTTTAAGAAGTCTTCGCTGCTGATATTATGGCCCTCGTCACCGGAAGTCGTGAAGGTATAGCTTGGAATATTGCGGCTATTGAGCAGCGCCTCCAGCTGTGGAATGCCATTAGCATCATCCTGATTATAGCTGTGCGAGAAAATATAAGCTTCGTTGGTGAAGTGGTTGATGGCGATGATGTAGCGGTACACGGCATAATACAGGTCCGGCACTTCCTGTCGATCTGCACGAAGATTAAGTTCGATATCCTCGTAATAGCGCACCGCATCATAATTCATGTAGCCAAACAGGCCGTTGTTGATGAAGTTAAAACCGTTCTGCTCTACCTCAAAGCTCTGCGCGAAGGCTGCCAGTTGGGCCGGTACGTTTAGCTCCTTCGTAATTGGTGTAGTGCGGGTGGCTCCGTCCGGGAACACCTCCGTCAGCACCTCATTTTCGGCCTTTATACTGGCCATCGGCCCGCAGCAGATGTAGGAGAAGCTGTTCTCGGCCCCGTGGTAGTCGGAGCTTTCCAGCAGAATGCTGTTCGGGTAACGGTCTCGCAGCTTCAGGTACACACTCACCGGTGTCAGGGTGTCGGCCAGGAGGCGCTTGTACGTGGTGCTGATCTTATACTTCTTCATGGTTTTGTAGGGGGTTAAAAACAAAAAGCCCGCTGCTCTGGTGAACAGCGGGCTTTAAAACCTTCTATTTTGCTATATATTTTACTTCAAATTGGCTATAGCAGTGCTGTCCACGATACTTTTAGTAACGTGCCACCACCATGCCATATGAAGATTCTGAATCACTTCGTCTTTTTCAATTCTGTAAAGGAGGTTACTCTTACCTCTCCTGCACCACAAATGTAAAAGCTATCGTTAAAACTCCAAAATATTTTCATTTAATTTTATTCACCTGTCACTCCAATGGGCAGTAGGTTTACTTTATCCTGCACCACCTGCACCCCGCCATTGCCAGTGCAGGTATTCCGGATCAGGGCCTCATAAAATGAGATGCACTTATCGAATACTTCCAGGGAAAGCCGCTCATTCACATTATGGATCAGTTGGGCATTTTCCCGGTTTACGACCTGTGGGGCAAAACGGAAAATATTGCTGGTCAGGTTAGTGTAGTGCTTGGAATCCGTGGCGCCCGGAAACAGCGCCGGCACCACCATAACACCCGGAAAGGTCTCTCCTATCGTTTTTTGCAGCGCCCTGTAGGTCCAGGTGTCGGTAGAGGTAACCGGAGAGGGCGGCGTGTACACGCCGTGTATCTCAATCTGCACCCGGTCATCATTTACCACACGCTGCACATGCCGTAGCACATCCTGCTGGCTATCGCCATTCAGTATCCTTACGTTCAGGATAGCGGTGGCCACCCGGGGCAGCACGTTATATTTGTCTCCGGCCTCCATCACAGTAGGCACCATTTTCGTGCGGATCAGCGCATCGGTGGCCTGGTCTTCCGCCAGCATTTTTAGAATTCTGCCTTTGAACAGCCCATAATGCCGCATCGCAAATTTGTACTTGCCACCTAGTTTGTCGGCCAGGGCTGCCACCATTTCGCGGGTGGTCGGGATCATGCGGGCTTCAAAGGGATTCTCGTGCAGGCGGGAGAGCGCAACGCTCAGGATCTGAATCGGGGTCTCCAGTGGCGGAACCGATGAATGCCCGCCTTCGCCATGCACGGTCAGTTTCAGATTGATATTCCCTTTGGCGGCGGTGCCCACTAGCGCAAGCGGCTCTTCCAGGCCAGGGACTACGCCATCGGCAACAGCAAGCCCCTCGTCATACACAGCCTCCAGCGCTATCCCTTGCGTGGCCAGGTGCTCACTGATCCTGGCCGCTCCCGCATATCCGCCTACCTCCTCATCGTGCCCGAATGCCAGGTATACGGTGCGCTCCGGCTGAAAACCCTGCTCCAGCAACAACTCCACCGCCTCCATGATCGCCACGACCCTATACTTGTCGTCCATGCTGCCCCGCCCCCAGATGTAGCCATCCTTTACCGTACCCTCGTAGGGGTGCGCCTCCCACTCCGCCCGGGAGCCAGCCTCCACAGGCACTACATCCAGGTGTGCGCTCAGCAGGATAGGCTTCAGTTCAGGCCGGGTGCCGGGCCAGGTATACAGCAGGCTGTACCCGTTGATCACCTCTTTCTTTAATTGCTGGTGCAGCTGCGGAAAAGCCTCCTCCAGGTATGCGTGCAGTGACTCAAACTCTTCAAAGCGAAATCTCTCATTATCAACAGCCGAGACAGTCTGGTAAGCGATCGCTTTCGCCAGCTTATGCACAGCGGTACGGTAGGGAGCTGAAGCGGCCGTATCCGCAGGTGTGGGACCCGCCAGCAGATGCTTGCTGAAGAGGAGAAAAAATAAGATGGATAACAATGTAGGGATAACCGGCTGCCTCATATAATCTCAACCCCTCGTGTGGGAAAATGTTTGTGTGCGATTCCAGGTGTGGGAAGAGGGGCCGACGGAAGCAGGTAAAAGCCCCTACCCTATATACTTGATTTACTGCCACTTTAAAATACGTGCAGCTCCCAGCGCAGTTCAGGTTCGATTTTTGTATGTTTTATAACAATTCCGAGAAGGCCTGTTTGCCTGGCCTACAAGCCGGCAAACGCAGACAAAGTATTGGACATTTTACTTGGCATCTTTTCCGGCGGCTTATTAGCTTTACCACCTGCCAATTTTTATTATTGCTTACATTACCTATGAAATCAGCCCGTAACGAGATACTGTTTCGTGATACCTATATTGCTATTGAGTATTGCCCGGAAGACAATTGGCTTTATGTAAACTGGCGGGGGTATGTAAATTTTGACACCGTGAGTGCCGGCTGTGAGGAAATACTCAAGTGCCTGAAAAACTACCAGTGCGCCAAGGTGCTGAATGACAACACGAATGTGGAAGGGATCTGGTCTGGCGCCTCTAAATGGGTGGGCCAGGATTGGATGCCGCGGATGCGGGAGGCAGGTCTCCAGCATTTTGCATGGGTGTATTCCCCGAGCACGCTCAGCCGCCTTTCCACAGATAAGTCGATTAAAAACACATCAGAAAAAGAGCTGATCAAAACTTTTGAGAGTGTGGTAGAGGCAGAGGACTGGCTCCGCATGGTATAAAGTAGCCCTTTATAATCTTTATAATATATAAAGAGGGTGCTGGACAAAGATAGGTCCAGCACCCTCTTTTGCTTTCAGGAGTGAAAGTTACAGTATTCCTTTTGTACTTGGGATCGTGTTATCCTGCAGGTTTCGCTCCACTGCCATGCGAATAGCACGGGCAAAGCCTTTGAAGATCGCCTCTATCTTGTGGTGCTCGTTGTCGCCTTCCACCTTGATGTTCAGATTCGCTTTGGCTGTATCCGAAAAGGACTTGAAGAAGTGGAAGAACATCTCTGTCGGCATGTCCCCAACCTTCTCACGCCTGAACTCAGCGTTCCACACCGCCCAGGGACGCCCGCTGAAATCGATGGCTACCTGTGCCAGTGTCTCATCCATCGGCAGCAGGAAGAAGCCATAGCGGCTGATACCGCGCTTGTCGCCTAATGCCTGCAGGAAAGCCTCGCCCAAAGCCAGCCCTGTGTCCTCAATGGTATGGTGCTCATCAATGTGCAGGTCGCCTTTCACCTGTATCGTCAGATCCAACTTAGCGTGCTTGGCCACCTGCTCCAGCATATGGTCAAAAAAGCCAAGGCCGGTATGGATGTCCATTTTACCGGAGCCGTCCAGGTTCAGCTCGATCCGGATATCGGTTTCAGAGGTGCTTCTGCGGATGCTGGCGGTTCTTGCGTTGGGGCGCTTCAGGAAGGTATAGATATCGTCCCAGTCGTTCGTGCTCAGGCTGGCTCCTACAGCCTCGGTGTCTCCGATAAAGATGGCTTTTGCACCAAGGTTCTGCGCCAGCTTCACGTCTGTCAGGCGATCCCCGATCACATAGCTGTTGGCTAGGTCATACTCACCGGCCAGGTAGCTCTTCATCATGCCGATGCCAGGCTTACGCGTCTCCAGTCCCTCATGCTCAAAGCTGCGGTCAATCAGGATCTCGTCGAACTTAATGCCTTCGCTTTCCAGGATCTCGAGCATCTTGTTCTGGTAAGGCCAGAAGGTGTCTTCCGGATACGAGTCGGTACCCAACCCATCCTGGTTCGTCACCATCACAAACTCATACTCCATTTCCCGGTAAATTTTGGCCAGGTTGGAGATGGACTTAGGTATAAAGGCAAACTTCTCGAAAGAGTCTACCTGATAATCCGTTTTGGGCTCAACCAGAATGGTGCCGTCACGGTCTATAAAAAGTGCTTTTTTCATGTATTTTTCCGTATCAGGTATCACGTATCAAGTATCATGACAAAGCACTTTTCTGAAATAAAATCGTGCTACGTGATACCTGCTACGTGATACGCTCTAAAACTCTGCTATCGCCTTTAACAGTTGCTGGTTCTCTTCCAGGGTGCCTACCGAGATGCGGAGGCAGCCTTCGCAACCAGGCAAACTGGAGCGGTTACGCACCACGATCCCATTGTCCAACAAATACTTGTACAGGCTGTTTGCATCCTTTACTTTAACCAGTATGAAGTTTGCATCTGATGGGTACACCTTCTCTACCACAGCCATCTCCGGCAGGGCCTCCATCAGCAGCTCCCGCTCCTGCACGATCTCCTCGACCATGTCCTTTAAGGCCTCGGTTCTTTCTAGCGCCTGCAGCGCCAGCTCCTGTGTGGCTTCGTTGATGTTGTAAGGCGGCTTTATTTTATCCAAAACAGCGATGATCTCTTCCGAGGCAAAGGCCAGGCCTAAACGTAACCCCGCCATCCCCCAGGCTTTGGAGAAGGTCTGCAGCACCACCAGGTTCGGAAACTCCTTCAGGCGGTTTGTCCAGCTGCGGCCATCGGCAAAGTCAATGTACGCTTCATCTACCACCACCAGCCCCGGGAAGGCCCGCAGCAGGTCCTCGATGCTATCAGACTCGATCAGATTACCTGTTGGATTATTAGGCGAGCACACAAAGATGATCTTCGTACTGGGCTTTACCTGCAGCAAGACCTCCTCCACCGGGATCTGGTAATCCGGCGTCAGCTGCACGGCCTCCAGCGCCACCTCGTTCAGGTTCGCAGACACCTCGTACATACCGTAGGTAGGCGGCAGGTGCAGCATGCTGTCCTGTCCCGGACGGCAGACCATGCGGAACAGCAGGTCGATGGCCTCATCGCTGCCATTGCCCAGGAATATCTGCTCGGGCTGCACACCTTTGATTTCGGCGATGCGCTCTTTCAGCTTCTTCTGGTGCGGGTCCGGGTAACGGTTGTAGTTTTCCCCAGCCAGGCTGCCGAGGTTATTTTCATTGGCATCCAGAAACACACTGGCGGCGCCTTTGAACTCATCACGTGCCGAAGAATAGGCTTTCATCTTCAGAACGTTCGGGCGAATAATGTCATTCAGGTTAAACACGGTTTACCTCTTTTAGTCGTATACTTACTGCATTTTTGTGTGCCTCCAGGCCTTCGGCCTCCGCCATGGTCTCAATGGTTCTGCCTATGTTCTGCAGGCCTTCGGGCGTGATGTACTGGAAAGTGATCTTTTTTACAAAGCTATCCAGCGACACCCCGCTATAGGCACGGGCATAGCCATTGGTGGGCAGGGTATGGTTGGTACCGGATGCGTAATCACCCGCTGATTCCGGACTGTAGTTCCCCAGGAACACAGAGCCCGCATTCGTAATATCCTCCAGAACTTCCTCAAAGTTAGCGATGGAAAGAATGAGGTGCTCCGGTGCGTACAGGTTGGAGAATGCCAGCATCTCTTCTACGTTACCCAACACAATACCCAGGCTGTTTTCTAAAGCTTTAGAAGCGAATGCTTTGCGCGGCAGCACCTCCAGCTGCGCTTGCAGCTCCTCCTCCACCTTTATCAACAAATCTTCAGCGGTTGTGAGCAGCACCACCTGCGAGTCGGCACCGTGTTCGGCCTGCGACAAGAGGTCAGCTGCCACGAAGGCGGGATTCGCGGTTTCATCGGCCATCACCAGCACCTCAGAAGGTCCGGCAGGCAAGTCGATGGCCACACCGGCTTTGCTCACCAGCTGCTTGGCCACCGTCACGTACTGGTTGCCCGGACCGAAAATTTTATAAACGGCAGGCACGCTTTCGGTACCGTACGCCAGGGCCGCCACAGCCTGTGCCCCTCCAGCCTTCACCACACGGGTAACCCCGAGCAGAGAAGCTGTGTAGAGGATGGCGGGATGTATGGAGCCGTCTTTGGAAGGCGGTGTACATAAAACCAGCTCTTTGCATCCGGCTATACGCGCCGGCACCCCCAGCATCAGCAGCGTGGAGAACAGCGGAGCCGTGCCCCCGGGTATGTACAAGCCTACTTTCTCAATGGGTACGCTTTTGCGCCAGCAGGTGACCCCGGCCATGGTTTCCACTTGTTTCACGGGCTCTGCCTGCTGCGTATGAAACACCTGAATATTACTGTAGGCCTGCAGGATAGCTTCTTTTAGCTCAACGGAAAGCTCAGCCTCTGCAGCAGCAATTTCCCCGGGGGTCGCCACCAGGCTCTCCAGCTGAACCCCGTCATACTTCTCGGCGAGTGCCAGCAGGGCGGCATCGCCCTGCTCCCGCACCAGCTTGAAGGTCTCCAGTATGCCCGGCTCCAGC
>JAJLKL010000191.1:0-5140 GCA_033838975.1 Hymenobacteraceae bacterium | reverse complement strand
GTGGACACCTGCTGCGGGGTCAGCCCCAGTTTTTCGGCCTTGGCTTTACGCTCTGCTGTCCAAAACTTGTCATACTCCGACTTCATCCGCTCCATCAGATCCGGCGCCTTGGTCGTCCAGTACACCTCATAAGTGTTCGGGATGAACATGCTCACGATGGTAGTGGTATCAAAGCCTAAGGTCTGCAGGTACTCCTGGTCGTTCAGCAGGCTATCCAGCTCCTCTTCGCTGGCCTCCAGGTTGGCGGCCAGTTTAGCGGCCAGCTGGCTGCGCAGCCGTATGTTATTAAAGGTCAGGTTGAGTGGCGTTTGCTGGCCCAGGCGCAGCACCCCAATCAGCTGGCGGTTGCCCCAGCCATTCTCCAGCTTGTAGCGGCCCGGCTTTACCAGTTCATCGTAGTCCATCAGCTTAGACATAAAGCGCAGCGACAGCTTGTCGATGATCACTCCGGAGGCTTCTATCGAGTCCATCGCCTGCTCATAGGTAGCCCCTGTCGGGATGAGCACATAAGTATCCTGGTCCTTGGTATCCACATTCGGGGTGTACACGATCTGGTAGGCGTAGTACGAGAAGCTCACGAACAGGAACAGGAACAGCACAATCAGGCTGGGCACCAGTTTGCTCTTCTCTTTTCGCTTTCTTCTAGGTATTGGGTTGTTGACTTCGTTGGCCATAATGCATGTAAAAGGCTCAGAGCAAGGTTTAGGTTCCGAACCCATGGTTATTCAGGCGCCAAAATTAATACTTATGCGCTTAACTTTGTATGCACAGAGATGTGAATAGACGAATAATTAATTTTGAATCAAGGCACTGCCCCACAGGCAAACCTGAAACGCATACATCAGGAAAAGAGTATGTTTCTTTAAACTTCTACAAAACAAAATAGACTATGAGTAACGCAGCATTTATACAAATACACCCCGAGACGCCCCAGGAGCGCAAAATCTTAGAGGTTGTGGACATCCTCCGGAACGGCGGCGTGATCATTTACCCCACCGACACCATCTATGGCCTTGGCTGCGATATCCATAACGCCCGTGCGGTGGAGCGGGTGTGCCAGATAAAAGGGGTAAAGCCGGAGAAAGTGAACCTCTCCTTTATCTGCTCCGACCTCACCCACATCTCCGACTACGCCAAGATAGACACGCCTACTTACAAGGTGATGAAGAAGGCCCTGCCCGGCCCCTTTACCTTTGTGCTGGACGCCACCAGCAATACTCCCAAGTACGCCGGCGGCAAAAAGAAGACCGTAGGTATCCGTGTGCCGGACAACAAGATTGCCCTGTCGCTGGTGCGGGAGCTGGGCAACCCGATCCTCTCCACCTCCATCCGCGACGAAGACGAGGTGATTGAGTACAGCACCGATCCGGAGCTGATCTATGAGAAGTATAGAAACCTGGTGGACGCCGTGGTGGACGGAGGCTATGGCAACAACACCCCCTCCACGGTAGTAGACGCCACGCACAACTTTGAGGTGCTCAGAGAAGGCGCCGGCGATATCGAGCAGTATCTTTGATTTGAGGATTTGGAGGTTGGAGGATTTGTAAATTTGGAGATTTGAAGATTAGCAGATAGAGTACTCTGACCATAAAATTTCCGCATCTCCACATTTTCAAATTTCCCAATTCCCCCATCTACTGAGCCGCTTCGCGGCGGTGCTTCCAGCGTTTGTGGGTCCAGAGGTAGTCGGCGGGGGCACGGCGGATGGCGGCTTCCAGCTTTTGGGCAAAGGCTACAGTTATAGGAAAGGCTTCTGGGTCCGCAGGGTCTGCCTCCACCCTGATCTCATCGAAGGTGAGGGCATAGTGGCCCCGGCTGGTGCGTTTCACATCCAGGAACAGCACCGGGTAGCCGAACATGTTGGACAGTTTTTCAGCGCCGGTATAGAAAGGCGTGTCCTGGTGCATGAAGCTGGTCCAGAAGTTAATATCACTCCAGAGCGGGGACTGGTCAGAAAGCAGCGCCACCACGCGTGGCTGCTTGCGTCGGGCCACAAAATCGCGGAGGGTTTCCTTCATCTTGATCAGGCGGGCACCCAAGCGGCTGCGCGTGTGCAGCATGAAGGCCTCAAAAAAGGGGTTGTTGAGAGGTTTGTACACTCCCTCTGCCGGAAAGCTGAAGGTAACGGCAGCAGCCGAAAGGCTCCACTCCCAGTTCCCCACATGCGTGCCCAGGATGATCACCGGCGTGCCGGCCTCTACGTAATCTGCCAGCACCTCCGGGTTGGTGAAGGTCACGCGGCGCTGCATCTCGGCCCGGCTCATACCCGCCAGGCGCAGGATCTCTACCACCACATCGGCAAACTGGCGGTAAAAGGCTTTCGCGATGTGCTGAACCTCGGCCTCGCTCTTTTCCGGAAAGGCGCGGCGCAGGTTCTGCAGCACAACCTTTTTGCGGTAGCCCAGCACCTGGTACATCAGGAAGTACAGAAAGTTAGCCAACTGATAGAGCACCGGCAGCGGTAAGGCGGCCAGACCTTTGAGCAGGAGCCAGAGCGGGTAGTAGATCGGCGGGATGTGTATACGTTTCTTCATCTGCAAAAGGGCAGCTGCAAAGGTACAATCTATTGGGGTTAAAAATGATGAATTATGCAGTAGAAATCAGGAGCAAGGTGCTAGACATTAGATTTCAGACACAAGACACAGGACTTTATACTTGCGGCTCCTTTGTTGTTAAAGAAATGAGTTCGTAATTCGTAACTCATAATTCACAATTCATACTTACAAAGAGTGCTTCTCCTTACCGAAATAATGTATAACCCGCCGGTGCAGTACTTCTGGCATGCCCTGCGTGCCGAGGCCCTGCTGCTAGAGCAACACGAAAACTACATCAAGCAGAGCTACCGCAACCGCTGCCATGTGCTGACGGCGCATGGGGTGCAGCCGCTCAGCATTCCTGTGCTGCGGGGCAACAGCAAAGACAAAACACGTATCACCGACATAGAGATCGACTACAGCCAGAAATGGCACAACGTGCACTGGCGCACGATACAGGCTGCCTACGGGCGGGCACCCTATTTTGAATTTTACAGTGACTATATACGGGAGGTGTACGAGCGGCAGCCCAAATTTTTATTTGAGCTGAACATGGACTTTTTAAGACTTTATCTTAAATTACTGAGACTAAACAGGCCCCTGAGCTTCACGGAAAGCTACCAAACGGAGGTACCTGACACGGTACTGGATTTAAGGAATAAAATACATCCAAAAATCTATCCTGACAATTTGCACGTAAAACCCTATACGCAAGTATTTGGCAAACAATTTGCATCAGAGCTAAGTATAATTGACTTGTTGTTTACGCAGGGGCCTGCCTCCATTTCGTACCTACAGTAAATGTGGCCGTCATACTGAACAATTGCTCCATAGGGCTTGTTCTTAAATAGTTATCTCCTGTCACCCTCAGGCAATTATACATTTTTAGACTTTTTAAAGAAAACACGGAGTAAAGTATACATGGAAGCTAAATTCTCAAACCGAGTGAAAGAGGTGATCTCGCTCAGCCGTGAGGAAGCTATCCGTCTTGGACATGACTACATCGGCACCGAGCATTTGGTGTTGGGCATGATTCGGGAAGGAGAAGGTACTGCCATTGCTCTGCTTAAGAAGCTTGGCGTTTCGATAGATGAGTTAAAGTACGCTTTAGAACAAGCTACACGAAATACAGCATCGCAGAGCAGTAACATCACGGGCAGCATCCCGCTTACCAAGCAAACCGAGAAGGTGCTGAAGATCACATACCTGGAGGCAAAAATCTTCAAGAGTGACATTATTGGCACTGAGCACCTCTTATTATCCATCCTAAGGGATGAAGACAACATATCTTCTCAAATCTTAGCGAAATTTAACGTGAACTACGAAGCAATAAGAGACTCTCTGGATTATCATAGCAATAATCCGCTGGCGTCGTCTGACACAGACGATTCTGATGACTCAGACAAACTGTTTGGCAGCTCGTCTTCTTCGCGCTCAGGCAGCTCCAGCAAAAAGCCGGGTGAGAAGTCGCGCACCCCGGTGCTTGATAACTTTGGCCGTGACTTAACTAAGCTGGCCGAAGACGACAAGCTGGACCCAATTGTTGGTCGTGAGAAAGAAATTGAGCGCGTGGCACAGGTGTTGAGCCGCCGTAAGAAAAATAACCCGATCCTGATCGGTGAGCCGGGTGTAGGTAAAACAGCCATTGCCGAAGGCCTTGCCCTGCGCATTGTGCAGAAAAAGGTGAGCCGCGTGCTGTTTAACAAGCGCGTGGTTACGCTGGACCTGGCCTCACTGGTGGCCGGCACCAAGTACCGCGGTCAGTTTGAGGAGCGTATGAAAGCTGTGATGAACGAGCTGGAGAAGTCTCCGGACGTGATCCTGTTCATCGACGAGCTGCACACGATCGTAGGTGCCGGTGGCGCTTCTGGTTCGTTGGATGCCTCTAACATGTTCAAGCCTGCGCTTGCCCGTGGCGAGATCCAGTGCATCGGTGCTACTACCCTGGATGAGTACCGCCAGTACATTGAGAAGGATGGTGCCCTGGCCCGTCGTTTCCAGATCGTGATGGTAGACCCTACCACACCGGAGGAGACGATCGAGATATTGAACAATATCAAGGACAAGTACCAGGACCACCACCACGTAAATTATACGGATAAGGCCATTGAAGCCTGCGTGAAGCTGAGTGACCGCTACATGAGCGACCGCTTCCTGCCAGACAAAGCCATTGATATTATGGATGAGGCTGGTGCGCGCGTGCACATCAACAACATCGTGGTGCCAGATGATATCCTGAAGCTGGAGGAGCAGATCGAGAACATCAAGGTAGAGAAAAACCGCGTGGTGAAGAGCCAGAAGTACGAAGAGGCCGCACAACTGCGCGATAAGGAGAAAAAGCTTATCGATCAGCTGGAGTCTGCCAAGAGAAGCTGGGAAGAGGAGACGAAGAAGAAGCGTTACACGGTAAAAGAGGAAAATGTGGCAGAGGTTATTGCCATGATGACAGGTATACCGGTGAAGCGTATCGCCCAGAACGAAGGTGTGAAACTGCTAAACATGGGCGAAGAGCTGAAAGGCAAGGTAATTGGCCAGGACAAAGCGATCAGCCAGTTGGTGAAGGCCATCCAGCGTACACGTGTGGGCCTGAAAGATCCAAAGAAGCC
>JAJLKL010000190.1:0-16114 GCA_033838975.1 Hymenobacteraceae bacterium | reverse complement strand
CGGCTATGAGGCAGATGACATCATCGGCACGCTGGCCTGTAAGGCGGAGAAGGAAGGCTTTGATGTGTACATGATGACGCCCGACAAGGACTACTGCCAGCTGGTGACGGACCACATCCTCCTATACAAGCCTGCCTTTCTGGGCAATGCCGTTGAGGTATGGGATGTACAGAAGGTGCTGGAGAAGTGGGAAATTGAGCGTGTGGAGCAGGTGATTGATATTCTTGGCCTGCAGGGGGATGCCGTGGATAACATTCCGGGGATTCCGGGCATCGGTGAAAAAACCGCCAAAAGTTTGATTCAGCGCTTCGGCTCTGTGGAGAACCTGATCGCCAACACAGATCAGCTAAAAGGGAAACAGAAGGAAAACGTAACCAACTTCGCCGACCAGGGAATCATGTCGAAAGAGCTGGCCACCATCCATCGCGATGTGCCGATTGAGTTCAGCGCCGAGGCCCTGCACTATGACGGGCCGAACGAGGAGCAGCTGACAGAGCTTTTTGCCGAGCTGGAGTTCAGGCAGCTGGCCCAGCGCGTACTGGGGCAGAGCCTGGCTGCCGCTACCACAGCCCTGCCTGCAGCAAAACCCGCTAAAAAAGGGAAAGCCGCAGCACAGGGCCAGACCTCCCTTTTCGACACTGCCGCGGAAACAGAGGAGGCCGTGACCGAAGACAATGGGCCGGTGGCCATGCGCACCCTCAACACCACACTGCAGCGCTATCACCTCATTAATACGCCAGAGCTGCGCCAGAGCCTTGTCGGTTACCTTCTGAAGCAGGATGAGGTGTCCTTTGACACAGAAACGACTAGCATAGACCCGATCACGGCCAAGCTGGTGGGCATATCGTTCTGCTACCGCCCCGGCGAGGCATATTACGTGCCCGTACCGCACAATGACCAGGAGGAGGCACTGCGCATTGTCGCAGACTTCAAGCCTGTGCTGGAAAACCCGAACATCGCCATGATAGGCCAGAACATCAAGTATGATATCCTGGTGATGAAGAACTACAAGGTGGGGGTACAAGGGCCGATCTTCGACACGATGCTGGCGCACTACCTGCTGGAGCCCGAGATGCGCCACAACATGGACGTGCTGGCGGAGACATACCTTAACTACAGCCCGATTCCGATCACGGACCTGATCGGTCCGAAGGGAAAGAACCAGCTGACCATGGCGGACCTGAAACCCGAGGACATAAAGGACTACGCCTGCGAGGACGCCGACATCACGCTACAGCTGAAGCACTACTTTGAGCCACTGCTGCAAGAACAGGGTTTGATGAAGCTGTTCCGGGAGGTGGAAAACCCGCTGGTTCAAGTACTGGCCGACATTGAGAAGGAAGGCATCAGTATAGACGCCAACGCGCTGGCTGATTTTTCGGAACAGCTGGAGGCAGAGATCACAGGTATAGAAAAGCGCATCTTTGAGATTGCCGGGGAGCAGTTCAACATCGGCTCGCCGAAGCAACTCGGGGAAATCCTGTTCGACAAGCTGGAACTGCATGGCAAGAGTAAGATCAAGAAAACAAAGACCGGACAGTACGCCACTGGTGAGGAGATCCTGTCTAAGATGGCCGGAGAGCATGAGATCGTGCGCCTGATACTGGAGCACCGCGAGCTTACTAAGCTAAAGTCTACTTATGTGGATGCGCTGCCGCAACTGGTGTGTGAGGCAGATAACCGGGTGCATACCTCCTTTAACCAGGCGGTGACCGCCACAGGCCGCCTCAGCTCCACCAACCCGAACCTGCAGAACATCCCGATCCGCACGGAGCGTGGCCGCGAAATCCGCAAGGCCTTTGTGCCGCGCAACAGCAAGCACCTGATCATCTCCGCAGACTATTCTCAGATCGAGCTGCGCATTATGGCTGATTTCAGTGGTGACCCTACGATGAAAGAGGCCTTCAAGAACGGGATTGACATCCATGCCTCCACGGCCAGTAAGGTGTTCCATGTGCCGCTGGAGCAGGTGGATGGCGAGATGCGGCGTAAGGCTAAGATGGTGAACTTCGGGATCATCTACGGTATCTCTGCCTTTGGTCTGGCGGAGCGCCTGGGTATTCCGCGTCGTGAGGCCGCCGATATCATTGACGCCTACTTCCAGGAGTTCCCGGCTGTGAAAGAGTACATGGACAGCGCTGTTGAGAAGGCTCGTGAGCTGGAGTATGCCGAAACGCTGCTGCACCGCCGCCGCTACCTTCGCGACATAAACTCACGCAATCAAACCGTGCGGGCCTTTGCTGAGCGTAACGCCATCAACGCACCCATACAGGGTACTGCCGCCGACATTATCAAGATCGCCATGATCAACATACACGAGTACCTGCACCAGGAGAAACTACAGACGCGCATGATCTTGCAGGTGCACGACGAACTTCTTTTCGACGCTCCGAAGGAAGAAGTGGAGATTGTAACGCCGAAGATCGTGGAGCTGATGAGCAACGCGCTGCCACTGAGCGTGCCGATGGAAGTTGGCCTGGGTGTCGGGAAGAACTGGCTGGAGGCGCATTAAGCATGCAAAACCGGGGTAGGTAAACTGTGTTACCTACAGTCAATAAGAGAGGAGGCGCTTCTTTGCAGGAAGCGCCTCCTCTTTTTATGTTAGCTGCTCTTATAGCTCCTGTACCCATTCCTGGGCCAGCTGGCGGGCTGTGGTGGTAGCCTCCCTTCCTGCTCTGAAAGCTTTTTTCCAGTCGGCGGACTTAGCTTCGTAGGCGGAGTTCACAAATTTCTTTTTGCCATAGCCGTTGTCCTTCAGGGCTGCATCGAAATCGATATCCTTGGTCTGGTCCAGGAACTGCTGCAAGCGCATCTTTACAAATTTGCGGTGATCTTCCGGGTACTCCTGCTGCCACTTTGCCAGGTTTTCTTCATAGGCTTTCTTGTCAAACTCACTGCCCTGCGCCGCACCCTGTGCCATCATTTTCACAAGCTCGCTGTTGGGGTTCTCATACTCCTTTAGCTGCTCTTTCAGCATCGTCAAAGACTCCGCCATCATCTTTTTCATGTCGTCGTTCATCTTGGCCATGGACTCTTCTGTGCTAGCTATACTCTTCTTTAAGTCAGCGACCATCTTATTACGGATATCTTCTTCAGACTCGGCCTCGGCAGGTGCCTCCGGCTTGCGCTGCTCCCGCATTGCCTGGTACTCATTGATGAACGCCTCGCTGTTGGTGTACTGCTTTGAGTAGAGCATCAGGTCCTTTACGATGGCGGCGCGGTCTCCTGTCGCAATGCTCTTGATGTTCTTAGCGCCATAGTAGGTCAGGTAGCCCTGCAGCACGCTTTTGGAGATGTTCTGGTTGGCATCGGTCTGGCTCATGCCCAGGCGCTGGAAAACGGCCTCGGAGGCACTGCGGTAGGTAAAGGAGAACAGCGTAGCACTTATAGCGACTACACCAGCCATAGCCACAAGACTACGGCCCAAGCCTGCTTTACAGGCCAAGTACTTACTTTTCATAGTTTTATAGGTTTGATCAGGTATAAGAAAGAGGCAAATTAACATTTTATATAAATTTAGTTAAACAATATATCTGATTATTAGCAAACGTATTAAACTGAGGCATGAACGGCATAAAAAAAGCACCTCAAAATGAGGTGCTTTTTCTCTATACTTTAAACTTTAAAGGTAATCTATGGTAATAACACTGCTCTATATTGTGTTTCGTCAACCAAAGGCACTGTAGAGTTATACTTTGCGTTGATAGAGCGAATAAACTCATTCGCAACTAACGCAGCAGCACGTGGGGTAAAATGGATACCATCTAAGCTGAATGCATTTCCTGTAACTAATGAAGCATTGTATCTCACCCCATTAATGATAAACCCCTGCGCTAGTCTATCTAGGTATGCATTCATATCAACATAAGCTAAGTTCTTGCTGTTCGCAATAGACTGAATGGTGCTATTGTAGTTCTCTACCGCTGTATTTATAATCTCTAGTTCTTCCTCTGACAGTACAAATCTGTCATCAATAGGAACCATCGAGCCAAGTCCTTGGCATTTAATTTGATCTTGTGGTACTGTCAACAGTAATCGCTCTCCTTCTTTGAGTTTCCTTACTACTCCATCCTCATTAACGACAAAATTATTTGCCCCCTCCTGGAAAGTAATATTAAGCCCTTGCTGTGCATAAGCTGCTGTAAGCTGCTGTGCCTGCGCTGCTGTCAGGACAAGCCCATTGATTGGCACAGTAGTAAAGAAAGGTATTTTATCTACATCCGGAATATTTGCTATAGCACCTTTCGCACCATTGGCTGTTAGCTGAGTTACGATGGCATTCATGTATCCTGCAAACTGGGTTGCGTCGGTAGTAGAAGTGCCTACACCACCTGCAGTTGCATAGCCTAACACGTCATTGTTTCCTATCCATAGTGTAAAGAAAGTAGGGTCTTGAGCCATAGCATCAGCAATCACACTAGTTGCCGGAGATGAGGCAAAACGAACAAAAAATGGGTTTGCGGTGCCATTTGCCAGACCTGCAGGATTACCATAATTAGGAGCAAGAAGATGGAACGACTTGGCACCTGGTACGCCCAAGTTGTTGTATGGCCCCTGCTCTGTTGGTGCCGCATAAGCACCAGGGAAAGCACCCGGAGGGCCGGCAGGAGTTGGAGACAGGGAAACATCACCCCTACAATCCTGAACGGGGGCCAAGACTAACCTTTGCGGCACAACAACCCCTGAGGCAGTAGTTGCTGGTGAGCCAGCACTTGCCCCTTCCGGCATTAAAGGCTGACGGAATACCTCACTCCCGCCAACTGCCTCGAACTGATCCGCAAGTATAGCAGGATATGAGTTAAGCTGCCCTTCCCGGTACAGTGCCGCATCCTGAAAACCAGCAGTAAGGGAGTTGCCTAACGCTACATATGTAGAAAAATCAGCCTGACCGGCGCTGGATGCAGGGGCATCAATCTCCGGATCGCAACTTGTTAAAAGCACACCAGCAAACAGTGCCAGCATACTGGATTTATAGAAATACTTTTTCATGACTGTTTCGGAAAATTAGAATTTGAAGTTGACACCTAAACCAGGGATGTAGGCAGTTGCCTTGAAAGTACCCGGAACACCACCGGATTTCTCTGCAGTGTCAGTTCTTTTTGCTTTGTTGATGTACAGGAAAGAAGCGTCCACGCTGATGTTATCAGAGAAGGCATAGCCCAGACCGGCAGAAAGACCACGGGAGTCAGAATCAGGCGTCTCAGGCGTCAGGTACCCGTCGCGCACCGGCGTCTGGTCGTAGTACGCACCGGCACGTACAGCCAATGCCTCTGTTGCCATATACTCACCACCTATACGGAAGATATAGGAATCTTCGTAGTTTCTGGCGCTCTCTGAAACAGTGCTACCGCCCACAGGCTGGCTGAAGTCGAAGCGAAGGCTTTCATAGGCGCTCCACTCTACGCGGCTGGCGTCAATTGCTACTGTAAAGCGCTCGTTTGGTCTGTAGCCGATACCCACGGACAGGGTAGCCGGCATAGGCAGCTCCGCAGTGAAGGTAGTGCCTTCCGGGAAGTTTGCTCTGGCAGCAGCAGGAATGTTGCTGAACGTTACGTCGCCGTCTTCCACTTTCAGGTCCACCTTAGAGCGGTAGTTGATACCCACAGAGAATTTCTCGGTTGGCTGGAAGTAAATACCCGCGTTAAAGCCGAAAGCCGTGTTGGCGCCGCCATCCAGCTCAATGCCCCCTTCCTGACCGTCCTGGTTCTGCACTGGCAGTACACGCTGCAGGTTAACCCCGCCTGTCGCCACTACCAGACCGGCACCTATACCTATCTTGTCGGTGATCTGATAACTTACCGTTGGCTGGAAAAAAATAGCCTGCAGGTCGATCTCGTTCAGGCCAAAGCGACCACTCCACTCATCGCCCCATCTTACACCGCTACCAAACGGGGTATACACCCCCAGACCTACTTTAAGCTTCTCGTTGATGCCATAAACACCATATACCTGAAACGGAGTGCCGAAGTCATTGTCCGCCTCGTCTGTAACATTGGTAGGCTCGGGAGCACGGTAAGCAATGTGAGAGCTGATAGCACTTGCTCCTATTGTTACCCCATTCTCGCGCAGGTAGCTCATAGCCCCCGGGTTAAAGAATATACTGGATGTTCCAGTAACCAAACCGGTACCAGTGTGGCCCATACCGATCTGTCGCTGACTCGCCAGGTTCACTTGGTATCCCCCGGCCATCGACGTGCCCGTGAGCAATACACCACCTAATAAGGCTAAGATTTTGCTTTTCATAAAATGCGACTTTAAAATGTAAGGTGATTAATGGTCTAAGCAAATATATAAATAATTGATACTAGCCATAGGGGTGGCCAGCACTTTTTTCAAATACTTTTCAAATTGAGTCGAAAAAATGCATAAAAGAGCCATGTGTGACTTATAGCGGCACTTTAGTGGCTGTTTTTCACATCTTTTGCAGGATCAGGTAGAAACTTAACAATAATTTCTTTAACAAACTAGCGCCACTGTGCCAGCAGCCGGTGTTTGCACATCTTTTTTGTGAGGCGCCTCATCCTGCATTTACTGCCTATAGTATAACATTTTGTTTTTCGCGTCCCTATCTTATTCGGCACCCGTACGTTATGATACATTCAGCAAAAGATGCAAAAACCGACATGTACGATGTGATCATAATAGGGGGCGGACCAGCGGGCCTGAACGCAGCCATGATTCTGGGCCGCTCCCGAAGAAAAGTAGTAGTGTTTGATAGCGGTAAACCGCGCAACCGCTGGGCCGTGGCCATGAACGGCTTCCTGAGCAGCGACGGGATGAGCCCGAAGGAGTTTATCCAGAAAGGCAGAGAAGAGTTGAAGAAGTATGATGTAGAGATCGTAAATAAAACGGTTGCCTCCGCCACCTACACCAAGGGAAACTTTGTAGTGAATGACGTCGAGGGCAACGTGCACCGCTCACGCAAGCTCCTGCTGGCCACCGGTCTCCGGGACATACTCCCCGAGTTGGAAGGCTTTGAAGAGATGTACGGCAAAAGTATTCACCACTGCCCCTACTGCGACGGCTGGGAGTCCAGAGACATGGCGATCGCTGTGTATGGGCAGGACCGCAAAGGCATCGGCCAGGCGCTTGCCATGAAGAACTGGAGCGACCGGGTAACCCTTTACACCGACGGCACAAACAAGCTGCGGCGGAAGGACCTGGAGCTGCTGGAGCGCAACGGGGTAGACGTTTGCACAACAGCCATTACACGGCTGGAGGGCAAGGACGGCAGACTGCAGCGCATTGTACTGGAGGATGGGGAAGAGCGGGAGCAGCAGGCGATGTTTTTCTCCACAGGCACGGTGCAGCAGTGTGACCTGGGGGAGCAGCTAGGCTGCGAGTTCACCAGCAAGGGAATCATCAAAACCCGCCGCCTGCAGAGATCCAACATCCCCGGCCTGTACGTAGCCGGCGACGCTGACCGTGACGTGCAGCTGGTGGTGGTGGCCGCCGCGGAGGGAGCCAAGGCTGGTGTAGCGATCAACATGGAGCTGCAGAAGGAGGACCGCAAGTAAAAGAGCAGCCGTAAGCATGTTATGCGGAAGCTTTGCGCACCCCGTGCCTGGGGCAGGAGGCTTTGTTAAGCCGAGAGTTGCCTGCCTGTCGCCGGACCGGGAAGAGGGGAAGGTAAAGCCTTGATAGTGGCCGGAGCGACGGCTATCACTCTCCGGGCAATGCCGCGGTAGCGGTCTGCGTCTGTGGTTCGGCAGGCACCGCCTGGAACAGGTGCTCCTTCAGGCAGTACCGGTACCCGTGCACCAGCAAATGCATCTTCAGGTTCTCAACGGCAATAGGTTCAAACTCCTCCACATCGTGTGTATTCGTGAACTTGATTTGGCTGCCATCAATAACCGTTACCACACCAGGCCCGAAAACCTCTACCTGGTCCCCTTCTTTTATGATAATGCCTGTCTCCTCACTTAACCCTATACCGGTGTACTTTGGCTCATGTGCCACAGCGTGTGCCAGACGACCAAAGCGCCCGCGCTCGGCAAAGTGGGTGTCTATGTACACGTTCTTGATAAAGGAGCAGCCTTGTGCGGTTTTCATCTCTCCCTTGATCAGCGAATAGTGCCCGTACCCATCGTAAATCATGCGATCAGACATGATGGCCGCCCCTGCGCTGGTGCCCGCAATGATAATGTCCTCTTCCTGGTAGCGGCGGTGCATGATCTGCAGCAGTTTGGTATCGTTTAGGAACCTGGCCAGCCGCACCTGGTCGCCCCCTGTAAAGAAAATTACATCCGCCCGCTCAATTCTTTTCAGGTTCTGCGGCGTATCAGCCTCGTGCTCCTCATCGATCCGCATGAACTGCGCTTTCTTACAACCTAGCTCCTCAAACGCCCTGCGGTAAGCATTGCCGGATTGCTCAGGCTCTGTGGCCGCCGTGGCGATCACCTCTATACACGAATTTATACTACAAATCTCAGAATGGATCAGTTGGATCAACCCTTCGTCGTCACCTCCACCTAATGCTATCAGTTTTCCTTTTACTTGCTTCATGGGCACTTCTACTATAAGAGTTGTACCTTATACTTTAGTGCGTACACATTAGTTGAGCCATTCTGTATATAGTCATAGCTTTTGTTGTATACATTCTAAAATCATATTTCAGGGCAGGAGATGATGCTTCCCCGGCTTTTCTTCCCGGTCTGGTACGGAGCCATCCGGAAGGCACCAGGGGCGCTGCTGCTGAAACGGCATCTTAAAGAGGTTTGCCACCGACTGCTCCGCCGGGTCGCGGTAGGAGGGCACCCCGATGGTGATGGCCTCCTGCGGTACGTTCAGCCGCAGGGTCTGGTGCAGGCGATCCCACCACGAGAAGATAACGGAGAAATTGCTGTTGGTTTCGCGGGCTACGATGGAGTGATGGATGCCATGCATGCGGGGCGTCACCATGAGTTTACACAGCCTGCGCTCCACCTCATAGGGCAGCCGCATGTTGCTGTGGTGAAAGGCGGTACACCCCTCGAACAGCAGCTCATAGACCAGCACCAAAGGCGCCGGCGCCCCGATAAGCGCCGCAGCTCCTCCCCGGAAAGGCACCGAGGCAATGTTCTCGCCCACATGGAAACGCCAGGCCGTGGATAGGTCCAGGTCCAGGTCTATGTGGTGCACGTTATGAAAGCGCCATAGCAGGTCCGACCTGTGCAGCAGTATGTGCCAGAGATAGCTGGTGTAGTCCATTAGCAGGAAACCCAGCGGGTAGCGCGCCCACCTGGGCAAGCCCAGCCACACCAGCAGCCCGAACCTGTTCTTATTCGCCCACTTAGCCGCCGCATGCATACCTGGCACGAGCAGCAAGCGCAAAGCAGGCATGGCTACAGCCGCTACGCTTCCGTTCTCGATCAGTCGCTCTGCTCTTGGGCGGGTGCGGCGGCGCAGCTCCCGTCTTGCCTCTACCACAAACAGCGTCGCCGCCACCATGCCTAGCAGCGGCATGCCGATCTTGTCAAACTTTGGGAACCAGAACTTCATACGCTTTACCTACCCCTAAACAGGGGGTTTAGTTACAGCAGAAACGGCCGCCTGGACAGAGCTCTTCAGGTATGGCAGCAGGTGTGGTTTCAGGTGCAAAAGGGGAGGCAGAAAATAATTGTTCGGTACTGAACAGTTAACTGTTCGCCTGCGGACAATCACAACAGTTCAAAAGACAAATATTGTTTTATAAAAAACTGGTAATCAGTTATTTATAAGAGTGGCACGCAAAGTGTAATACGTAAATCAGAAATAAAAAAAATTATAACTGACAGAAGCAACCTTCAGACTTAAGTTGCTATCTATTAAGACAGAACATAAAAGTTAAACCTTATAAATCTTACAACTATGAAAATCATCATCTTATTATTCGCCCTTGTATTCGGATTCGGAGCTACAGTAAAAAGAACTGCTTCAGACATGAAAGAAATGAGCAGCAGAATGGAGCTCAACGAGTACAAGCACCATCCTAACTTATTGCCAGAAGTAGAGATCGTTGCCGGACGCAGCTGATCTCTGCTCCTCGCCTTTGCTAACTTCTATTATCCGTACAGCCATTAGTCAAAATAAAACTATGAAACTCGTTCTTCTGTTACTGGCCGTGGTCCTGGGCTTTTGCCTGGCCTGCAAGGAAACCTTTGATGCCCGCAATGTGATAGCACAGCGTCAGCAGCTATTAGCAACCGCCACCCCACAAGATGTTGCCGCACAGCCCCAGACTATTCAGATACTCTAATAGTCGGGGCTGACAGCAGCTCCTTTACTTACTCTTTGGTGCCGTTCACTAAATTTAACAGCGGAACCATGTTGCAAATACCCTTAAAACCTGCAAAAATAATCGGCCTCTAAAGCCTGGCTTACCACTTTTCTTGCTTTTACCCCCTGTTTCACCGAGCAAAACGGATGTTACAAGAGGAGCCCAAAATTCCTTTCTTTTCTTAAAAAGCCTCTCTAATTTTACAGCAGATCAGACGCAGAGGCTAGGGTAAAGTGATGGGTATAAACATTTTAAAGCTGAAAGCTGTGGAGCGCGGACCGGATGAACGTTATGTTGCATCAGCGCTCCTATGTTCCAGCTTTTCATGTTTCCAGAGTGCCACATGCACGGTGCTCCCGCCCCGCTTCCTTTGGCCTTCAGCTACTGATACACCTGAAACTCGCACCACCAACGCCACTCAACTTTTCTAAACCGCCAGTTTTCTGATTTAGCTCTGCCTTTGTGCCACATCACATAAAACTGTTTGGCTTTATGGCGCAGATACTGTAAGTTTAGAAGATGGAGTAAAGTGCAGGAGGAAGCTCAGGTGAGAATTAGATGAGCCGGCGTCTTACCGCTACCCCAGCTAATCAAAACAGAATGAACAAGTTAAAAATTGTGTAGAATTACACTTAAGGAGATAGGAAAGAAGTAAAAACCCAATTACCAGCTAACTTAGATTAGCAGCGGCTGTTCTGGCTTGTTTAAAATTACATTTACTGCGGCCCCCACTGCGGTTCCTTGTATAAGCAAACAAACTAACAGAGAACAGGTTAAGCAAGCTTGCTGCTGCTAACTACGACTTACTTTCCAACACGAAGCCCGGCCCCAACCGGGCTTCATTTTTAATGCGACAAAAACTGGTAACACATGCCGCACGAGCCACTTAGTTATCCTGCTTCTTAAAGATGTCGAGGATACCGGGCTTCTCCTCCTGCCTGCGCTTTTTCCCTTTTTTGTCGTCTTTCCTGCCGAATGGCCAGATACTCTTTTTCACCTTTTTCTCTTTCAGGATCACATACCTGACCGAAACACCAGACGACAGATGCACCCAGTCTTCGTGGTTGATGTGCACCGCCGGCTTTACGTCTGCTGACAGCAGGAAAGGCAAACCGTTGACTTTATACTCTATCCCTAGTATGGCATCCACACCGGTAAACACACCGTGGTCCTTCAGGTTGCCGATGTGCCCGCCGGCGCCCAGATAGTAGTTAAAGCGCTTGCCCAGCAAAGGCCTGTGCCACTCATAAAGCGCCGTGCCGCTTACCTCACGCGAGCCCACGGCCAAGATGCCTTCTATAGTTCCTTGCTCATGCAGCTTCTGTTGCAGGGTAAGGCCAAACCTGTCGCTTTCAATCCTGACACCGGCGGCCGTTCTGTACTTCTGGGCATGCCCTGCTACGCTTATGCCGCAAACAAGGCAAAAAATAAATAGTAGTCTCTTGATCATACACAAAGGGTGAAACATGGCCTCAGCAGCAAAAATCCGTCCTTTTTGCCGCTGGAGCCTAAAGATAGGGTATTAGCAGGACAAGCCGGCAAGGGCGTTTTTCACCTGCCGCTGCGGAAGCTATTTGTTTTAAAACTGAAATTCAGTAGCTTAACCTACTCTTACCGCACCTTAAAACTATAAAAACATGAAAAAAATTTTCGCATGGGCCCCTGCTGCTTTTGCAGCTGCAGGCCTGCTGGCCGGGTGCCAGAACACCTCATCCGGCGACAACCAGACAACTGAGCCGGTGGTGCAGACCTACACCATTGAGCAGTTCATGAACACCACCTCCATCACGGGCAGCGACTTTGCACCGGACAATTCCAAGGTCCTGTACTCGAGTAACCAGACCGGGGTGTACAACGCCTTTGAGGTGCCTGTAACAGGCGGCGAGCCGCGCCAGCTCACCAACTCAACGGATAATTCGGTGTATGTGATATCTTACTTCCCGAAAGATGAGCGCATTTTGTACTCCAGCGACAAAGGCGGCAACGAGATCACGCACCTGTACATGCGCAACCCCGACGGCTCCTCCCGGGACCTGACGCCGGAGGCGGAGGCCAAAGCTACTTTTGCCGGCTGGAGCCACGACCAGAACAGCTTCTTTTTCCTCTCCAACAAGCGCGACCCAAGGTACTTCGACCTGTACGAGATGGAGCTGCAGACGCTGCAGCCGAAGCTGGTGATGAAAAACGAGCAGGGGTTTGACGTATCCGCTATCTCCCGCGACAAGAAGCATGTGGCACTGGTGAAGAGCATCAACACCAACAGCAGCGACATGTACCTGTACAACACAGCTACAAAGCAGCTGAAAAAACTCACCGACCACACGGAAGACATCAAGTACTATCCCGAGACTTTTACCCCGGACAACAGGCAGCTCTACTTCCTGACGGATGAGGGCGGGGAGTTCCAGGAGCTGAAGAGCTACGACCTTGCCACGGGCAACACCTCCAACGTGGAGAAGGCGGACTGGGACATCATGTATACTTACTTCTCCAGGGACGGCAAGTACCGGGTAACGGCCATCAACAACGATGCCCGCACCGAGGTGAAGGTGTACGAGACCGCCACCGGCCAGCAGGTGCAGCTGCCCGATGTGCCTGCCGGCGACATAACCGGCGTGAACTTTTCGGATGATGAGAACCTGATGGCTTTCTACGTGAACAGCCCAACCTCCTCCAGCAACCTGTACGTGCACGATTTCCGAAGCAACAAAACTACCAAGCTTACGGACACCATGAACCCGGAGATCAACCCGAACGACCTGGTGAAGGCCGAGGTGATCCGCTACAAGTCGTATGACGGACTGGAGATACCGGCCCTGCTGATGAAGCCCAAGAACGCCAGCGCAACCAACAAGGTGCCTGCCGTGCTGTGGATCCACGGTGGCCCGGGCGGGCAAACGCGCCTGAACTACAGCCCGCTGATGCAGTACCTGGTGAACCACGGCTACGCCGTGCTGGCGGTGAACAACCGGGGCAGCTCCGGCTATGGCAAAACCTTCTTTGCGGCCGACGACCAGAAGCACGGGGACGTGGACCTGAAGGATTGTGTGGAGGCGAAGGAGTACCTGGCCGGCATGGACTACATTCAGCAAGACAAGATCGGGATCATGGGGGGCAGCTACGGCGGTTACATGGTACTGGCGGGCCTTGCTTTTACCCCGGATGAGTTTGCCGTGGGTGTGAACCTTTTCGGGGTAGCCAACTGGCTGCGTACCCTGCAGAGCATTCCGCCGTACTGGGAGTCGTTCAGGGAGGCGCTGTACAAGGAGATGGGTAACCCGGAGACAGACTCAGCCGCCCTGTACAACAAGTCGCCGCTGTTCTTTGCCCACCAGATCAAGAAGCCCCTGATGGTACTGCAGGGCGCCAACGACCCGCGCGTGCTCAAGGTGGAGTCGGATGAGATTGTGGAGGCCGTGAAAAAGAACAATGTGCCGGTGGAGTATGTGGTGTTCGACGACGAAGGCCACGGCTTTGTGAAAAAGGAAAACCAGATAGAAGGCTACAGCGCCATCCTCACCTTCCTGGACACGCACCTGAAGGGCACGGCAGCCGCAGGAGGTGACGCAAGCAGTAAAAAGTAACTTCCCCTGATATACCAGCCCCCAGGGCCGTATAGCATGCTATACGGCCCTGGGGGCACATCATACCTTCTAAACCTCTCAGCAACACTATATGAAAGAACTTGACCAACTGACACAGGAGCTATACAGCTGCGTCAGCTTTAAAAAGGGAGAAAATCCGGACCTTGAAAAGCTACGAACCTTATTTTACGGAGACGGGAAACTGATCAACAACAGTAAAACCCAGCCAGAGGAGTTTACAGTAGAGCGGTTCATCCAGTCGGTAAGGCAGCAGATTGAAGAAGGAAACATAGAGGCATTCCACGAGAAAGAGGCCTCCGGCAAAACAGAGGTCTTCGGCAAGGTGGCACACCGTTTCAGCACCTTTGAGGCCCGCTTTGACTGGGAGGCTCCCGCCCCTTTTGTGGTGGGCGTCAACTGCATCCAGTTCATACAGCTAGACGGGCAGTGGCTCATCACCTCCATGGTCTGGGACGATGAGACAGAATCCACGATCCTGCCCTCATAGCCTTCGCTAATGATCACCCCGGTAACTGCGGCTGGCCTTTTTCTGGGCCTGCCGCTTTTTACTTTCCAGCCGCTGCTTCACCGAGGACCGGGTAGGCCTGGTGGCTTTGCGCCTCTTTTGCCGGGTTAGCGCCTGCCGCAGCAGCTCGTAAAACCGCTTGATGCACTCTTCCTTGTTCTGCAGCTGGCTCCGCCCGGTCTGGCACACTACCTGCAGCTGCCCCTCGTTGTTGATGCGGCTGCCCAGTTTCTCCTGCACCAGCGCCTTTTCCTCCTCGGTCAGCAACGCGGAGTCCGCCACATGGAACTTCAGCTCCACTTTTGTGGCCACCTTGTTCACGTTCTGTCCGCCGGCCCCTCCGCTTCGGGACGCCTGAAACTGCAGTTCACTCTCCAGCCCCCTGTTCTGTAGCTCCGTGCTCATTTTTCTTAACCGCTATTTTGTTCTTCTGTTCTTTGTCTTACGCAACCATAGTTTGAAGTATAGCCGTAGTAGGTTACATATTACTAATTGTGAAAGCTGTACTATGAAAGAAGCCATCGGCCACAAGCGCTGGGCTATTGCGGAAGGTTACATACCGGCTTACGGCAACGGCCCCGAGCCACAGTTTACCAGCCACGAAACAGCCTGCCTGCTCAACACCTCCGATCAGGACGCCCACGTAAAGATATGGATATACTTCGGAGACCGTGAACCGGCGGGGCCCTATACGGTAACCGTGCCGGCACGCCGCACAAAGCACCTGCGCTTCAACGACCTGCAGGACCCGGAGCCTGTACCCGTCGACACCGACTACGCCAGCGTGATCGAGTCTGACGTACCTATCGTAGTGCAGCATACACGCCTGGACTCACGCCAGGCAGAAAACGCGTTACTTAGCACCATCGCCTTCCCGGGAGGCATATAACCCACTGACTTATGCGAGAAAGAGACTTATGGTATAAACGCGCGGTGATCTACGCGCTGGATGTGGAAACCTTTCAGGACTCAGACGGCGACGGCATCGGCGATTTCCAGGGCCTGATCGGGCGGCTGGACTACCTGGCCACCATGGGCATTACCTGCCTGTGGCTGCTCCCTTTTTACCCAACCCCCAACCGTGACAACGGCTACGACGTGATGGACTACTACAACATAGACAGCCGCCTCGGCACGCTGGGTGACTTTGCCGCCTTCATCCGCGAGGCCAGTGAGCGCGGGATACGCGTTGTGGTGGACCTGGTGGTGAACCACACCTCTGACCAGCACCCCTGGTTCCTGCAGGCCCGCCGCGACAGGAACAGTAAGTACCGGCAGTACTACATCTGGCGCGATGAGAAGCCCGAGGAGCAGATCGCCCCACCCGCCTTCCCAGGCCACCAGGATGATGTATGGACCTGGGATGAGGAGGCACAGGCCTATTACCTGCATCGCTTCTACGGCCATCAGCCCGACCTGAACTTTAACAACCCCGAGGTACGGAAAGAGATCCACCACATCATGGGCTTCTGGCTGACACTGGGGGTAGCCGGCTTCCGGATAGACGCGGCCCACATACTGGTACAGAGCGACCAGGAGAAAGGCCAGGACGAGGAGTTCTATGACCTGATAGAGGACATGCGCGACTTCATCACGACCCACAGCCGCGACGGCATCCTGATCGCGGAGGCCTCCGGCCCTCCGGATACGGTAGGCAAGTTCTTCAAGGGGAAAGACCGCATGCACATGATGTTCAACTTTCTGCTGAACCAGCACATCTTCCTTGGTTTGGCAAAGGAGTCGGGCTCCTCGGTTGCCAAAGGGATG
>JAJLKL010000189.1:0-2933 GCA_033838975.1 Hymenobacteraceae bacterium | reverse complement strand
TATCGTAGTGGTGGACAACTTCTCCGTCGCCAAAAAAGAAGATAACCTGAAAGGGAAGAAAATCAAGGAGTACGTAGACCGCGACGAGTTCTTTGAGTGGCTGGAAGAGAACTATGAAGAGGTTGAGTTCATCTTCCACCTTGGCGCCCGTACGGATACCACTGAGTTTAACAAGGATGTATTCGACCTCCTGAACCTGAACTACTCGAAGAAGGTATGGAATGCCTGCTGCGAATTCCAGATTCCGCTCGTATACGCCTCTTCTGCCGCCACCTATGGTGCAGGTGCCTTGGGTTATGATGATGACGAGGCCACCATTCCGCTGCTGAAGCCACTGAACCCTTACGGCGACTCCAAGAACGACTTTGACAAGTGGGCACTGGAGCAAACGGCTAAACCTTTCTTCTGGGCCGGGCTGAAATTCTTTAACGTGTACGGCCCAAACGAGTACCACAAGGGACGTATGGCCTCTGTGATTTTCCACGCCTACAACCAGATCAACGAGAAGGGCCGCCTGGCGCTGTTCCGTTCCCACAACCCGGACTTTGCCGACGGTGAGCAAATGCGTGACTTTATTTATGTGAAGGATGTTGTGGACGTGTGCCTGTTCCTGATGCACCACCGCAAGAACTCGGGCATCTACAACCTCGGCTCAGGCAAAGCCCGTACTTTCATGGCGCTGGCCCTGAACACCTTCGATGCCATGGGCGTACCTGCCAACATCGATTTTATGGATACGCCGGAGAACATCCGCGACACCTACCAGTACTTTACGGAGGCCAACATGAGCAAGCTTCGCTCCATCGGGTACGACAAGCCCTTTTATACCCTGGAGGAAGGTGTGAAAGATTATGTACAGAACTACCTGATCCCTGGAAAGTATTACTAGGGCCGGAGGTTTGTAGTTAAAGGATTAGTCTCCCCGCTTCTGGGAGAACTGGGAAGAGCAGGTATAGGCACAGAACTATACTTGCTCTTTTGGCTATATTCTGTATCTTAAGGTTCCAAAAACAAAACCCTACGACTTATGGAGCAAGCAGAGAAAACCATGATCGACAACCTGTATAAGAATACAGGCAAAACGCTGGAGCAATGGACAGAGCTGGTTCGGGCAAAGAACTTTGCCAAGCATGGGGAGATTATTAAGTTTCTGAAGGAAGAGCACAGCTTTACCCATGGCTTTGCCAACCTGGTGGCGCATAAATCTAAAAGCTCTGATGCAGGCTCCATAGAAGACAAGGATGCACTGATAGAGAAGCAGTATAAAGGCAAAGAGCACTTCAGGCCACTGTACGATGTCCTGCTCTCACAAGTACAGCAGTTTGGGGATGATGTGGAGGTAGCGCCGAAGAACAGTTACGTGAGCCTGCGTCGCAAAAAACAGTTTGCCATACTTCAGCCTGCTACGAAAACCCGTTTTGAAGTTGGTCTGAATCTGAAGGGACAGGAGCCTGAAGGTGCACTGGAAGCGATAGACAAGGCCAACGCCATGTGCTCCCACAAAATCATCCTTACCTCGCAAGAGCAAATCACCCCGGAGGTGATCGACTGGATAAGAACCGCCTATCAGCACGCAGGATAACTTACACCTATGAAATACTTTTGCACCCTTGCCATACTTTGCTGCCTAAGCCTGGCCGCCCAGGCACAAACAAAGAACCCAACTTACGATAAGGCCCTGGCCGACTCCTTAGGCGCTGATGACTATGGCATGAAGTCTTACGTGCTGGTGCTGCTGAAGACCGGTACGGCGAAGATAGAGGACCAGCAGAAAGTTGCCGAGCTGTTCCGTGGCCACCTGAGCAACATTGGCAAACTGGCCGAAGAAGGAAAATTAGTAGTAGCCGGTCCGTTAGGGAAAAACGACAAAGCCTACCGGGGGATCTTTATCCTGAATGTGGCGACAGTGGAAGAGGCTGCGGCACTGGTACAGACAGACCCTGCTATAAAGGAAAAACTCTTAGCCGTAGAACTGTACCCTTGGTACGGCTCCGCAGCCCTGCCCGTGTACCTACAAACGCATAGCAAAATTGAAAAAATAAAACCGTAACCCTACGGCCACTACAAGAAGAGGGGGAGCGTGAGACTCCCTCTCTTCTTGTATATAATCCGGTTAAAACAGCACCGACACCTGCGTACGCCCGGTGTGCACCGCCCCTACCCCATTGGCTTTGCGGCCATCGTAATTCAAGGAAATATTCAGGCCGTTGCTCAGGCGCTGCTGTACATTCATTGACCAGGTCATGTTATTACCAGGCCGCAGGGCGTTCAGAATCTCGTAGCCGACATATGAGTTGGGCTCGCCGGTGTAGCGGATATTCACGTACTTGACCACGCCTGCCACGGTGCGCTTGCTTACCTGGCTCAGCTTCGCCTCCAGTCCCAGCTCATGAAAAATGCCTTCCTGCTCTTCATCCGAAGGGGCAAGATCGTTCTCCCGCAGGGCAAATTTATAGCTACTGGTAAAGCGCAGCCTGGTGTTTGGCTGGTAAGCCAGCTCCGGCGTCACCTCCTCCGACACAATCTTAAAGTTCTTCGACTCCAGGAAATTAGAACGGTTCTCCCGGATGATCTGAGCAAGGGAGAGCTGTGAACTCAGCACCTCGTTCAGGTTCAGGCGGCCTATCAAGGTATGGCTCCCCACATTCCGTGTTTCGGTACCGTTGGCCAGTAAAGACTTCTGCTGGTTCTGCTGCAGGGTATACTCCACCCCATACTGCGGGTTGCTGCGGTTGTAGTAGAGGGTGTTGCGCAGGGCCTTTGCCAGCGAGATCAGAAACTCATCTTCAAAGTCCTCGCTAAAGGGATTGAAGCGACTGCTCAGGTTATCCTCCGTCGTTTTCTTATCAATGCTTACAAAGCTGAGCATGGAGAACTTGGAAGCCATTCCTTTGAACCCCTCCTGCCCTTTCCAGCTTCGCGGCGTGGTACTG
>JAJLKL010000188.1:0-2722 GCA_033838975.1 Hymenobacteraceae bacterium | reverse complement strand
CAGCTCCTCTATTTTAGCGGTGGAGATCGGGTCCAGGGCGGAAGCCGGCTCGTCCATGAGCAGCACAGTAGGCGATATCGCCAGTGCGCGGGCTATACAAAGTCGCTGCTGCTGGCCACCGGACAGGGCCAGGGCCGACTTGTTAAGCTTATCCTTTACTTCCTCCCACAGGGCCGCCTGGCGCAGCGATTTCTCAGCAGCTTCTTCCAGCACAGACTTTTTCTTGATGCCCTGGATTTTCAGGCCATACACGACGTTCTCAAAGATGCTCTTTGGGAAAGGGTTCGGCTTTTGGAACACCATACCCACCTCTTTGCGAAGCTCGTCTACGCGTACATTCCTGTCGTAGATGTTCTTTCCGTCTAGCAGGATTTCCCCCTCGATCCGGAAGCCCTCGATGTAGTCGTTCATGCGGTTAAAGGTGCGCAGGAACGTGGACTTGCCGCAGCCGGACGGGCCGATGAAAGCCGTCACAGCCTTTTCTTCCATGGCTATGTTGATCTTTTTGAGAGCGTGGAAGTCGCCGTAGTATGCATCGAGGTCAATTGCCTCTAGTTTATTTACTTTTTTGCTCATGGGGTGTGTTACCACTTAATCTTTTTCTGCTGTCGGTTGCGCAGGTAAACGGCAATGCCATTCAGCAGGAAAGTAATGATCAATAATATGATAATGGCTGCCGCCGCATTGGTCAGGAATGCCTCCTGTGGCCTGGACGTCCAGTTAAAGATCTGGATCGGCAGCACGGTAAACTCATCTAAAGGCGATGAAGGCGTGAATGGCACATAGGCCAACGCTCCGATCACGATCAGCGGAGCCGCCTCGCCCACCGCTCTGGACAGTGCCAAGATGATACCCGTCAGGATACCGCCGAAAGACGCCGGGAGCACCTGGAACCACACGGTTTGCCACTTAGAGGCCCCCAGGGCAAAGGAGCCGTCGCGGATACTGCGCGGCACCGCCTTGATGGCCTCGCGGGTCGTCACAATGATGATCGGCAGGATCAGCAGCGACAAGGTAAGGGCACCGGCCAGCAGGCTGCCTCCCAAGCGCATCTGGCGCACAAAGATTTCCAGGCCCAGCAAACCATAAATAATGGAGGGTACACCGGCCAGGTTCGCGATGTTGATCTCCAAGAAGTTTGCCATCCTGTTCTTCTTCCCGTACTCTTCCAGGTACACGCCCGCCGCAACTCCCAGCGGAAAAGCAATGAGTGTGGTGAGCACAAGGATCCAGAGTGTACCCACCCAGGCAGTCAGGATACCCGCACGGCTGGCTCTCCTGGAGGGCAGGCTTGTCAGGAAGTCCCAGTCGATGCGGCTTAACCCCTCAATGATGATATCAAAAAGGAAGATCGCCAGCACTACCAGCCCTATGAAGGTACAAAAGATGCCGAAGATATGAAAGGCCTTGTCTTTAAGCCTGTTGATGTCTGAGTTAGTCATACTTCTCCTGGTATTTCTTTTTGATCCAGAAACTTAGGTTGTTCAGCGCAAACGTGAACACGAAGAGGGTTATACCTGCCGCAAAGATGGTCTGGTACTCCAGTGAGCCGCGCGGCACGTCGCCCAGGCTCACCTGCACAATGTAGGTGGTAATGGTCTCGATGGGCACCAGCGGGTTAAGCGTGAGGCGGGGCTGCTGCCCTGCGGCAATGGCCACGATCATGGTCTCGCCCACGGCTCTGGAGATGGCCAGGATAACCGACACCACGATGCCGGAGGAGGCGGCAGGCACCATCACGCCGAACGCAGTCTGCAGGCGGGTGGAGCCCATGCCATAGGCGGCCTCACGGAGTGAGCGCGGCACCGAACTGATGGCGTCCTCACTCAGTGAGGAGATCATCGGGATGATCATGATACCCATCACAATACCTGCGGAAAGGGCGTTAAAGCCCGCCAGGGTCGGGATGATGGTTTGCAGGAAAGGCGTCACAACCGTTAAGGCGAAGAAGCCATACACTACCGTCGGGATGGTGGCAAGCACCTCCAGCAGCGGCTTCACGACCTGCTTCATACGGGCGTGGGCGTACTCGTTCAGGTATATCGCAATAGTCAAGCCCAGCGGAAGGGCCACCGCAATAGCAACGGCTGTGGTCAGGAAGGTGCCCGCTACCAGCGGAGCTATACCAAACTTCTTGTCAGCAAAGAGCGGGGTCCACTCTTTCTCCGTCAGAAACTCACTTAAAGGAACTACTCTGAAAAAGCTGATAGACTCGGAGAGGAGCACCCAAATGATGCCGATCGTGATGAGAATTGTGATTACGGCAGCTAACCACAACAAGCCCTCGATAATTTTTTCTTGTACTCTCAAGGCGCTGTATAATTTAGATGCCGCTGCCATAGCTTCTTGGCCGGGGCAGCGGCACAGGTTCTCTTCTTATTGATTTTGTGGGGTCTGGGCGAAACGGCTGAACTTCGCTTTCTGCTCCTTGTACATCTCGGCTGGCAGCGGAATGTAACCTACCTCCTGGCTTAGCTCAGGGGCGTTGTCCAGGTAAAAGTTCACGAAGTCTACCACGGCTGGTCTGAGCGTTGCCTTGGAGTTCACATAGATGAACAGCGGACGCGAAAGTGGCGCGTATGATCCATCTTTCACGGTCTCTAGTGATGGCAGGATTGGCCCTTTGCCATTGTCATCTTTTAAGTCATCTACTGGCACCAGCTTCAGCTTTTGCTGGTTTTCCTCGTAATACGCAAATCCGAAGAAGCCAAGTGCGTTGATG
>JAJLKL010000187.1:0-2715 GCA_033838975.1 Hymenobacteraceae bacterium | reverse complement strand
GATAAGCTAACCCTGAGCATGAACGTGACCGACATCTTTAGAAGCCGCATGCTGAACATTGACACTGAACTGAACGGCAACGTGAATGCCATCAAGCAATACCACGGTGCCCGTGCATTCCGGGTAAACCTGCGCTACCGCTTCAGCAAAGGCTCTAAATTTGAGTCTAAGAAACGTAACGTGAACCTGGACGAGCTGAACCGCGCCGGCGGTAATTAAGAAGCCTCAGGCAAGAAAAGGGACGGGGCGGTGAGATATCACACCGCCCCGTCCCTTTTTTATAGCGTGACATGGTTACTTAATCTTCATCACACGCATATAATCGACCATGGCCTGGTTTACCTCCAGGTTCATGTTCTCGTTATTTGGTTCGAAAGTTAGGTAGAAGGTATGGCTGCCTTTTTGCAGCGGCACCTCCACAGCGTTGGTAAAGCCCCAGTTGTTCCACTCATCGGTGCCACGCTGCGGCAGCACCACCGTGCCTACAAACTCATCTCCTTTTTTAAGGGTGCGGATGGCGGCTTTATTGCTCGTGTTGATAGGGCCATTGCCGTTGGCATAGCGGAAATCAATCGCATACGTACCATCCTCTGGCACGGTGATATTAACCTTTATACCGGTGTTCTGTTTTTTGCTAATCTCCACGAAACCGGTGCCAGAGAAATCGCGGTATGGGAGGTTAGCCTTGGGAGCGGCTTTCTCCAATTCATACACCAACTTAAACTTATCTGGCACCACTACCACCGGCTCACTGCCGAAAGAGGTAACGCCGTTCTTGTCCACGGCCAGCACCACGTACTCAGCATAGCTAGTGGCATCCACTTCAAAGCTGGTCTGCTCCGTTTTCTCCAGTTCCTCGCCGTTCTTCACCACCTGGTAGGCCACTGCGCCCTCCACGGCCGGCCAGTTCAGTTTGCCTGCAGTATAGCTTACTTTTGGCGTTTCCGGGGAGGTATACATAGCTACATGGTTCACGTCTCCCTCTACCTCGTTATTGGCCAGCTCTATCTTGATGGTATGCTCCCCGCTTATACTTGCCGGTATTTCGGCATTCTGTAGTGGCTTGCCGTCCATGGTGATCGATTTAATCTCGTTGCCATAGCCGCTCATCTCAAAGTTGAGCACCGCATTCCTGTACTTGTAGTTGGTAAGCTTACGGCTGCCGGCAAAGGCTCTTGGCACAAACGGCTTCAGCACCAGTTTATCGGCTTCAAAGTTCATCCCAAAGAACACTTTGTACACCATACTCAGGTTACCCGCCAAACTCCATAACATGTTGCTGGAGTTGATCTGGGTACCGGCATAGTCTCCGGTGCTGGCCACAAAATTTTCCTTGTTTGTGAGGAAGAGTGCCGCAGGGCGGTAAATAGCGCTGATGCTCTCGGTGAGGGCGTTCTCGTTGCCAGCCTTGGCAGCTGCCAGACTCCAGTAAGACTGCACAAAAGGCCAGATGCCGTTGTTGTGGTAAGGCGGGATGCCCGGGATCTGCGGGTAAATGCTCGGAATGCCGTAATCCGTGACTGGCGTGCTGGCCACAATCTTTTGGCTGCGATCGGCGTCGGCCACGCCAAACAGCACCGTCAGGGCCTCACCCAGCGCTTCTGCCCGCGGCGACAGAATTTTGTAGTTGCGGCCATACAGGTACTGCCCGTAGTAGCCCTTCTCCTCCTGCCACAGGTGTTTATTTATACCCTCTTTGATCGTCTCGGCAATCTTATTGTACTTAGCTGCGGCAGCAGTGTCACCCAGTTTACCGGCCATCATGGCAGCTACCCTATTGGCCTGGTAATGCGCGGCGTTAGTGCCCAAATTCTCAGATTCATAGATATCGGCGGGCTGCATCCAGCGCGGGTAAGTCTGCTCGCGCCATTCCAGGAACGACGACTCGCCCCGCACCAGCCCCGTTTCCGGGTCAAAAGCATTCAGCATGTCATCGTCAAGGGATTTGGAGATGATCTGGTAGGTATCGCGCAGCCAGGCTTCGTCGCCGGTGGCTTTGTATACTTCCCAGGCGGCTGTGGCCCAGATCATGCGGTCCGTAGAGATAGGGTACGCGCCACCCGTGCCGGTGTCCTGCACAATGCGGCCATTGTTCACCTTGCGCATCAGGCTATACTTGGAAACGCGCGGCTGCAGCTGGGCCATGCTCAGGATGATGCTGTAGCTGATGTCGCGTGTCCACACGCCCGCCCACTCCTTGCCCGTACGGAAGGTGCTGTCCGGCTCCACGGCATTGATCATCTCCTCCAGGGCCATGTTATAGAGCGCATCCGTGATCGGGTAATCCGAAGTATACTGCGGGAAGGCGTCCACACTTTTGCTCATCTCCCAGCGCGTAGCCGTGGATTTGTCATCTTCAGGGGCATTCAGGTATAGGGTGATCTCGTAGATGCCGTCGCCGTCCGGATCCTGTAGCTCTGCCTCCTTTTTGCCGCCCAGGTTGTCGAAGTCCCAGCTGAGCGGAGCCGTGTTGCCGGCGATGTAAACACCCTTAAAGTCTTCCTTGTAGACCTTATCACCCGTGGCGGTGGTATAGAACCCTTGTTTTTCAAACGCATCCAGCACAGAGCGCATGTCCAACCGCACGGTCATTTTTGAGTTTGGCGCCAGGTATACATCGTTTGGCACCTCGGTCTCGTCGGTATACTGCTGCCCAAAGGTAATGACAGGTGTCTGACAATCGCCGCCGAGGCAGTTAAAAAAGTGGTCGGTGCC
>JAJLKL010000186.1:0-2996 GCA_033838975.1 Hymenobacteraceae bacterium | reverse complement strand
AAGAACAGGCACAAAAAGTACAGGCTTTTCTTCATGGTTCGTTAATGGTAAAGTTCAGGTACAACATGGCGGCGAACGCGGTGGCCGCTCTTAAAGTTAAGCTTTTTGCCTGAGGATAGGAAAACCCGCTCCGGCACATTTCTAATGTTGTGCCTTTCGCCCTATCTTCGCAGCATGACGCTGATTGATAAACTGGCCTGGATCGAGATCAGGGACTATAAGATACTGAGCACCCGCAGCAGGGGCAAAGACACGTATTACCTGCCCGGCGGAAAACGGGAGCCCGGCGAGTCGGACCACGAGGCGCTGACACGGGAAATACAGGAGGAGCTGAATATTATGCTTCACCCAAACTCCCTGCGGCTGTACGGTATTTTTCAGGCACAGGCCCACGGCCACGCCGCAGGTATAGAAGTAAAGATGCAGTGCTACACAGGCAGCTACGAAGGGACACCTTGCGCCAGTGCCGAGATCGAAGAGGTGGTGTGGCTTACCTACGCTGACCGTAGCAACGTTTCCCCTGTAGATCGGATCATCTTTGATCAGCTGCTGCAGGAAGGGCTGATCCGCTAACACAAACCAAATGTACCGCCATGGCCTCTTTGCTTCTCAGACTAAAACACTGGCAGGTGTTCCTGCTGCTCTTTGTGGTTCCGTTCCTGCTGCAGTATGGCCTGAAGGAGCTGTTCAGGGTGACAGGTGTGGGTATAAGCGATGCAGTGGAGGTACTGCTGGACGCATTGCCCGCCGTTTTCTACCTTTCCTGGCTTTGGTGCGTTGGTCTGTACCTGCACCGGCGCCTTCCTTCCGGCATCAGGGTCAGGAGCATATACCTGCACCTGGCCGCGCTGTACTTTTTAGGATACACTTTCCTGCTCCTGTACACTTTAGTGATTGTGCGGGATAACGTGCTGACAGGCAACCTGCCCCTGGGCATGCTGCTACTGCTCGTGCCGATGCACCTTTTTGCCACCTTCTGCTTTCTTTACATCATTTATTTTGATGCCCGTTCAGTAGCAAGTGTGGAGGAGCAACGCGTGGTGGAGTTTGGAGAGTACGGCGGTTTAATCCTACAGTTTCTGTTCCTGCCTGTCGGCATCTGGTTTCTTCAGCCACGGCTCCGCAAATTATTTTACGGGGACCTTATGTGATTTATACACCTGATTGTCTGATGGTTCATGCATCAAGAGAGCCACGACAAGAAATAATTTGGCAGAAAATATAGTCACAGCACAATATAGCAAACATCTCCCCGTTAAGGAGCAGGATATTTAAATTAAAAGATCTGATTTTATATATTTTTATAGTTTGAAGTCCAATCTTTTACCATATTTGCAATCACAGTTTTTATAATCAACTTAAACTTAAACAACAAATTAATTAACGCGCATGAAATTCAACTTCTTCAAAGCATCCCTTTCTTTGTTGCTGTGCACCACCCTTATGGCATCTTGCGTGTCTTCTAAGAAATACGAAGACCTGAAAGCCAGCAAGGAAGCTCAGGAGCGTGAATTAGCCGCTTCTAAGCAGAAAGTAGATGAGCTTTCCAACTCCCTTAAAGACCGTGAGCAGAAACTTGCTCAGATGGAGCGCGCCATGAATGAGCAGCAGAAAATTCTTGACAACCTGAGAAACGAGGTGAATGCTGCACTGCAGGGCTTCAACCAGGGCGACCTGAGCGTAAGCGTGAAGGATGGCAAAGTATACGTTTCAATGTCTGACAAGCTGCTTTTTGCAACTGGTAGCACGAAAGTAAACCCTAGCGGTAAAAAAGCTATCGATCAGCTGGTAAACGTACTGAAGAAGAACCAGGAAGTTGGTGTGATGGTAGAAGGCCACACGGATGACGTAAGCGTTGCCAGCGGCATGAGATACCTGACTGACAACTGGGACCTGAGCGTGCTGCGTGCAACTGAGATCACACGTATGATGACTGAGAAAGGTCTTTCTCCGGACAGAATCACTCCTGCTGGCCGTTCTTTCTATATGCCAGTTGACACAGGCCGTTCTGCTGAGGCGAAGTCTAAGAACCGTCGTACAGAGATCATTCTGACTCCTGACTTCACGGAAATCTACAAAATCCTGGGTATCCAGGCTTAGTTTTAGCTCCTTAGAGAATACAGTAAAGCCGATGGCCTGCGGGTCACCGGCTTTTTTATTGCCAGAGGTACTTGCCTCCTCTAATTACCCTTCATCTCTTTTGCCTGTAAGATGGCCTCATATAACTCCTCGGCATGCTGTGAACCGATCAGCACCGGCTCATGGTTATAGAAGAACAGCTGCACCCCCTCGTTGCCCGACATGTTATAGGCCTTGCCCTTAAAGCTCCAGCGTATGCCCCAGCCGCCGTAATCGCCAATGGGGTTGTAGGTAGTTAGCTTGTAGTCTCGGACAAGGTGCAGCGGAATTTGCACCGGCTTCAGGTGGAACGGCCAGAAACGCACCTGCACCTCCCCCGGCTGCACCACAGTAGTGAGCGACATCCGGTAAAAGAAGTATGGCAGCCCAAGTCCAACCAGCACAAACAGCACCACCAACTGCACAGACGATACTGGCCTGCTGCCGAAGGTGCCGCCTAATATTACCTGATACACTAAACCTACCCAGAAGATAGCAGCCACACAAAGCACCACCACCCACAGCCAAAACTGCCGGAATCGCTGCCGCTCACGGTAAAGAATAGTTTTCTCGGACATAAGACGCTAGACACTAGACGTACAACTCCCATCTAAGACTTCTTACGGAATGGGCATCATCATAGATAGACAAAATGAATTCGCTAAAAGGCAACGCATGCCTAAGAAGCAGGCGCCTTCTCTCTACGCACTCGGGCAGGTCTAGTGTCCAGCGTCCTATGTCCTAAAAAATTACCCAATGGCTTGCTCCAGGTCGGCGATCAGATCCTCGGCATCTTCCACGCCCACGCTCAGGCGGATCAGGGAGTCACTCAGGCCGGCCAGTATGCGCTCTTCACGCGGAATGCTGGCATGTGTCAT
>JAJLKL010000185.1:0-32022 GCA_033838975.1 Hymenobacteraceae bacterium | reverse complement strand
CAACTGGAGCAGGAGGCGAAAAAGAACCTGACCGAGCAGGAGCAAAAGCAGCTAGGCTTAACGCCCCAGAGCGAGCAGGCCGTTGTGGCCCAGCTTAGCTCTCCCTGGATGCGCTACTACCTGGCCTATGATCCGGCTCCCACCATCCAGCAACTGAAGATGCCGGTACTTGTGCTGAACGGGACAAAGGACTTGCAGGTGCCTTACCAGCAGAACCTGCCTGCCACCGAGAAAGCGCTTCAGGCCGGGGGCAACAAGAAGTACACCATCAAGGAACTGCCGGGCCTCAACCACCTCTTCCAGACAGCCCAGACAGGCACTGTGGCAGAATATGGGCAGCTGGAGGAGACAATGGCTCCGGATGTGCTGCAAACCATCGCAGACTGGGCAAAGGGCGTGGTGAAGTAATATACCCGGAAACTAACCTACTTCGTTTTAATAGACCCTGACCAGGCTCAAGAACTTAGTCAGGGTTTTACTAGGGATTCTACAATAATCCCCCCACGTTTCACCGTTCAGGTAGCAGGAACACGCTTTCCTCGGCACCTTTACAGATGAGCGATGCGTTTCTAGCCTGCTGCCTCAGCGGGTGCAGTATTTTTTGTATTTATACTTTTATACTTAAGACGATAGCCTATTTTTGTGGCTGGATATCGTGTTGGTTTTTCAGGTATGGCTTTTCCTAAAGTACAACTTCTTTTGCTCCGATGCATCACAGCATCTCTCCTCTGCTCGTTCCTCTACGCGTGTCAGGAGCCCCAGAAAACAAGTCAGGCAAACAACCTGTTACCAGAGGAGAAAGAGGAAAGCAGCAGGGAACGCATACCTGTCCCGGCGTGGTTTACCGAAGCCAGTGCCCGTCAGCTGGGCCATCAGCTCGACTCTATTTTCACTTACCTGCACAAGCGAAGGGGCTTCAACGGCACCGTGCTGGTGACAAAGTATGACCAGGTGGTTTACAAGGGCGCCTTTGGCTATGCCGATTTCTCCCGCAAAGATACCCTGAGCACGCAAACGGCCTTTCAGCTGGCTTCGGTGTCCAAGCAGTTTACGGCCATGGCCATCATGATGCTGAAGGAGCAGGGCAAACTCCGGTATGAGGACAGTGTGGAGCAGTATATCCCGAACTTCCCCTACAAGGGCATCACCATCAGGCAGCTGCTCACTCACCGGTCCGGCTTGTCTAACTATACCTATTTCAGCGACGAGCTGTGGCCCGACCGCAGCGTGCCCATTACCAACGAAGATGTACTGCACCTGATGGCAGAGCACGAGCCTCCGGTTTACTACCAGCCCGACACGCATTTCGACTACAGTAACACAGGCTATTTCCTGCTGGCCTCTATCGTAGAAAAAGCCTCCGGCGTGCCTTTTGCCACTTTCATGCAGCAGCACATTTTCGATCCTCTGCACATGAAGAACACCTTCATGTTTAACAACGCAGTAATTGCCCAAAAGGAAAATATTGCCACCGGCCACACCGGCGGTCGGCGAAAAAGAGTGCCTGATTACCTGGACACCGTGCTGGGCGACAAGGGCATGTACTCTACGGTAGAAGACCTTTACAAGTGGGACCAGGCTTTGTACACGCAGAAGCTGGTGAAGCGGGAGACCCTGGAAGAGGCATTTACCGGCTCCCGTCTAAAGAAAAGGAAGGATACCGAAGACTACGGCTTTGGCTGGCGCATCCGGCAACTGGAGCGTGGCGATACCGTGGTGTACCACGGTGGCCTGTGGCATGGCTATGCCACGTACCTGCTGCGCAACCCAAAGGAGCACAGTTCCATTATCCTGCTGAGCAATGTGCCCAACGGCAGCATCCGCTATGTTAAAGAGCTACAGCAGTTCCTGTACCCGGCACAGTCTGTTGTGTCTGCCAGCAGCCAGAGCGAGCCAGATGCGGTGGTAAACGCACAACCATAACTATTTCTGTAACAGCTTTTCAGCAACGGATTCTACATCACAGTGCAGCATGTAAAATAGGCTGTTCCGCAACCTTTTAACTAAATACTTAGTTAAAACTAAAAAATTAGTTATATTGGACTGTATCACCAAAAGCACTGTTATGGGAAAACTGTCTCTCAAAATTTACACTCTGCTCTTAATCTTATACCTGGTGGGCTGGAACCAAAGTACCCAGGCAGGCACTCCTGCAGGTGAGTCCCTGCAAACGGAGCAAAGGGCAAAGGTGTATTACGTTGGCGATAAGGCTTTAGTAGAGGAGTACGAGAAGCTGAACCTGGATGCCACACACCCTAACCTGCTCAACCCACAGGTCTCTGAAAACGAGCATGATGCTGTAGTCAAGTCATGGTCAGAGCTACACCAGCGCATCGGCAGCTATCTGTCCCAAAAAGGTTTCGACTGGGGCACAGAAGCCCCAACTATAAGCATTGTCCACAAGATCTATTTCGATCAGGACGGGAAGATCACCTCCTACTTCTTCAATGTGCTGAACCCAGCGGTAGAAGCTGAGAAGAAGAAGGAGTTTGCCCAGCTGCTAACGGATTTTGCCCAAGAAAACACTATTGCCCTGAAGCGGGGAGGAAATTTTGCCCAGTGCGGCAAAACAAAGTATGCGAATAACTAAGGCTGTATACCTGCCGGTACGGGGTGCTCCTTCTACAGCTTTTAAGCAGGAGTAGCAACCCCACACCGGCAGCGACAGAACAAGTAAAGGCTATACTGTAAAGTACGTTTCCAGCTCGCGCAAGGTGTTTTCGTTTGTCTGCATGTCCTGCACCAGCTGTCCTTTCTCCAGGATCATGATGCGCTCACATACTTCAATCACATGGCTCAGGTCATGGCTGGAGATGAGCATGGTCATGCGCTTCTGCTCGCGCAGGTTACGCAGCAGGTTCTTCAGGCGTATTTGGGAGCTTGGGTCCAGGTTGGCGAAAGGTTCGTCGAGGATCAGCAGCTCCGGGTTAGAGAGTGCGGCAGCGGCAACACCGATCTTCTTTTGATTGCCCTTCGAGAAATCCCGGATGTACTTCCGCTGGTTCAGTACCTCGCCGTTGAACAGGTCCATGAAAGGCAGCAGGCGTTCCGTGATATCCCCTTCTGATAACCCATGCAAGTCGCCGATGAACCTGAAATACTCCTCTGCCGTGAGGTAGTCGATCAAAAAGCCCTCGTCGAGGTAGGAGCCGGTATAGTTTTTCCAGGCATCCGACTGCATCACGTTGGCATCTTTCAAAAACACCTCTCCTTTGCTAGGCCTGATCAGGTCCAGGATCATGCGGAAGAGCGTGGTTTTGCCCGCACCGTTGTTCCCCACAAGCCCCACCGACTCGCCTGCAGCTATACTTAGCTCCGGCACGTTAACTACTGTGGTGCCGTTGTATACTTTCTGTAGATTATGTATTGTTAGCATGGTTCTAAGTTTTAAGGTTGATTAAGACGATTGGCGGTAACCTGCAGCCAGTTTATACTTGTTTTCTACAAAGCGATTGGCAGACCATTGCAGCAGCTGCTTCTGGAAGATGACTCCCAGCAGGCCAATTCCCCCGATGGCAGCTATACCGGCATAAGGTACGCCCAGCAGCCCGAAGGGCAGGTAAATCAGGATAGGCAGCAGCATGGCCGGCAGCACCATCACAAACTTTGAGGCCCCTACGCCCTGCCAGTTAAAGGTGGCGCTCTTGCTCAGGTCCAGCCGCTCTTTGTTATACACCGAGAAGAATAAGATCACATACACGTTCACGCCAATATTGAAAAGCAGCGTGGCCGTGTTTATCAGGATGATCTTATACCCGAAAAAGCCATACGGCAGCGTCAGGATGTAAGCCAGCAGCATGACCGGCACCATCATCCAGTACTTGGCCCTGTAAAACTGGTAAGGCGAAATGCGCAGTGTGAGTAAGCCATCGAAATGGGCACTCTGCCAGCCCGGCAAAAACTGCCCGTAGTTAAACATCGGCATTCCGGAGAGTATGATCCCGACAAAGATCAGAAAGCTGAAGCCTTCGAGGTATGATTCGTTCCGGTAAAACAGAAGGCCGTAGAACAGGAAGAACACCGACATGGTCAGGATGGACTTGGTGCGTTTGTGCCGCCAGATCAGTTTCACCTCCAGCTCTATCAATTTCCCGATCTCCCCGAAGCGGCTCAGAAAAGCGATACTTGTTCCTGTAGCTTCAGAAGCTTTGCGCACCTTCAGTTCTTCCGGGTAAGTATGGGATTTCAGGAAAGTATAGTTAAGCAGGTAAGCAGCTACCATTAAAAGTATAGGCACCGCCACCAGCGCCGGCTGCTGCAGCATGGCTCCGAATATAGCCTTCGACACCAGCTGCAACTGCACCAACCCAAAATAATCGAGAAGCATCAGCAGCACAATGGCTAAACCAAAGCTCAACGTATAAAGTGGCTTTGTGCTCATCTGCCGCTTAAAGTACAGCAGCAGGTAATTATTAAGCAGGGTGATGGCGATAAGCGACAGCAGCCAGGCCGTGGCTCCCCCCTGCCCTACCGCAGGTACCACCACCGACTGCATAAAAGGCACAATCAGCAGGAATGGCAACAGGTTAAAGAAACTCGGGATCGATTTTACCAGCAGGTAGTGCACCAGCTTGTTCTTTTTAACAGGCAGGTGCAGGTATGGCTGCACCGCCAGCACCGGCAGGTCCTGCAGCAAAAACCGGAAGAACAGGTCGATCAGGAAATAGAATACTAACCCGCCGTTGAAGGTGGCCACTACATCCTGTCCCGGGAAAAGCTTGAGGAGGATTTTATCGAGGTAAAAACCCAGGAAAAGGAAGATGCTGCCAAAGTACAGGATCAGCAGGCCAAGTATAATGTTAAGCGCAATGCTTTTCTTGAAAACAGAAGATCGGAGCTCGGCTTTCCATTGGTGCGGGAGTAAGGATAACAGCATAGGCAGGAGTATGAATATAGTATTTCTAAAATATGGTAAAATACATGCTTAAATTCAATCTAACGCCCACATTTTTATACTAACCAAAGAAAAGATTATACCTATAGGTAGATGTACAGGATGAACGGGAGAGTGTCAGAATACCTGGGTTTGAAAAACAGGAGTGAGAGCTTTTAACACAGTACATTTCGAGCAGCGCGAGCAATCTGGAATCTCACAGGTGTAAACCTCCCCGATTGAGCGCTCCAAAGCAAAAGGTGAAACTCACCGGAAGTAAAGCCGAGGATGAACAGTAGCTAAAAAGAATAGCTTGTTACGAGTTGCGGCAAACAGCGGCAAAGTATAAAGGCACACGCGGACACTTACGCCAGCAAAGGTTGATTACGACAGCGACTGAAGTATGGCTCTATGAGCCAGTCGAGTTACAAACCCGACCTCATCGTTAGTCACAAGTCTGAAGACTTGCGCCAGTACCACTATAGCATCAAACCAGCACTTACTTCACCGGATCATACCCACTCCCGCCCCAAGGGTGGCAACGGCCAATGCGCTTCAGCGCCATCCAGCCGCCTTTGAATGGACCATACTTGTTTACTGCCTGCACAGCATAAGTAGAACAGGTAGGGGTATAGCGACAGGCAGCCGGTGTCAGCGGCGATATCATGTGCTGGTACACCCAGATCAGGCTCAGCATCAGTTTCTTCAGTATCCAGGTCATATTATGCTAGTGCAACTATATTGCAAACAAAAGATAAATTACGGCAATATTTTTGCTAATTTTGCTACAGTTTAACTATCTAAACAAAGTTACATGCTTAAAAGAATCCTTTCACTCTTACTTTTAGTCTCGCTGAGCACGCCATTCGCCGTGAAAGCAGACGAAGGTATGTGGCTGCCGATGCTCATCAAGCGTCTGAACTACACAGACATGCAGAAGCAAGGCCTGCAACTTACCGCCGAAGAGATCTACTCCGTAAACAACTCCAGCCTGAAAGACGCCATTGTGCAATTTGGCGGCTTTTGTACTGGTGAGTTCATTTCTCCTGAGGGCTTGCTACTGACCAACCACCACTGTGGGTATGGCCAGATTCAGTCGCACTCCACACCTGAGCACGATTACCTGACCAACGGTTTCTGGGCAACATCCAGAGATCAGGAGCTTCCGAACGAGGGGCTGTTTGTAGACATCCTGCACCACATGGATGACGTGACAGCCAAGGTTCTGGAAGGTATCGATAACAACACCCCGGAGCAGGAGCGTGCGCAGCTGGTAACACAGCGTATGCAGGCAATTGCCAAAGAAGCCAGCAACAACGGCCAATACGTGTCTTACGTGCGCGACTTCTTTAACGGCAACGAGTTCTACCTGTTCGTGTACGAGCGCTTCAGCGACGTGCGTCTGGTAGGAGCTCCTCCGTCATCTGTTGGGAAGTATGGCGGCGACACAGACAACTGGATGTGGCCTCGTCACACCGGCGACTTCTCTATGTTCCGCGTGTACATGGCTCCGGACGGCAAGCCAGCCGCTTACAGCAAGGAGAACGTGCCTTACAAGCCAAAGCACCACCTGCCTATCAACATCGGCGACAAGGAGCCGGGTGATTTCTCGATGGTGTTCGGATTCCCTGGCCGCACGAAGCGTTTCATGACGTCTCATGGCCTGAAACTGGAGGTGAACCAGCTGAACAAGTCCCGCATCAAGCTGCGCAACGACAAGCTGAACCTGTGGAAAGAGGAGATGGACAAGAGCGATGCGACGCGCATCAAGTATGCGTCTAAGTATGCCTCTACGTCTAACTACTACAAATACTCGATCGGCCAGAACGAGGGTATCAAACGTATGCGCACCATCGAAGGCAAGATCGTAGACGAGGATAAGTTCCAGAACTGGGCCAATGCTGAGGCGACACGCAAAGCTACTTACGGCAACGTACTGAGCGACATCAACGAGGCTTACAAGAACATTGAGCAGTATAACCTGGGCAGCATCTACCTGAACGAGGCTGTGTTAGGCACGGAGTCGCTGCTGATGGCTTACCGCATGGTGCCGCTGTACAATACCCTGAAAGCCGGAAACCAAGCCGCGGCCCAAAAAGCGGTTGAAGACCTGCAGCCACGTGTGGATGCCTTCTTCAAGGACTACTACATGCCGGTGGACAAGAAAGTGTTCGCTGCCATGATGAAGTACTATCACAACGATATTCCGAAGGAGCAGCAGCCAGAGACTTTCAAGAGCATGGTGAAGAAGTATAACGGTAACTTCGATAAGCTTGCCGACCATGTTTACAGCAACTCGGTGGTGGTAACAGAGCAGAAGCTGCGTGACTTCCTGAAGAACCCGACTGCGAAGAAACTGGAGAATGACCCGGCTTTCCAGATCGTAAACTCGATCATCGACAACTACAGAAACAACATTGCGCCAAAGCTTGCTGAGAGCAACGCGAAACTGGAGAAAGCGAACCGCCTGTATGTAGCGGGTCTGCGCCAGATGAACCCTGACAAGGTGTTCTATCCGGATGCGAACTCTACGCTGCGCCTGAGCTACGGTGCCGTGAAAGACTATAGCCCGGAGGATGGCGTGATCTACAACTACTACACGACACTGGATGGTGTGATGGCGAAAGAAGACCCGAACAACGAGGAGTTCGTAGTGCCAGCTAAACTGAGCCAGCTGTACCAGGCAAAAGACTATGGCCGCTATGCCAACTCCAAAGGCGAGCTGGTGGTTAACTTCATCACCGACAACGACATCACGGGTGGTAACTCCGGTTCTCCGGTGATCAACGGTCGCGGTGAGTTGATCGGTCTGGCCTTTGACGGCAACTGGGAAGCCATGACTGGTGACCTGGTGTACGACCCGGATTACAAGCGCTGCATCAACATGGATTCACGCTACCTGCTGTTCATCATCGACAAATACGCTGGTGCGACCAACCTGATCAACGAGATGACGATCGTGCAAACAGACAGCCCGGGCGCCGGTGATGCTGCCGCTGCACAGGCGAAACCTCAGACGCCTCAGGCGGAACTTCTGGAGGCCACTGTAGAAGAGGCTAAAGAGCAGCTTCGTGCTGGCAAAACAGAGTTCAAGGTTGAGAAAAAGCAGGGCAAGGCTAAAGTAAAACTGCAAGTAAAAGACTAAGCAGCTGCTTAACTTATAGGTAAAAAGCGCTGGGGGCATCCTCAGCGCTTTTTGTTTTTCCCGGCTGCCGGATAAGCCATGCCATGGTACCACAGCTTTGCATAAGCTAAAAAATCTATCACTTATTTATACTTAACCCTCTTTATCTCCGTACACCTATACTTCATAAAGTACAAGTTAGCTAGTGAATGGAATAAAGGAACTTCTACAACTACACGCTTACGTTATACTTTGCTTAGCACCCGTTTTTGCACAGGCCCAGGCTGATGCGCCTTATGGAGCACGTGCGGCAGCTATGGGGAATGCCTCGGTAACTTTGCCAGACCTGTGGGCGCTAAACAACAATGTGGCCGGCATAGCCAGCCTGGAGCAACCTGCCTTGGGCGCTTACGCGGAGAACAGGTTCGGTATGAGAGCCTTCACCACCGTGGCCCTGCAGGCTGTGTACCCGACAGCCAGGTATGGCAATTACGGTTTAAGCCTGAGCCGCTTCGGAGATGAGCTGTACAGCCAGCAGCACATCGGGCTGGGAGCCGCACACAAACTGGGGCAGTTTAGTCTAGGGGCTAAAGTGGATGTATGGCAGGTATCGGTGAAAGGCTATGGCAGCAGAAAAGCAATTGCCCTCTCTGTCGGCGGGCAGGCCGAGATCATCCCGGATTTGTACTTTGGCGCCTACGCCTATAACCTGAACCAGGCAAAGCTCGCCGCTTTTGAGGATGAACGCTTGCCAACGGTTATGAAAGCCGGCCTTGCTTACCGCCCTTACCAAAAGCTGCTGCTGGCCATGGAAACAGAGAAGCACATTGAGCATGATGCAGACTTCAAAGCAGGTATAGAGTACCAGCTGCTGCAGGAGAAGCTGACCTTACGCAGCGGCTTTAGCACCCTTACCAACAGGCTCACGTATGGCCTTGGCTTCCGGGCAAGGCACCTGCAGGTAGCCTATGCCCTCGGCTCCACCACCCTCCTAGGCCTGAGCCACCATCTGTCCCTCTCCTATCAGCTGCAGAAAGGAGGTCAGCCGTGAGGCAGCTACTCCTGCTTTGCCTGCTCTGCACTATCTTTTTCCTCCCCCTGCAGGCACAGGACTACCCGCGTCAACAGATCGATTTTGACCTTTTTGTGCAGGAGCTCTTTGCGCAGCAGGAAGATGAGAACCTGCCTTACGAGGATTTCTATGAAACGCTTTTGCAGTACTACCAGCGCCCCATCGACCTGAACAACACCACACCTGAGGAACTGGCTTCGCTGTTTGTGCTTTCCCGCCCACAGATCGCTTCGCTTTTCAAGCACATAGAGGAAAACGGAAAGCTGCTGAGCATTTATGAACTACAGGCCGTGCCCGATTTTGACCTGCTGACCATTTACCAGCTGCTGCCCTTTGTAAGGGTGGAGGATGCCGGCTTAAACGCAGACCAGCGCCCTTTGTGGCAGCGCATGATCGGGGAGGACAACAACGCACTTATACTCCGCTACGAGCGCACGCTGCAGGAGCGCCGGGGCTATACCCCTGCAGACACGAGCAGCCGCTCCAGTAGCCGTTACCTGGGTTCTCCGGAAAAGCTATTTCTGCGTTACCGCATCAGCCACACCCGCGACTACAGCTTTGGGGTTACAGCCGAGAAAGATGCCGGCGAGGAGTTTATCTGGGACCCTAGTACCCGGCGCTATGGATTTGACTTTTACTCGGCGCACCTGCAGCTATACAACCAGGGCAGGTTTAAAGCCATCGCCTTGGGGGATTACCAGCTCCAGATCGGGCAGGGCTTGCTGCTCTCCTCCGGCTACAGCGTAGGCAAAGGCAGCGAAACTATTACCACCGTCAGCAGGGCCAACCTGGGCATACGGCCTTACAGCTCGGTACTGGAATATGCCTTTTTCAGGGGTGCTGCGGTTACCTATACACTTGGCCAGGTGGACGTGACCGGCTTTTACTCCAACAAACGGGTAGACGCCAACCTGCAGGAGCAGCTGGACACCCTGCAAACCTTCAACGATTTTTTCTCCGGCATCCAAACCTCCGGCTTTCACCGCACCCCAACCGAGCTGGCCAACAAAGGGCGGGTAAAAGAACAGATCTACGGCAGTAACATCAGCTATCAGTCAAGAGACAGAACCCTTACGCTAGGCCTTACCGCTTTGGGCACCAGCTACAGTTCACCGATACGAAAAGCAGGAGCGCCTTATCAGCGGTTCGAGTTCGGAGGCACACAGAATTATAACATCGGCACCAACTACAGCTATACCTGGCAGAATGTATACCTGTTTGGGGAAACGGCTGTGAGTAAAAGTGGCGGTGTGGGTACGGTAAACGGCCTTGTCGCCAACCTGTCAAACAAAGTAGAGCTGGCGATGCTGTACCGCAATTACGCCCGCCACTTCCATACCTTATATGGTAACGCCTTCGGCGAAGCCACCCGCAACATCAACGAGCGCGGTTTTTACACCGGCATCAAGGTAAAGCCATTGCCCAAATGGGAGATCACAGCCTACTACGACCGCTTCCGGTTTCCCTGGCTGCGCTACCGTGTGGATGCGCCCTCACAGGGAGATGAGTACCTCGTGCGGCTCCTGTTCAAACCCTCCCGCCAGGGTACGCTGTATGCACAGTTCCGCACGGAGAGCAAGGGATTGAACATGGCTAACAACACCACCAGCATAGATTATGTGGCGCAGGCGCTCCGCAGAAACTACCTGCTGTACTACGAGTTTGCCCCAGCCAAAACCGTTACACTTAAATCTCGGGTGCAGTTCAGCAGCTATGAGCAGGAGTCGCCGCAGCAAACAGGCTACCTCATCGCGCAGGACATCAACTTTAACTGGGGGAACATCCGCCTCAGCACCCGCTATGCCATCTTCGACACCGACAGTTACGACACCCGCCAGTACGTCTATGAGCGCGATGTACTGTATGCCTTTGCCATACCTGCCTTCAGCGGCAGAGGCACCCGGCTATATGCCCTTCTGCAGTTCCGTCCGCTTCGGCAACTGGATATTTGGGTAAAGTATGGGCTAACGCATTACCGTAACCAGGACACGATAGGCTCTGGATTGGAGACGATTGAAGGTCCCAGGAGGTCGGATGTGAAGGCGCAGGTCAGGTACAAGTTTTGAGGATAATTCCTCAAGCAGTCTAACTCAGTATTACAGTAATGCCTCCTAATTCCTCACCAGATGCTTCAGCGGCCTGCAGCTTTCCTTCACGCTGGCGCCGATCACCTGCCCGTCGTGGCTGAATTCCAGGTGGCAGCACTCCATGAACAGCGCCTTCAGCTTTTCACGCCCCCGCTGCACCCTCGACTTGGCCCCGGAATAGGAAATCCCCAGCCGCTCCGCAATCTCTTTCTGGCTTACTTCCTCCAGTTCGCTCAGGCGCAGGGCTTCGGCATACTCCGGTGGCAACAGGTTGATTAGCGGCTCTACCAGGGCCTCTACCTCGTGGCGGGTGTCTTCTGGCAGTTCTCCTTCTGTTAGGTCCAGGTCGGCTATACTTTGACGGCGGCTGTTCTCCCGGAAAAAGTCGTACACCGCGTTGCGGGTGATCTGGTACAGCCAGGCTTTGGTGTTCTTCACCTCCTGCAGCTGCTCACAGTTTTTGTATACTTTCAGGTAAAGCTGCTGCAGAATGTCATTGGCCTCATCCTTATCGATAATGCGCTTCTGCACAAAGCCCTTTAATTGAGCCTCGTAAGCCAGGAACACAGGAGCCACCGCCGAACAGCTGTCGTCTGGCTGGTGGCTTGGGTCGGGTTTGTTGCAGCAGTTTTCCATACCTAAATAAACGAATAATACAGAAATAAAGCGAGATCGGCAGGTATAAAATACACCTGCCGGTCTCGCTACAACTATGTTTTATTTTGTACTAAATGGCCTGCGCTGTTTCTGGTTGGGTTGTTCTGGCATTCGCGCCTTCGCCGTAAACGGTAGCCTCCCCGAAAGTATAGAAAGCTTCCCAGTCTACGCCCTGCGGGTCCGTGATCCAGGATTTTTCTGATTTTGCGTAGCAGCAGGTGCATTTGCCTTCTTCCCGTATCTTGCCCTTGGCCTCCTTCAAGCGGCCGTATACTTCTGCCAGCTCTTCCTCACTCTCGGCCTGTATGCCCAGGTGCTCTATGCCGGCATTCTCCGGGTGCAGCGATATGGCGAAGTTGATGCGCGGGTCGTCCAGCATCCACTTGGCATAGTCTTCCTTTAGTACGGTGGGCTCTGCTCCAAACAGGGCAGTATAAAATGCAGTTGACTCCTGCAGGTTCTTTACTCTTACGTTTACGTGAAATCTTTTCATGGCCTTATCTCTTTTGAGGGTTTCTCTTTATTTACACCCTGAGGACGGAGGCACTTTTGAAAAGACGCAGGTATTTCCCAAAATTTTTTCAGGCAGAAAAAGTATACTTGTATCTGATTGACAAACAAGCACACTATGAAAAATCTTCTTCTACTGTTTTTTACCTGCTGTTATACCTGCCTGATGGCCCAAACCAGCGAGGGGCTGCAAAAAGGGGCGGAAATCAGGACGCGCATGGCCAAGGCTTTTGGTGGTGAAAAAGCGGTAAAGCAACTCAGGCAATTCAACTACACGCTTGTCCGTACCACCTACGTGCCCAACTCCGACAGCACCATCACCTCAGCGGCCGTTTATACCATTGATCTTAGAAACCGCTACATCAGCACGTCTACTCAGACACCCGAGGGTCCGGTAATCAAGAAAATCGGGAAAGACGGGGCCTGGCTCATTGAGCAGGGGCAGCGGAAACCGTTGCCGCAGGAAGAGCAGGCGGCGCTGGAGCGGACTTTCTTCTACAACTTTATCCCTATGCTACAAGACGAGCAGCTACAGTTCAGGTACGTCCGAAGCACGATCTACAACGACCGTGGGGTGGATATTGTGCGTGTCACGGACCCGGAAAACCCGGCTCTTTCGCTTGACCTGTTTGTGGATGAGGAAAATGGGCAGGTGCTTACCTCTTCCAAACCCGGTACAGATGAAGGTATTGTGTACCCTTATTATGCCGATGAGTTAGAGTATGTACCGGTAGGCAAAGGCATTATTTTCCCGCTCGTGTACAAGATTTATGTGCGGGGTAGCTTAACCTCAGAGGGTTTGTTTAAAAACGTGCAGGTTAAATAAAAAAGGGGAGCGACAGCCTAGGGAGTGAGGGCAGCACTGCCGCTCCGCCAATCAATTATAGGAAGGATGAAAAGTTTTGGCCGTCTTGCCAGAACTCACGGCAAGCTTCGCGCTGCTCTTCGATAAATTTTGAGTTGCGCTTGAGGTCTTTCCAGCTGCCATAGCCCAGGCGCTCACATAACCTGAAGAAGTTATCACCCTGGTTCTTCTGGCCTTTTACACGCACCAGGCTGCTCAGCAAAGGGCGGCCCTCGGCATGCTCTCTTTCTGAAATCTCATCGATTACCTCCACCAGCATAGATTTCTCATGGGGGTTCTCCAGGTTCAGGCCAAGTTCAGCTTCGTAAATAAGGTTTTGGAAAGACATTAGATGTGCTCTACCGCGAGCTACTTGAATGAGTTTCTTTCGTACGCGTGTGTTCATGATAGAATATTAGTTAACACAGCGAGCACCCCTGATTATAGTAGCGTATCGTATAACCAAAAGCCCCGTCTGCAGTACAATTAAAGTGATATATATTACTTTAAACGTATTTTTAGGAAGAATAGTTGCAGAACGAGTGCAATTTTCATCTAAAATTAACACAAGTTGCACAGATTGCTGTAGAAGAAGCTTTTAGCGCAGCATGCGCGGCTGCTTCTCCGAGAGGTACTTCCAGTAGCGCTTGGGTATGTGCCGCTGGTGCAGCTTCGGGTTTTTACGCTCTGGTATGTTCACGTTATCGAAATACACCTGCCAGAGCAGCTTGTACTTATCTTCCTCCTCAGCCAGATGTTCTTTTGGTATGGCCGTATTGCCCTGATGCTGCGGCACTTCCAAGTTAATAAGCGAAACCGTCTCCAGGTCATAATAGGCTCCGTAGCGGCGGCCAGAATCGTAAATAGCCCACCGCTGGTCCGCATACCTGCTCCGAAAGTGCCTGATTATAAGCGGGAGCACATTGAAATCGGGGGATATTGTGGCATAGAAAAGCTCATCCGCCGTTTTCTGAAAGCGCACGAAGGCCTCCATCCGGTGCTTCTCGCGGTGCACCTGCTTGGCCGCCTGCTGCACCTGCAGCACACAGGGCGCAGCGTAATTGCCCTCGATGCTTTCCGCAGTATCGAAAGCCAGCTTCACATAGTCGAAGATCACCTTTTCGAAGCCAGTCTGCTCCCACAGGTAGGTGTGGTAAAGCTCCTGCAGCGCCCTTACCGACAGCTTTTTCTCCAGCCCCTGCCACACTCGCCCTGCCTTTTGCGCATCGGTTACCACGGCTATGGTCTCGCCGAACATGCCTGGCTGCGCCAGGTGCTCCTGCTCTATGCTGGTAGGCCAGGCCTTACGCTCATAAGCCTCAAAAACCAGCGTCAGCAGCCCCTCAAATGTGCCGTCATAGGTATAGAGATACACGCTACAGGCTGTGTTATTTAGTTGTACTATAGCCGTTACGCCCTTTATCAGCAGGCTCAGATTGCATTCTGGCAGAAAGATTTTGCAGTTGCGGCACCAGCATGTTCAGCTTGCAGTATAGGGACACGCGGGCTACTTTCTGGTTTTTTCTCATGATGATCACTTTCTTTGGTTGGATTGGTTTGGAAGTATGTATAGATGTGGTTGTTTTCTTTTCTGCTGCAGACATGGTTCAGTTCTTCCCTCTTTCCTACCCTACTTGTTTAAACAGGTCCAGCTGCTGCGTCAGCAGTGCGCTTCGCACAGAGCCGTCGCCAAACAAGATTTTTCTGCGGATCTGCTGCGAGTCATACTCCTGCCTTTGCAGGCTCTTCGTCTGGCAGGTGATAAAGTACTTGGCTCTCTTGAGCACCACCCCCATCTGCCGCAGGTGCTCAAAGCTGAGCGGGGTGAACCGCCTCGCCGATACGATCTTTTTCGCCGACTTCACCCCGATTCCCGGCACCCGCAGAATCATCTCGTAGTCAGCCGTGTTTACCTCCACCGGAAAGGCATGGCGGTTGCGGAGGGCCCAGCCCAGCTTCGGGTCAATGTCCAGGTCCAGGTGCGGGTTCAGCTCATCCACTATTTCCTTTGCCTCAAAGCCATAGAACCTCATGAGCCAGTCGGCCTGGTAAATGCGGTTTTCCCGGATAATGGGCGGCTCCGAGATGATCGGCAGACGGTTGTCGCTGCTCACGGGCACATAGCCCGAGTAGTACACCCGCTTCAGGCTATAATCCTTGTACAGCTGGCTTGAGAGCTGCAGGATCTGGTGGTCGTTCTCGGCGGAGGCCCCCACGATCAGCTGCGTGCTTTGCCCGGCAGGCGCAAACGAAGGGGCAGCTTTAAACAGCTTCTGCTCTTCCTTTGTCTGTATCAGTTGCTGCCTGATGTTGCCCATCGGCTGCAGAATCTCCGCGTAGTTCTTCTCCGGTGCCAGCGTCTTCAGGCTCATCTCCGACGGCAACTCAATGTTCACGCTCAGCCTGTCGGCATAGAGGCCGGCTTCCTTTATGAGCTCCTCACTGGCACCAGGTATGGTTTTCAGGTGGATGTACCCGTTAAATTTGTGCTCCTGCCGCAGCTTCTTCGCCACCCGTACCAGGCGCTCCATGGTATAGTCCGAGCTTTTGAAGATACCGGAGCTCAGAAACAGCCCCTCAATGTAATTGCGCCGGTAAAAGTTGATGGTCAGGTCCACCACCTCCTGCACGGTAAAGCCCGCGCGCTTCACGTCGTTGCTCTTGCGGGTAACGCAGTAGGCGCAGTCATAAATACAGTGGTTAGTCAGCAGGACCTTCAGCAGCGACACGCAGCGTCCATCCTCGGTAAAGCTGTGGCAGATTCCCATCCCTTCAGCATTTCCCAAGCCTTTGTTCTCATTTTTCCGTTTACCACCGCTGGACGAGCAGGAAACATCATACTTAGCCGCATCTGCTAATATCTTTAGTTTCTCAATTACCCTGTCTTCCATACTTGTATTCCACTGTGCTTAAATCGGTTTAAAGATACTAAACCCGAGCAAGTATAGCCAAAGAAATTAGTATTAATTTTTACACAGGATTATCAACAGGTGTTAATAACTAAAAATATTAGCAGCAATAACATACTCATTATGGCACTATCCGAATATGGAACCAAGCGCAAAACCGCTTTTGTGGAGGCCAGGTATCACGAATGCACCCATAAAGCGTTATATTAGGAGGCTGAAGCTGTAGCTTATTCTATTTGCCACTACCTATGCCATACGCTCCGCCCTTTTACAAGCACCTGCGACTCGTGTGCCTTCTGGGCGCGCTGTGGCTTGTGGCCGGGGTATGCCAGGCACAGGTAAGCTCCAAGCCCGACTCTACGCGCACCGATACAGTTAAACAGGCTTTTGACGCCCGTATCATCGAGAACCTGCGGCAGATGTCGGAGCGAAAGACGATCATGGGCAAGCTGCTCAAGGCCGTGCTCGTGTTTGACCGCAAAGAGGAGGAAGTGTATGGCATGGACGCGGAGCTGATCCAACGGGAGTATGAAAAGCACAACTATAAAGTGGTAAGGAACGTCGAGATCATCACCCTCGATGCGTTTGGCTACTCCATACATGACACGGCCAGGGTGCCGCGGAACTTCTTTGAGAAGGCGGGGAACTCCCTGCACGTCAAAACAGGCCGCGGGCTGATCCGCAACAAACTCCTCTTCCGGAAAAACCAGCCGCTCGAGCCGCTGGCCCTCGTCGAGTCGGAGCGTTTGCTTCGCCAGACGGACTACCTGCTAGATGCCCGCATTGTGGTGAGCGAGCAAACCACATCTGATGACAGCGTGGATGTAGTGGTGATCACCAAAGACATCTTCAGCCTGGGCGGCTCCGGCTCCTATTCCCCCTCGTCAGGTTCCGGTCGGATTGCCCTTCGGGAGTTAAACTTCCTGGGACAGGGCCATCAGGTACGAGGCAGCTACAGGTTCAACATGAACCGCCCACGCCCATGGGAGGTGTCGGGGGAGTACACGGTGGAGAACATCGGCAGAAGCTACATCTCAGCCGACGCGGTTTACATCAATGAGAATTTCTATAAGGAAAAGAGCGCCTTCCTGCGCCGCGACTTCTTTGCCCGCAACACCAAGTATGCAGGCGCCGTTGGCCTGAGCTGGATAGACGAGCGGATACTGCTCCCCCCCACCCCGGAAGACACCGTGCAGCGCTTTGGCGACCTCAGCTACTCCCGCCGCGATGCCTGGCTTGGCCGGTCTTTCACGTTCAAGTCCTACCACCTGGGCTACGAGTCGCGGGGGCGTCTGATTACCGGCTTGCGCGTGATCGACACAGACTACACCACCGTGCCCACGGATAACTTCCAGAGCAACACGCTGATCCTGGGGAGTCTTGGCTACAGTGTCCGGAAATACTACAAAGACCGCTACCTGTTTGGCTTTGGCCGCACCGAGGATATCCCGGCCGGCACCCTGATTTCCTTCACGGCCGGCTACGAGAAAGGCGATATCAGAGACCGCCAGTACTATGGCGCCTCTACCTCCTTTGGCAAGTACAGCAACAGCTTCGGCTACCTCTATGCCCGTGCTTCCTATGGCTCTTTCCTGCACAACCGCGAGTGGGAGCAAGGCGTGCTAGACCTGGAGAGCCTGTATTTTACAAAGCTGTCGGAGTGGGGCAACTGGAAGCTGCGGCACTTTTTATGGGGGCGCGCCACCTTTGGCATCAACCGCAACCCCGAGGAGCTGCTCTCGATCAACAACGAGAACGGACTGCGGGGCTTCCGGTCTGACCTGCTGCGCGGCAACAGGCGTGTCACGTTCAACTATGAGGCAAACCTCTATACCCCCTTCTCGCTGTTTGGCTTCAAGCTGGCCACTGTGGTCTTCGCCGACCTGGCCTGGCTCTCCACGGGCAACCAGAGCTCCCCGTTCAAGAACACCCCCTACCGCGGGTATGGCGTCGGTTTCCGGTTCCGCAACGAGTACCTCTCGTTCAGCACCATCCAGATCCTGTTCAGCTATTACCCGCAGCTACCACTAAACGAGGACTTTAACAACTTCAGGGTCTTCGAATCCTCACGGCCTTACTATGACTTTACAGACTTCCGATTCTCCCGCCCCGGGGTGGCCGACTTCAGGTAATCTTAATTTCTTGTATCTTTTTCGGCGGCTGCCTGTTTATATAGTATGTATAACTAACGTGAATACAAGAAACATACTATGAAAAAATTACGAGAGAAAGCAACGTATGATGGGAACCCGGTAGGTTTAACAAAAGACACCGCCACGAAGATAGCCAAAGAGCTGGACCGGCACCTGTCCTCTTTCATTACTCTATATAACCAGTACCACAAGCACCACTGGGTGGTAGAAGGCCCGCAGTTCCGCGACCTGCACCTGTTCTTTGAGGATCATTACAACCAGATACATGAGCAGTATGACGCCATTGCGGAGCGCCTGACGGTGATGGGCTATTGCCCGACCTGCCATCCTGCCAAGCAGTTGGAGCTATCTTACCTGCAGCATGAGGAGGAAGGTGTATACCGTATCCGTGAAATGCTCCAGAAGGACATGGAGGATGAGAAGACGATTGCAGTAGAGTTGCGCAAGTCCATTAAAGTGGCGCTGGAGCAGGAAGACTTCGCCACAAAGTCGCTGCTGGAGGCCATCCTGCTGAAAACAGAGGATCGTTGCCACCACATTGAGCACTTCCTGGGCGAGGATGGCTTATCTATAGGCTTGATCGCCAAACCGGAGGATATCATGGAAGAGGAAACAAAACCCTCAGACGGCAAGACCGGTTTGAGAACATCAACTAAGAAGTCTACAGCCAAGGCAAAAGCCTAGCCGCTGTACACTTGTGTAAACTCTGGGAAAGCAGTCTGTGCAAGGGCTGCTTTCTCTGTTTTAAAAGCGCCATAACGTATGCATACATACGGATAAAGTATACTTAACCGGCTCTGCATTAAACTTTTCTAAAAATATATAGCTAATTGCTATTTATCTGTTGTTGCAACTTTTACCCAAACCTGCTTTTCGTTAAATTTGTAAGAGAGGCTTTGTCTCACACCCAACACATTCTTACACAAACAAAACCATGGTAGATTTAGGCAATTATAACGAGCTGGAGATAGCCCGTGAAGTAGATTTTGGGGTATACCTGACTTCTGAAGACGGCGACATACTGCTACCGAACAAGTACGTGCCCGAAGGGGCAAGAGTAGGCGATAAAGTGCGGGTGTTCGTGTACCGCGACTCCGAGGACCGCCTGATCGCCACCAACCTGGAGCCGTATGCTACCGTGGGCGAGTTTGCCTGCCTTACCTGCAAGGATGTGACACCCTTTGGCGCCTTCCTCGATTGGGGCCTGGAGAAAGACCTGCTGGTGCCGCTCAACAACCAGAAGGACAAGATGCGGGTGGGCCGCACCTACTGCGTATACCTGTACCTGGATGAGACCACTGACCGGGTGGTGGCCACCTCAAAGCTGGGCAAGTACCTGCACAACGAGGACATCCGCCTTTCCGAAGGAGACGAAGTGGAGTTGCTGGTAGCGGGCTTCACCGAAATCGGCATCAAGGTCATCATCAACAACGCCTACATGGGCATCCTGTATAAGAACGAGGTGTTCCAGGACCTGCGCCTGGGCGACAGAACCACCGGCTACATCAAGCAGATCAGGCCCGACAACAAGATTGACGTGACCCTGCGTAAGCCAGGCACCACGCAGAAGACCGAGTCTGACGAGGCCTCCGACAAGATCATGCGCGTGCTCAGGCAGGGCAGCGGCTGGCTCCCCCTCTCCGACAGCAGCACCCCAGAGGACATTTACCAGACCCTGGGCATGAGCAAGAAAACGTTTAAGCGCGCCATCGGCGGCCTGTATAAGGCAGGCAAAATCCAGATCGCCGAAGACAGCATCCGGCTAGTTTAACCGGAGCAAATCAGGCAAACGCACCCGAACCTAACACAACCTAAACCTAAGCAACTCACCTAACCCAAGCGGCGCCCTCACCAGGCGTGGCTACGAACTATGTTCAACAAAATACTACCCATAGCACTTATGCTGGGCCTTTTTGCAGGCAGTGCAAAAGGCTCAGGATCTGACACAGAGTCCCTTAGCAAAATAAAAACCATGAAGGCCATGCGCGCAACCGCCGCGCCTGTGCTGGATGGCCACCTTGAGCCTGAGGTGTGGCAGCAGGTACCTGCCGCCACCAACTTCGTGCGCTTCGACCCGCTGAACGGCAGGCCCTCGTCGCAGAGAACGGAGGTGTATATGCTCTACGACAACGAGGCGGTGTACATAGGCGCCTTACTGCACGACACGGCACCTGATTCCGTGCTTACACAGCTGGGAGAGCGCGACTCAGGCGAGAATAACTCCGATATGTTTGGCGTATACCTGGATACCTACAACGATAAGCAGAACGCCTTTGCCTTTCTGGTGTCAGCCGCCGGGGTGCAGACGGACATCAAAATATCGCAGGGCCAGGAGGATAGGAACTGGGATGCCGTGTGGGCCAGCAGCGTGAAGCGGCACGACCAGGGCTGGACCGTAGAGATGAAGATCCCTTACGGCGCCATCCGCTTCCCGAAGGCAGACGTGCAGACCTGGGGGGTGAACTTTATGCGCGTGATCCGCCGCACCCGCGAAAAGTCTTACTGGAACCACGTGGATAACTCGGTGGAGGGTTTTGTGAACCAGGAGGGGCGGGCCATTGGCATTGAAAGCATCGAGTCGCCGGTGCGCCTGCAGTTCATGCCCTACGTGTCGGGCTACGTGAACCACTACCCCAGCCAGACCGAGGGCCAGCGCGACGTAAGCCACTCCGTTAACGGGGGAATGGACGTGAAATACGGCATCAACGATGCCTTTACCCTGGATGTAACTTTGATCCCGGACTTCGGGCAGACGCAGTCGGATAACCAGGTGCTCAACCTTAGCCCCTTTGAGGTAAAGTTCAGCGAAAACCGCCAGTTCTTCACCGAAGGGACGGAACTGTTCAACAAGGCCGGCCTCTTTTACTCCCGGCGCATCGGCGCCACCCCCATTGATTACCACAGGGTAGGGAACACCCTCACCGACGGGGAGGAGATAAAGGAGAACCCGAGCGTGACGCAGCTGCTGAACGCGGCCAAGGTATCGGGCCGTACACGGAAAGGCTTGGGAATAGGCGTGTTCAATGCCTTCACCAAGAACATGTACGCCACTGTGGAGGACTCCGCCTCTGGCGATACACGGGAGGTGCTGACCGACCCGTTCTCGAACTACAGTGTGTTTGTGCTGGACCAGACGCTGCCGCGCAACTCGTTCGTAACCTTCACCAACACGAACGTTACCCGCTCCAGGGGCTTTTACGATGCGAACGTATCAGGCCTGCAGCTCCGCTTTGCCGATAACTCCAACACGTATGCCCTTCGGGCCGGTGGCAACCTGAGCCAGCTTTACGGGAAAGACACAGACGGCGATGGCATAAAAGACGGCGTTACGCTCGGCCACCAGTACAATGTAAACCTGGCCAAGGTAAGCGGCAACCTGCAGTATGGCCTGAGCCATAACGTGGAGTCGGACACCTACGACATAAATGACCTGGGGTACCTACAGAACAACAACGAGATGAGCTCCAGCGCCAGCATCAGCTACAACTTTTACCAGCCAATCTGGAGGTTCCTGTCCTGGAACAACAGCCTGAGCGTGAACCACAGCATGCTGTACGCCCCGCGTGAGTTCGTCAACCTATCGGTGAACGGTAGCTCGAGCGTGCGCTTTCCGAACTTCCTGAGCGCCTACTGGCGCTTTGGCGTAAGGCCCGGCGACATGCACGACTTCTTTGAGGCCCGCACCTTTCCGCAGGTCTTCATTCGCCCTCCTGCCTACGAGACCAACGTCGGCATCAGCACCGATTACCGCAGACGCGTAGCACTTGACGCCTCCACAGGCTTCTGGCGTTCCAACCGCTACGACCAGACCAGCTGGTGGATCGGCTTCAGCCCCCGCTTCCGGGTAAACGATAAGTTCTCGTTCGTGAACAACAACGACTACAAGATCGAGCACCGCGACATCGGATACGCCGGCAAGGACGCAGCGGGCCGCATCATCTTCGGAGACCGCACGGTAACCACCTTTACCACCAGGCTCTCGGGCGCCTACATCTTCAACGAGTTCACGGGCCTTACCCTGAACCTGCGCCACTACTGGTCCAGAGCGGCCTACCAGCAGTTCTACGAGCTGACGGAAGACGGGCTGCTGCAATCGGCCGCGGCCGACCAGGCGAAGTTCAGGGACATCAACTACAATGCCTTTAACATAGACCTGGTGTACAGCTGGCGCTTTGCCCCGGGCAGCGAACTGCGCATTGTTTGGAAAAATGCTATTCAGGACCGAAGCAACGTGCTGCGCGATAAGTACTTTGATAACGTATCGCATACATTCCAGTCGCCGCAAAACAATAACTTATCCGTGAAAATTTTATATTTTTTAGACTATATAGCTATAAAGAACGTACTCTCTGCATAGGCCAAAGTCTTTATGCAAAGAACACGTAATGCACTGATAGCTGGCGCAAGCGGTCTGGTGGGGGGGCATTGCCTGAACCTGCTCCTCAAGAGCAACAGGTACAGCCAGGTGATCTCTGTTGGCCGCCACGACCTGCCCCTGATCCACCCCAAGCTGGACCAGCAAAAGGTTGATTTTGACAGGCTGAAAAGCTACGCCTCTGAGCTGGCCGCCGACGATATTTACTGCTGCCTGGGCACTACCATGAAAAAGGCCGGATCCAAGGAAGCCTTCTACAAAGTAGACCATACCTATGTGGTGCAACTGGCAGAGCTCACCGTAAACAAGGGTGCGTCGCAGTTCCTGGTCGTTTCCGCCATGGGCGCTGACCCGGGTTCTTTGTTTTTCTACAACAAGGTAAAAGGGCAGATGGAGCACGACGTGCAGCAGCTTGGCTATGACACGGTGCATATCTTCCGCCCGTCCCTGCTGCTGGGCAGCCGCGAGGAGGAACGCACCGGCGAGGAACTGGCCAGTAAGATCATGAAGCCCCTAAGCTCCCTGATGATAGGCCCGCTGGAAAAGTACAAACCAATAGAGGCCGAGGATGTGGCCAAGGCCATGCTTTACGCTGCTTCCCAGGACCAAAAGGGCGTTCACATTCATCCTTCTGATGAAATTGCCCACATGGGCACAAACTATAGCATGAGCTTATCGTAAGCTGCAGGCAGGTACATCCTGTAGTTTATGCAACCTTCACAACACCTGCACCGGGCATTTCCCAAAGCCTCACGGTACGAACCCAACTGGGTACGCAAGCATTCAATGGGCGAGAACGTGCTTTTTAACCTCGAGAGCCTCACCAAGTCGCTGAACCTGCAGCCGGGCATGCGCGTACTGGATCTGGGCTGCGGCAAGGCCATCAGCTCCATATTTCTGGCGAAGGAGTTTGGGGTTACGGTGTGGGCCGTGGACACCGCCATACCTGCCAGTGATAATTACCAGCGTATCTGCCAGGCTGGTTGTGCTGACCAGGTGATACCGCTGGAGGCTGATTCCCGCTCCCTGCACTTCGACGAGGAGTATTTTGATGCCGTCATTGTGGTGGACTCCTATACCTATTTCGGCACTGATGAGAAGTACCTGCCCTACATAGCCCGCTTTATCAAGCCCGGTGGACACATCGCCATTGTGGATGTGTGCTTTACCCAGGAGGTGGAGACGCTGGAGCAGGTGCCCGATTTTCTGCGCGAGGACTACCAGAACTACTGGTACTTTATCCACACGATAGACTGGTGGCGAAAGCTCTGGGAGAAAACAGGACTGGTAGAGATAGAAGCTGCTGCCGAACTGGAGGAGGCGACGCTGGTGCGGGAGCAGTACATAAAGGACTATGAAAACGCCGAGGAAGAGGACCCCTTCGCCAAGGCCCTACAGCTTGACGAGCAAGGCTTTATAACTTTTTTTAAGCTGATTGGCCGCCGCACCAGCAAAACGGCCTACCTGCAGGACTACAAACAGGAGGCGAAAAGTTAGGCCACGCACACAATATTATATTTTTGCTACGTTAGAAGTTTTAATTTTGCAGCCGCCATGGCACAGGTTCCAGTCGTGGCTTCTGCAGTCTTTCAACTTTTAACCATTACATGAAAACTTTTATCCGCATTTCATTTGCACTAGCTTTAGTGCTTTCCTTTGCCTTTGGCGCGCAGGCGCAAAGCAGTGGTTACTCAACCGGTATCGGTTTCAGAGGGGGCGCCGCCTCCGGCCTCACTGTAAAGCATTTTATTAAGAGCGACGCCGCTATTGAGGGCATCATCAGCACCAGCTTTAAGTACAGAGGTACCGTGATCACGGTTCTTTACGAGAAGCATGCGCAGGCTTTTAACGCCCGTGGCCTGCAGTGGTACTACGGTTTGGGCGGCCATATCGGTATCCACGATGGGCATTACTACTACGACCGCGGCCACAAACACTACCACAACGACCATGTAGTGGGTCTAGGGATAGACGGTATACTCGGCCTCGAGTACTACATCCGTGATATTCCGTTCACCATTGGTGCAGACATCAAGCCATACCTGAACATCCCGCGCGGCGGCGGCTTCTGGGATACTGCCCTGCACGTGCGTTACGTGTTCTAACTGCTTAGGCTTTACACAGCAGTAAACGTATAAAAAGCGAAGGCCTTGCTCATTGTAGCAAGGCCTTCGCTTTTTATGGTGATTCACAAGCTTAGTGGGTAATGTGATACAGAAACTCGCCTACTGCTTCTCCTGCGAAGTATATAAAAAGTATAGCAAAAGTTACTACCAGAGCACGAGACAGTTTGCTCTCCTTGCCGGCACAATACTTTATCAGCTTCATGGGTTTATAATTTTACAGTTCATATCTAGAGAGGAAAGTTGCTCCACCTCCTTAAGTTAGTGTGTGATGTTATAAATAAACCTAGCTACTGACTCCCCTACCATCAAGCCTGCACAAAATAGGACAACGACAACCACAAGCAAAACGGGTAGCGAAACCCTGATCTTCTTAACACTACAACTATTTAAGAACTTCATTAGCTTTTGTGTTTATATATGAGTGTGTACCTCCCGGATCCTGAGATAATTTTAGCAGATATTTAAATATAGCCTTTTTGTATTTATAAAAAAAGGGAGGGCTATCTATTATAGATAGTCCTCCCCTTGTAATTAAGAATAGGCAAATTTAGAATGCAATGTGCAGTAGTGCATCTCCCTGATTCACAACCGGCATATTATTCAGCCCCACCACATAGCCGGTAGCCGGCGCGTTCAGCCTCACCTCCATCTCCCCGTATGGGTCGGTGATACTGCCAATCTGCTGGTTCTTCTTCACGTGGTCCCCTATTTTGATGAAGGTACGCCACAGGCCTGCATTTTTAGCACGCAGCCAGATATCCTTCATGCAGACCACGCTCGGCTCGGTGGGCTCTGTAAAATTGGCCATCATGCCCAGGTGGTGCAGCACCCGGCAGGTACCTTCTATCCCCAGGTTGATTCCCTTCTCATCGAAGCGCAGGCTCTCCCCTGTCTCATACACCAGAATGGATTTCCCCAGCTTACCGGCCTCTTTGCGCAGGGAGCCCTGCCGATAGGGAGCGTTCATGATAAATGGTGGGGCAAAGGCCCTGGCCAGCTCTTCGTTTTTAAACTCACTCAGCACGCAGCGGATCTGCGGGTAGTTGGCCCGGCTGGAGCCCCCGGTATGGAAGTCAAGGCCGTAATCCACATAAGGCATCACCTCTTTCATGAAACGGTGCGCCACCCGGCTGGCCAGCGAACCGTCGCGGTTGCCCGGAAAGCTCCGGTTCACATCCTTACCGTCCGGCACCTCCCTGGAGAAGTTCAGGAAACCGTAGATGTTCAGGATCGGCACGGCAATGATGGTACCTTTGAGCGGGTACAGCATTTTGCGGGTCAGCATGCGGCGGATGATCTCGGTGCCGTTTACCTCATCGCCGTGCATGCCGGCCATCAACAGAACCACCGGCCCATCGTGCACGGAGCGGAAAACGTAAACGGGTATTTCTATTACAGTACCACTCGGCAGTTTACTAATAACCAGCTTCGTGAGTACCTTCTCTCCACGGTCAATACTCTGACCGTTGATAACAATCGTCTCGGGCATCTATTCTTTAACTCTCTTCTTCGGCTTTTTCTGGGCAAGCCCCTCTACGTACTCAATAACTTTTGCGGCAATATCCTTCTGCGTTGCCTTTTCTATTCCTTCCAGTCCCGGTGAGGAGTTAACCTCCAGGATCAGCGGGCCGCGCTTGGACTGCAGCATGTCTACGCCTGCCACTCCTAAACCCAGCGACTTGGCAGCCAGCAGCGCAGCGGCTTTCTCCTGTCGCGTGAGCTTGATGAGCATGGCCTTGCCACCGCGGTGCAGGTTAGAGCGGAACTCACCCTCCTTACCCTGGCGCTTCATGGCGCCTACCACCTCGCCGTTCACCACAAAGGCACGGATGTCGGCACCGCCGGCCTCAGCGATAAACTCCTGCACTATAATGCGCGCCTTCAGGTTGTGGAAGGCCTCAATCACCGACTCGGCGGCTTTTCTGGTTTCGGCCAGCACCACGCCCAGCCCCTGTGTACCTTCCAGCAGCTTGATCACCAGCGGAGCGCCCCCCACCTCCTTCACCAGCTCTGAGGTTTCCTTGGAGTAGTTTGTAAAGGCAGTTTTAGGCATACCCAACCCGGCGCGGGAAAGGATCTGCAGGCTGCGCAGCTTATCCCTTGAGCGAACGATCGCCTGAGAATCCACCGCACTTTTCACCTTCATCATCTCAAATTGGCGCACCACCGCCGTGCCGTAAAAGGTAACCGAGGCACCGATACGCGGAATGATGGCATCAATATCCGTCAAGCGCTCGCCTCTGTAGAGGATGTGTGGGTCGCCTTGCTCAATCACGAGGTCACAACGCAAGTGGTCGAGTACAACAGCCTCGTGCCCCCGCTGCTCGGCTGCCTCCACCAAACGGCGGGTAGAGTACAGCTTCGGGTTGCGGGAGAGAATAGCAATTTTCATAAAATGTTTATTTCTGATTTCGTTTTAGCTTATACTTCTGTGCGAGGTTTTTACGCGCCACATCCACGATAAACCTGCCCTTGAGCAGTTTTCGCCCGATCAGCACCGGGTACTTCATGTCGCTGCGGTCCGAAAGGGAGAACTCCGCCTCGATCACCTCATCAAAGAATTTGATCTTGGTACGGATCACGTAGCGCTCCTGCTTCTCCCCGATCGAGCTCTTTATCTCGCGCAGGTCATACTCTTTAAACTCGAGCTTCTTGTGGTTGTACTGTGGATGCGACGGGTCTAAAAGGTCTAAGCAGATCACTTTGGTTCCATCGGGTCGTTCCTCTTCATGGATATCCGAGCAGTGTATAGCCGAGGTATAGGCACCAGTGTCTACCTTGGCCTCGATCTCCTCTATGTTAAGGTCTGGGAATGAGACCAGTTCGCGCCTGCCAATGATCTTTTTCTCCGCCTTTATTTTATTTCCTTTTTCCTCTCTCATTGAGGGTTAAAGATAAATGAGATTTATGAATTACGAGTTAAGAATGAAAAAATTAGGGCCGGCTCCTGCAACTGGCTCCCAGGCCTGAAAAGCGCTGCACAGCCACGCCCCCCTTTGTTTCAACCTACTTTGTATAGGTGATGCGGTAGATGGCGTTGTTCTTGTCGTCTGACACGAGCATGGCCCCATCCGGCATCACCAGCACATCCACCGGGCGTCCCCAGTCGCCGTCGTCCTGCAGCCAGCCTTCGGCAAAAGGCTCATAGGAAGTGGCGTTGCCGTTTCCGTCCAGGTTTACCTGCATCACCCGGTAACCGATCTTTTGGGAGCGGTTCCAGGAGCCATGCTCGGCAATAAAGATGCGGGTACCGTACTCTGCAGGGAACATATCACCGGTATAAAACTCTAGCCCCAATGCTGCCACGTGAGGCCCCAGCGTCTGCACCGGCGCCACAAACTCACCGCAGTTGCCCTGGCTGCCGAACTCCGGGTCTGAGATCTGCCCGGCGTGGCAGTAGGGGTAGCCAAAGTGCTGCCCTTTCTCCGTGGCCCGGTTCAGCTCATCGGGCGGCATGTTGTCGCCCAGCATGTCGCGGCCGTTGTCGGTGAAGTACATGTTGCCGGTTTCAGGGTGCCAGTCGAAGCCTACCGTGTTCCGTACCCCTTCTGCGTACACCTCCAGATCGGAGCCATCTGCATTCATGCGGGCAATGCTGGCATAAATGGGCTTTTCAGACTTGCAGATGTTACAAGGGGCGCCCACCGGCACATAAAGCTTGTCATCCGGACCAAAGGCAATGTACTTCCAGCCATGGTGCCGGTCCTCCGGGAACTGATCGTTCACCACCTCATACTGCGGCTTGTTGCGATAGGTCTGCTCAATGTTCGGAAACTTGATCACGCGGCTGATCTCAGCCACGTACAGGTCCCCGTCTTTGACCGCGACCCCGTTGGGTGAGGTTAGGCCGGAAGCCACCACTACGACCTCGTCTGCCTTCCCGTCTTTGTTCGCGTCTACCACGGCGTATACCTTATCCTCGCTACGGGTACCCACAAAGAGAATACCTGAGGGGCTCAGGGCCATGGAGCGCGCGTTCTCCACATCTTTTGCATAGTAGTCGATCCGGAAACCATCTGGCAGGCTGATGCGCTGCAGGTCTTTATCGATCGGACCGGTGGGGATATTCCGGTCTACAGTAGCAGAAGGGGAACTGTCGCTTGCGACACCTGTGTTCTCAGATCTTTCATCAGAGGAGCAGCTTGTGCCGAGTAGGGTAAGGGAGAAAAAAAGGCTGAGCAGACGGAGCGGCTTTTTCATGTGCTATACTTTTATAGGCGTTGGTTTAGAAGTTGACTCAGGAGGCGGATGGCCTGCAGGCACGCGTAAATCGCCTCAAAAAACTAAGGTACGTATACTCATACAAAAGTACAATGTTCCCAGCCACTACCCCTGAAACACATAAACTGATGAAAAAAAGAAGCTTTACCTATTACCTGATCGCGTTCCTGTTCTTGCTCCTCTCCACGGCCGCCACCGCGCAGGAGCAGGACTCGCTGGAGGTGCAGCGGCTCAGGCAAAACCAGTTTTCAGGGGCAGCCTCTGTAGAGGCCCTGGCCACCCTCCTGCACAACGCCTTGCAACACACCAACTTTGAGCCGCTCTACAAGCATGTGGTCGACAAGCAGGTGTATGATAAAATGCTGCAACTAAGCACCGTTCCTGTGCGCGAAACCTTGATCATCTACACGCCCGACCAGATCCTCCAGGACTTCCAGCGGAACTTCAACAAAGTCATCCGGGACGGGATCACACTGGAGGTAAGCTGGCCGGAAACCGGGCTTCAAAGTATCAAGGCTGATACCAGCTCACACCTGAACGCGGTGATCATCCCCGTGCAGCTGACGCTCACCTCCCCTGTCAATCCTCCCTTTAAAGTTATCTTCAACGCAGCCCGGCTGGACAACCAGTTCTTCTACCTTCCCCCTCTCCAGCTCGTAAGCCCGGACCTGGCGCCGGACGAGTACCGGTAAACCGGTTAGCATGTGAGGGAAAAGCAGTGTACCTGCAGGAAAAGGCTTACCTGGCTTCCATCCGTTTCCGGTGCAGGAGCTCGGCCACATCCTGCAGCAGATAAGAGTGACCGGTTTTCAGCAGCACCAGCTCCCCCCGGTCCAGGGCATCGACAAACACCCCCACCCGCTTGGGCGAAATGATCTGGTCATACTCACCCAGAAACATGGTAACGGCCACCTTGTGCCTGTTCAGCAGGGAAACGATATGACGGATGTCGAAATTGAGCTCCCGGAAACCAATCCAGCTGCGGTACACCCGCAGGCGCTTGGGAGTACTGTCCATCTGGTAGTGGGCAAAGCGCAGCAGGCTCTTGTGCACCACATTGTACTTGTTCAGCACCTGCAGCAGCTTAAAGAAAGGCTCCGGCTTCAGTACCGTGCGCTTAAAGAGCTGCTGCAACCAGCCCGGGTAGGTGGCAATGTTGTACCAGAAGCTCGTCCGGATGCCGTCCGGCGCAATCAGGAAAAGCTCCTCGATCCGCTGGGGCATATACTCCACCAGCGTCAGCACGAACTTGCCCCCCATGCTGAAGCCCATCAGTGAGAAACGCCCGATCTGATGCTTCTCCAGGAAATGGGCGATGAGCTCCCCCAGGAACTCCTTGGTAAGCGGCATGTTGTGCTTGTTCAGCTGGCTACCCCCATGGAAGAAAAGGTCAAAGGCATAGATCGTGTAGTCGTTCCCGAGCGCCCGCTCCATCGGCAGGTAATAGCCGCTGCTCTGCCCATAGCCATGAAAGGCCAGCATTACCTTACTCCCGTGCCCGATCACACGGTAATGCAGCTTTGATTTGTCTTTTATAACGTATGGCACCTCTGGCAATGGTTCTGAGTAATGAGAATAGGAACGACTAAAAGCTCTTCTTTTAGTATTCGGCATGCATACAAATTGGTTGCGCTTTAGCGTATGGTTTTGAGTGTGGCTACCGGAAAAAAAATGAGACAAGCAGCTGCCGTACCGCTCAGACCGCTCCGCTCTAACGCCTGAGCCTGCAACTGCTACAGCTTTGACACCCCACCTGAAACGATGAACTTCATGACCTCGCTGCTCGGCACGTCAAGGTAGGAGACGTTGCGCTTCGGCACCAGGAAGAGCTCTCCCGAGAAGTTGTAGGAGTGCGGGAAGTACACGGCCACCTTGTCCTCCACGTTGATCGTCAGCAGGGTGTCCTGCGTCACAAAGCCCAGCTTGTGGTTGTCCGAATCCTCTGCCATCTTCACCATCACCGGCCTGTTAAACTTCTGGTTGTCCCCCACAAAGGCATCGAAGAGGTCCTTGATGCTGGAGTAGATAATGCTGACAAGCGGCACCTTATGAAAAACCCGCTCCGTGATCACAATAAAAGGCCTGATGAAGAAGGAGGACCCGATGTAGCCCACCAGCGTCAGCAGCAGCACCATCAGCAGTATACCCAGGCCGGGAATGCCAAGGTCAAACAGGTCGTTGAGCCAGTCGATAATAGCCACCACGATCCAGACGGTGATGGTGATGGGCGCAATAATCAGGAGACCGTTTAAAAAATAGCGGAATAAGCTTTTCATGGTATGTAGTTACAAAAAAAGGCTTTGCCGAAGCAAAGCCTAAAAGTAGCAAAAAATGCTTTATAGTTTAATTGCTATATATGCTATACCTCAGCAGCATTCAATGATTTGATATGATCGGCTACCTGTTGCATCAACCACATGGGCGTAGAGGTGGCCCCGCAAATGCCCACACTGTGGACGCCCGTAAACCACTCCTCCTGCAGCTCCTCCTCGTTCTCCACAAAGTAGCTGTTCGGATTGTGCTGCTTACATACGCTATAAAGCGCTTTTCCGTTCGAGCTTTTCTTTCCGCTCACAAACACGATCACGTCATGCTCGGTGGAGAACTTTGCCAGCTGCGGCTCCCGGTTAGACACCTGGCGGCAAATGCTGTCGTTGGCATCAAACTCCGGCTGCGTGCTGTCCTGGTTAGCCTGCTTTATCCGCTCCTCGATCAGCTCCTTGATATGGTAAAAGCCTTTGGTGCTCTTGGTGGTCTGGCTGAAAAGCGTTACCGGGCGGGTAAAGTCTATTTTATCCAGGTCCTCCTCTGTGGTCACGATAATGGCTTCGTCACCCGTCTGCCCGGCCAGGCCTAATACCTCGGCGTGCCCTACCTGTCCGTAGATCACGATCTGGCCGTTATCCGTTTTACCCGAGTCGTAGGCGTGCTTTACGCGGTTCTGCAATTTCAGCACCACCGGGCAGGAGGCGTCGATCAGTTCAATATTATTCTCCAGGGCAAGCTTATAGGTGGATGGCGGCTCGCCGTGTGCCCTGATCAGCACCTTGCAATCCCGCAGGTCTTTCAGT
>JAJLKL010000184.1:0-2195 GCA_033838975.1 Hymenobacteraceae bacterium | reverse complement strand
GGCTGAACAAAAGGGAGCTGAAAGTCGTTTGTTAGACCCTTAAAGTGGGGCGTAAAGCTACTCTCTGTGCTTTATAGCCTATATAGCTGCATGACCTAGTCAAGAGAGTCCAATAAATATGTAAAATAAAATGCTAATTATGTAACAGTGCCAGCTGCTTCTATTGTAACTTTGTGGCAAAATCATCTTATGAGAGTGCTTCACCGGATCATACTGCTAACGCTTGCACTGCTAGTGCTTGTCTCCTCGACAGGCATATCGGTAGGCATGCATTTATGTGCCGGAGAGATACGCGACCTGAATTTGTACGGGCAGGCAGATGAATGTCCCATGGAGCAGATGAAAGAAAAGCTGCCTCCTTGCCACGCCCCTGAGGAAGAGCCTAAGGAGAGAAGCTGCTGCGAAGATCACCGGTTGACCATAGAGCGCCTGGATATAACCACGGACACGAAGGCGCTTACGCCCACCAAAACGCTGGACCTTAAATTTATTGCCGCTGTGAAAGTGGTGATACTGCAGCTTTTTGCCCCTCAGGAAGAACTTAAACCTGCTTACGCGCTTTACACCTCCCCTCCCATTGCCCGGGACATACCTGTTCTGGTGCAGTCCTTTCTTATTTAACCTTACAGTCTTACAGGTGCCTCTCTGGGCAAGTGTGCTGGTGTAGCCTAGCCACATTATTGCCTGTCCGTTGGCACTATGTCCGTCTCAGTTATTTCCTGTGGCTGCCAGTCATTTCCTGTTAAGGTTATTCATTTATTCCCATGATCGAAAAGCTAATTTCCTTTTCGCTCCGCAACCGTGTAATGGTGCTGCTCATCGCTGCATCGCTGTTTGGCTGGGGCGTCTATTCCGTGCAGACAAACAAGGTGGATGCCATTCCGGATTTGTCTGAAAACCAAGTCATCGTTTTTACCGAATGGATGGGCCGCAGCCCCCAACTCGTGGAAGACCAGATTACCTATCCGCTCGTTACGAACCTGCAGGGCCTGCCCGAGGTGAAGTATGTGCGGGGAACATCCATGTTCGGCATGAGCTTTATTTATATCATCTTTGAGGATGAGACGGACGTGTACTGGGCCCGCACCCGCGTGCTGGAGCGTCTGAACTCTGTTGGCAATATGTTGCCTGAAGACGCAACCCCTACCCTGGGCCCTGACGGTACCGGTGTCGGCCACATCCTGTGGTATACCCTGGATGCCCCCGGCATGGATCTGGGTGAGCAGCGCGCCGTACAGGACTGGTACGTGAAGTTCGCACTGCAGAACGTGGAGGGTGTGAGCGAGGTGGCATCCTTCGGGGGCTTTCAGAAACAGTACCAGCTCACCCTTGACCCCAACAAGCTCACTTATTATAACCTCTCCGTTCCGCAGGTGATTCAGGCGGTGCGGGCCAACAACAATGAGGCGGGAGGTCGCAAGTTTGAGCTTTCGGATATTGGCTACATCATCAAAACAACCGGTTACTTAGAGTCTGCCGAAGAGATTGAGAATATACCCATCACCACCAGCAACACCATCCCGGTACGGGTAAGGGATGTGGCCTCGGTGCAGATGACAGGTGAGAGCCGCCTGGGCATCTTCGACCTGAACGGCGAAGGCGAGGCCGTAGGCGGCATCGTTGTGATGCGCTACGGGGAGAATGCGGAAGAGGTGATCGCAAACGTGAAGGTGAAGATGGAGGAAGTAGCCAAAGGTCTGCCCGAAGGCATGAAGTTCAACATCGTCTACGACCGTAGCGGCCTCATCAACGAAAGCATAGACTCTATCAAAGGCACCCTGATCGAGGAAATGATCGTGGCCTCGCTGGTGGTGCTCCTCTTCCTCTTCCATTGGCGTAGTGCCCTGGTGATCATGATCCAGTTGCCGCTCTCCGTTGCCATTGGTTTTATCCTGCTCAATGCCTTTGGCATCTCCTCCAATATCATGTCCCTGACAGGCATAGCCCTTTCCATCGGCGTGATCGTGGATGATGCCATCGTGATGGTAGAGAATGCTTACCGGCAGCTGGCCGACGCGACCAAGGGTAAACCTTGGGAGGACTAACCGAAATCTTTCAAAAGACAGAGAACATGAAATTATCGAAAGAAGATAGATTCAGAATAATTGAAAGGGCCAGCAAGCAGGTGGGTCCCAGCGTATTCTGGAGTACCGTGATTATCATCGCCTCCTTTTTGCCTGTGTTTCTGCTCACCG
>JAJLKL010000183.1:0-16315 GCA_033838975.1 Hymenobacteraceae bacterium | reverse complement strand
ATTATCTCCAACTTCACTGCTGCCCCGGTGTACATGGAAAGCGGCAAGCGTGGCGGGCATGAGTGGCTCATTGAGTTTGAGAAAGAGCCGGACAACCTGCAAAAGTTTACCAGAACCCTGGATGAGACGCTGCGCGAGGTAAACTCTGACTATGACGCCAAGCGGCAGAACGACATTGCCCTGCAGGAGCCTATCGTGCATGCCGCCCCGCAAGGCACTTTTATGAACTGGCTGCGTAACAAAGGAAAACTGGGGGGGCAGAACAAAGTGCCACGCCTTAGCAACACCCGTGAGTACCTGGAGGAGATCATGCAGGTAAGTGGGCTTTGAGGAGGTGGAAAGTTAGAGGGCTAAAGGGCTAGAGGGTTTGGGTGTGTGCAACCATTCCTGCTCATCACCTTCTCTGTCATCCTGAAAGGATCTTGGTTGAGGGGAGACTAAGCAACAGCTACAGAAGCCTATACTCTAGCCAATGTAATAGCTAGTTCCCCTCCTTTGACAAGGCTACCATCAGGGCACATCTTCATTTGCTTCAGGTTTGTAACCTGGAGCTGTTTTTGAGGCCAGTTTGCAACTGGCGGATTTAGCTTTTACGCACCCGGTCTTTACAAAAGGCCCCATGTATACTCTAGGTTACAAACTTGAAGTATGATCATCATGGAGAATTAATACTTATGTCCTAATCGTAGCCTTTGACAAGGAGGGGCAAGGGGGCTGCGCCGAAAATAAAGGAGCTGGCTCCGTCAGGTACACACTGCCGGGGCCAGCTCCTTAGTTATGTCTTAAGCCTTGTCTACCAAGCTTTCATCGCATGGTAAATCGCAGCGTATACGCCCAGGCTAAGAAAAACTAGCAGCAGCACATTGAGTATGACGGGCACCTTCTTGCCTTTGACTTCTTTGTAATTAAATCCCTGCGCTGTAAGCACCATAAACAGGGATAAATTGATGATGGTCAACACTCTGTTAAGGGTGGTCCACGTGTTTCTGATTTCTGCTGTCATATGTTTTAGTCTCTTTGCCTGAGGCCGGGATTTACATGGATGTGCAAGTCAATGGCTATATAAAAGTATAACCGTAATAGCCAATTCGGAATCGGGAGCGTCAGCGGCTGTGCTATTCCATAAAGCTGCTGAACATACCGCCCTCCTTGTTGGCGTTCTCGCCGCGCGGCATCAGCGCTTCGATCAGCTTCTTCACCGGCATGGACTGCAGCCATACCTTGCCCGTACCGCGCAGGGTGGCCAAAAACAATCCTTCTCCGCCAAAGATCATGGATTTCAGGCCGCCGGCACGCTGAACGCTGAAATCTATACCTTCCTCGAAGGCAACCACACAGCCCGTGTCCACGCGCAGGGTCTCGTTGTTCAGCTGCTTCTCCACGATCGTGCCGCCGGCGTGCACAAAGGCCAGTCCGTCGCCTTCCATGCGCTGCAGGATAAAGCCCTCGCCGCCGAAGAAGCCAGAGCCAAGGCGCTGGTTAAAGTGGATGCTGAGCTTGGTGCCTAGGGCAGCGGCTAAGAAAGCGTCCTTCTGCGCAATCAGCCTGTTGTTACGGACGGTGCGGAGGTCAATGGGCAGAATCGTGCCCGGGTACGGGGCAGAGAAAGCCACCCGGCCCTTGCCGTGCCCACGGTGCGTGAAGTGCGTCATAAAAAGCGACTCACCCGTGATCATGCGGGTACCTGCGGAGACAAGCTTTCCAAAGAATCCCTGGCTGGGGTTAGAGCCATCTCCCATCTTGGCCTGGAAGTCGATGCCTTCTTCCATGTACACCATGGCGCCGGCCTCGGCGATCACCGTCTCGTTCGGGTCCAGCTCAATCTCCAGTACCTGGATGTCGTTGCCAAAGATCCTGTAGTCAATCTCGTGAGAGTTCATCATAGTTTTATGTGCTTTTAGGTATAAATTCTGCTTCTTGTTTCCACAGGGGTTTCTCCCCCTGCCTCATTGGAGGACTTAAATTAAGTAAGTTTTGGAACAATTGCTATACTTCCTGCTACACCTATCCGCAGGTAAAACTCTCACCTATAATATATTCTCTTAATCCTCTTCGTCCTCATCCTCCTCGCCTTTGCTGCGGCGCGCTTTCGGCAGGTTTTCATCGTCCTCTTCGTCTGAAACGGAGCTGGTATTGCGCACGAAGTCCTCGTCGGTTTCTTCCACCTCCTCGCTTTCCTCCACATGGAACTCCTCTTCCTCCCGCTTGGCCTTTTCTGCGGCATCGCGTTTCATCAGCTTTTTGTCGTCCACGTTGCGGTTCAGGAACTCGTTGATTTTGTCGATGCTGTAATTGGAGATGATCTCGCCGTGCTCGTTCACCTTTATCTCGAAGCCTTCCAGCTCCTTGTGCACCCGCGATTTTTTCTTACTACTCTTACTTTCTTTCTTATTTTTAGCCATGATTATCTTATGAGTGTCTTCTGATGTATAAACGTAGCTGACACAATTTGTTGCGGAACGGCTGTAAACCGCAACAAAAAAGGCTGACCAATTGGCCAGCCTTTCAAACATAAAATCTTAAAGCTATTTACGCTGTAGCGTATTGGCTTAATCTGGAAATTGCCGCCTCAATGCGGGCAGCCGTTTCCTCGCGGCCGATCACCTCGATGATCTGCATCAGGTCCGGGCCAGCCTCAGCACCGGTAACTGCCAGGCGCAGGGCCTGCATCACCTGGCCAAGCTTCATGCCGTGGCGCTCCAGTATATTTCCCAGCAGCTCCTTTACGGCGTCAGCGTTAAAGTCCTGCAACGACGGCAGCTCATTTTTAAAGTCCTCAAAAACGGCCACCGACTGGCTGTTCCACTTTTTAGAGGCCACCTTCTCACTGTACTCTGTCGGGGCCACGAAAAAGTACTTCGCCTCCTCCCAGAAATCCTGCGGGAACGACACGCGCTCTTTCATCAGGCCGGCGATCTTCTCGGCTTTCTCTGGCGTAGTGGTGATGTCATGCTCTGCCAGCGCCTTGATCAGGTAGTTGGCCAGTTCGCTATCGGGCTTGGCTCGCAGGTACTGCTCGTTAAACCAGCGGGCTTTCTGAATATCGAAGCGGGTACCGGACTTACCGATACGCTCCACGGAGAACTCCTGGATCAGCTCGTCCATGCTGAAGAGCTCCTGCTGCGTGCCCGGGTTCCAGCCCAGGAAGGCCAGGAAGTTCGTGAAGGCCTCTGGCAGGTAGCCGCTCTCACGGTAGCCTGAGGATACCTCGCCCGTATTCGGGTCGGTCCAGCGCAGCGGGAACACCGGGAAGCCCAGCTTATCGCCATCGCGCTTGCTCAGCTTGCCGTTGCCGTCGGGCTTCAGGAGCAGCGGCAGGTGGGCGAACTCCGGCATGGTATCTTCCCAGCCCAGGTAGCGGTACAGCAGCACGTGCAGTGGTGCCGATGGCAGCCACTCCTCCCCGCGGATCACGTGCGTGATCTTCATCAGGTGGTCGTCCACAATGTTCGCCAGGTGGTACGTCGGCATACCGTCCGACTTCATCAATACTTTATCGTCAATAGAAGAAGAGTGCACCATCACCCAACCACGGATCATGTCTTTGAGGCGTACTTCTTCTTTGCGCGGTACTTTCAAACGGATCACGTAAGGATCGCCTGACTCCAGACGGCGTTTCACCTCATCCTCCGGCAGGGTGAGGGAGTTCTTCATCGTCATGCGGGTGATGGCGTTGTACTGCGGGGTAGCTACCTTGGCAGCTTTAAGGCGCTCGCGCATCTCCTCCAGCTCCTCGGCTGTGTCAAAGGCGTAGTAAGCGTGGCCATCGTTTACCAGCTGCAGGGCATACTGCATGTACATCGGCTTGCGCTCCGACTGGCGGTACGGGGCATAGGGGCCTCCGTTCCATGGGCTTTCGTCCAGCTCAATGCCGCACCACTCCAGCGACTCACGGATATAGTCCTCAGCGCCGGGCACAAAACGGTTCTGGTCCGTGTCCTCGATGCGCAGGATCATTTTACCGCCGGTCTTGCGGGCCAGCAGGTAGTTGTACAGGGCAGTGCGCACACCACCGATATGGAGAGGCCCGGTTGGGCTTGGGGCAAAGCGTACTCTAACTTCTCTTTCCATGTATGGTTGTCTGATTCGGGTCGTTCAAATTCGGTGCAAAGGTACGAAATAAAGTATCGTTTCGGTAACGGTAAATAATTGTCTGTGTTGCAGTGCACTGTGCTGCTGCTGCCTTGTTTGCAGCAGGCTTATCATAAACATAATCAGATATTTCCGTATTGGCTTAATAAAGATACAGCTGCTCGTTGATGGTACGCAAGCGACTTTGGTTGGCATGGGGACTGATAAAGGAAACTTCTCTGGAGTTTGTGGATAATAACTCCTTTCAGAAGGGGGCAGCGCTGGCGTACTACACCATTTTCGCTTTGCCGCCCATGCTCATCATCATCATCAGTGCGGCAGGCTACTTTTTCGGGGAGCAGGCCGTGTCTGGCGAGATTTACTACCGCATAAAGGAGCTGATCGGGTCGGAAGGGGCTTACTCTGTGCAGAAGATGGTGGAGAACGTGAACGAGTTCGGCGATTTTAACCTGGCCGCGCTGGTGGGGGCCGTAGCGCTGTTCATTGCGGCCACAGGGGTGTTCATCTCGCTGCAGTACTCCCTGAACGAGATATGGTACGTGAAGCCCGTTCCCAAACGGGGCTACCTGAAGCTGCTGCTGGACCGCTTTCTTTCCTTCGGCATGATCCTGACGGTGGCCATCGTGCTGCTGCTCTCGCTCCTGGCCAACGCTGTGCTTGTGTCTATTGGCGATTTCCTGACTACGCACTTCTCCGGCTGGGTGATCTATGTGCTGCATGCGGCAAACTTTTTGTCGGCTTTCCTGCTCATGACCTTCCTTTTTGCCTGTATCTACAAGTTTCTGCCCGACGCCAAAATAAAGTGGCGCGACGTATGGGTGGGGGCGCTGGTCACCTCGCTGCTCTTCACGCTCTTCAGGGGGATTATCGGCTTTTACCTCGGCAACACCAACGTGGGGTCCATTTACGGGGCGGCGGGCTCTGTGGTCATCATCCTGACGTGGGTGTTCTTTACCTCGCAGATCATTTTTTTCGGGGCGGTGTTCACGTTTGTGTACGCCCGCAAGTATGGGCACAACATCTATCCGGCAGAGTACGCGGTGCGGGTGATCAGGCAGGAGATGGAGGTAGGCAACTCTGCCGTGAACGCGGAGCCGGGCATACACGCGAAAGAGGCGTACGGTGAGGAAGCAGAGGAGAAAGAAGCCGGGGAGGCCCAGGAGAGAGACGAGGGCGAGGCCGCCAAAGGGGCTAATATTTAGGGGGTAAATGGACGGAGCCTGTACTCCGGAAAGGTATAACGCAAACAGGGGCCAGGAAGGAAGATGCCGCCTCCCGGCCCCTCAGGTGCATCAAGCCGCAGGTTCTTATTTGGCTGCGATGCAGGAGATCTCCACGTTCACATCCTTTGGCAGGCGGCTAACTTCCACGGTTTCGCGAGCCGGTGGGTTAGACTGGAAATAGCTGCCGTACGTTTCGTTGATACGGCCGAAGTTGTTAAGGTCCTTCACGAAGATGGTGCACTTGAGTACGTTGCTGAAGTCCATGCCAGCCTCGGAGAGGATCGCCTGCAGGTTCTGCATTACTTTGTGCGTTTCATTCTCGATGCTGTCGTTCACGAGGTTGCCGCTTTGCGCGTCCAGGGCAATCTGGCCGGAAACATAAAGTGTGCCGTTGGCCATGGTGGCCTGGCTGTAGGGTCCGATCGGCGCCGGGGCGTTCGGGGAGTTGATGATGTTATGAGCCATAGAGGATTCGTTTAAATGTGTATCTTTACCTTCAAAAGTACAGAATTATGCACATAGTTGTTTTGTCTGGCCCGGAAATGGCCGCTGAGTTCAAGCAAAAGTTTCAGGAGGAAAGGGAAGGTGTGAGTTATACCTTTCTGCACAGCCATAACCTGCTGGATGAGCAATTGAAGCCATCTGATGTGGTGTTCGACTTTTTACTGCATGAGCAGCCGGAGCGCCTGAACCTGTATGCGCCGGGGCAGCTGGTATTCTGTCATGCGGCCACAGTGCAGCTGGCGGCGCTGGCGAAGGAGGCGGAACTGGAGCAGCCTTGTACGCTGATCGGTTTCAACGGCCTGCCTACCTTATTTAACCGTGAGGTGCTGGAGGTGAGTTTACTGAACCGGCAGGATGAGGAAAGGCTGAAAGAAGTATGTGAGGCCTTGGGCACAGGTTACCTGCTGGTGGAGGACCGTGTAGGTATGGTGACGCCCCGCATGATCTGCATGATCATCAACGAGGCCTGCTATACCCTGCAGGAAAAAACAGCCGGAACCCAGGACATCGACTTAGGAATGAAGCTAGGTACCAATTACCCGAAAGGTCCTTTTGAGTGGGCAAACCAGATCGGTATAGCCAATGTGTATAAAGTGCTTGAGGCAGTGTATGAGGACACCAAAGAAGAGCGCTATAAGATATGCCCGCTGCTGAAGACAAAGTACCTGAAAGGGGAAAGTTTTTAGCGTTACCTTTCCTTGGGCAGCAGGAACAAAAAAGGGAGCTAAATTCTAGCTCCCTTTTTTGTTTTGTATGTCTTTGGATTACTCCACCGTTACCGATTTAGCCAGGTTACGAGGCTGGTCTACGTTACAGCCGCGCATCACCGCGATGTGGTAAGACAGCAACTGCAGCGGAATCACCGACAGCAGCGGCATCAGGTGCTCACTCGTCTCCGGAATCTCGATCACGTAATCTGCCATGGCAGGAATAGTCGTGTCTCCCTCCGTTACAACAGCGATCACTTTGCCTTTGCGTGCTTTAACCTCCTGTACGTTGGACACGATCTTCTCGTAAGAACTGTCCTTCGTGGCAATTACCACCACTGGCATCTGCTCATCGATCAGTGCGATCGGGCCGTGCTTCATCTCTGCCGCCGGGTAGCCCTCTGCATGGATGTAAGAGATCTCCTTCAGCTTAAGCGCGCCCTCCAGAGCCACCGGGAAGTTATAGCCACGGCCCAGGTACAGGAAGTTGGTTGCGTCCTTGAATGTCTCTGATATCTCCACGATCTGCTTGTCCAGCTGCAGGGCTTGCTCCACCTTAGATGGGATGCTTTCCAGTTCCACCATCAGCTGGCGCAGTTTCGTGGTTTCCAGCGTGCCGCGTTTGCTGCCCAGGATCATGGCGATCAGCGTCAGCACCGTCACCTGTGCGGTAAAGGCTTTCGTGCTGGCCACACCAATCTCAGGGCCTGCGTGGGTATAGGCGCCTGCGTCTGTCGCGCGGGCAATAGAGGAGCCTACCACATTACAGATGCCGAAGATCGTGGCGCCTTTAGACTTGGCCAGCTCGATGGCTGCCAGTGTATCGGCTGTCTCGCCAGACTGCGAAATGGCGATCACGATGTCTTTCTCCGTGATGATCGGATTTCTGTAGCGGAACTCTGAGGCATACTCCACCTCTACCGGGATGCGTGCCAGGTCCTCGATCAAGTACTCGGCCACCAGGCCGGCATGCCACGAGGTACCGCAGGCCACAATAATAATGCGGTCAGCGTTGAGGAATTTATTTTCGTACTCCCGCACGCCGCTCATCATCATATGGTCGCTTTCGGCAATCAGGCGACCGCGCATGCTGTCCAGGATCGAGCGGGGCTGCTCAAAGATCTCCTTCAGCATAAAGTGCTCATAGCCACCCTTCTCGATCGACTCCAGCTCCATCTCCAGTTTCTGCACATAAGGCGTTTGCTTTACGTCCTCCTTCGTGCGAATCTCCAACTCACCGTTGTGGATGATAGCCAGCTCATAATCGTTCAGGTACACCACCTCATTGGTATACTCAATGATAGGCGTCGCGTCAGAGGCAAGGAAGTATTCCCCTTTGCCGATGCCTACTACCAGCGGACTGCCTTTGCGGGCGGCGATGAGCTGGTTCGGGCTATCCTGCGAGAGCACCACGATGGCGTAGGCCCCTACCACCTCGTGCATGGCCAGGCGCACCGCCTCCGGCAGGGTACAGTTGTTGTTCACGCGGATGTCCTCGATCAGGTTGATGAACACCTCTGAGTCGGTGTCCGACTGGAAGGTATGGCCTTTCTCCACCAGGAGCTGCTTCAGCGCCGCGTAATTCTCGATGATGCCATTGTGAATGATGGCAATATTTCCGGAAGTTGAATAGTGCGGGTGTGCGTTCACATCGTTCGGCTCACCGTGGGTAGCCCAGCGGGTGTGGCCCATGCCGATGTTGCCGTGCGTGTCCTGCCCTGCCAGAAAGGCTTCCAGTTCCGCAACTTTCCCTTTTTTCTTATAAACGTTCAAAGAGCCATTCATCAGAGCTACACCGGCGCTGTCATATCCTCTGTACTCCAATCGCTTAAGCCCTTTGATGATGATAGGGCAAGCCTCTCTGTGACCCACGTATGCTACAATTCCACACATAACTTTTTCTGAATAAAACTAAAATAGGTACCCCTAAAGGTACCTATTTATCTTGAATATTTATAAGGTCTAGTTAAGTTTTGAGTAATACAAAACCAGCTTTACCTGGTTGGCCTCTGTGTTGCTGAGGATGGCTCTGTACGGCCTGGTGTCTTGTACTATCTGTAGGGCACCTGAGGAAGCTGCCACCACAGAAGCCGGCGCCAGCAGCAGCCCCTGATTTGGCTTCTGCCCCAGGACCATTGCCTGAAAGTGAGCTGTCATATCCAGTGTATAGTGGCTTCTCTTGGGGTCATAGATCAGAGCGGACGGGAAAGCTGTGCTTTCTACGGCGCCTACTCTGTTCTGCTGTACCGCTAACGGCGCACCGCTCCTGCTTCTCAGGATCATATTGCTGTTGTTGGTTTGGTAAGCCACCAGTTGTGGCGGAGGCGCAATGTTAGAAGAAGTGGACGGCTTAACAGGTACAATAAGCTGGGCTCTGTTAATGATGATGTTGCCGCTCGCCTCTTTAAACTGCTGCAGGTACGGGAACGTCAGCTTGGTAAGTAGTTGCGTGTTCGACTGCACATAGCTCTCGCCCCCTGTCTGGCTTGAAGGTACAAAGTCCCCCTTCTCGTTCAGTTCTGCCACTGCAGAGCCTGTGCGGTCGGCTTCTATACGGGTGAAGTAGTCGATGCTCGATGTCCTTGCGAGGCCAAATGTATGCTTCTTTTTATCGGCGCCATTCCTATAGTGCAATACAAGCTTGGTGCTGTCGGAAGTCATGTTAAGCGCAAGCGCACTGGCCGGCTCATTAACCGGTACAATGGCCAGGCCTCTCAGGAAGTTTGTAAAAGCCTGCTGCGTTGCCAGCGGCGCCTGCCCTGACTGCGCCACCAGTTGGTTCATGAAATCGGCACTGATGCGTACCTTCACCAGGTTCCGGGCAGCCGTAGAGTCCTCAAAAGTCTTCGCCTTCTCATACAGCTTCGGCATGACAGTGGCTGAGCCAAGTGGCGTAGCCTCATAAGCCAGGCTGGAGTTGGTGAAGTAGGAGGATTTCTCATCGAAGCCCTCCGTCAGGCGGTGCACATTTACCGTCAGTGGCTTGGTGCGGTCGCCGTAAATGGCATTATAGTCCAGGGTCAGTACAAGCGAGTCTGCCACCGGGTTGTCGCCGAACTTAACGTTTGTTCCCCCAAGGCTCACCTCTGTGAAAGCAGAGGCTTTGATCGAACCCAGCACCGGGTCGGCGTACGCACCCACAAGCACCGGCGACACCTTGTAGGACACGATCGAGTCGTTCAGGAGTACCGTGCCAGTATTGATGGTGATGGTGTCGGTATAGTCAGTCCCGATCTGGTTCTCATCCTGCAGCTCGATACCAATGTCGGTTGGGTCTTCGCAGGAGGCAAGGATGGCGAGGGAGAAGAAGAAAACGAATAGTCTTCTAGCGGCTAAGTTCATTATACAGGTTATAGTAATTATCTAACAGGGTGTCGTCGGCGCAAACAGTGCTGATGTTCTTCGTCTTCATAAACTCACTGAACACAGCGTTGATGTTGTCGCTAAAGTCTTCGTTTGTTCTGATAACAGAGTCGGCATACTCCATGCCAACTTTGATAAAGCTGTCAATGTCAGCTGACTGCAGGTGCGTGAGCATGCTGTCGTCTATGTCCAGCATCTTCACTTTCTCCAGCAGGTCGCCATCGAACTTGTGCTTATAGTTGTGGTTGTACACTGTGAACATCGACTTGGCATCCTTGAAGATCGGGTCCTTCTTATAGGTGGTCTTCAGGTACATCGGTATCAAACCAGTCATCCAGTCGTTGCAGTGCACAATGTCCGGAGCCCAGCCCAGTTTCTTAACGGTTTCCAGCACGCCCTTGCAGAAGAAGATGGCACGCTCGTCATTGTCCTGGTGGAATTTGTTGTTCTTGTCAACGAAAACGGATTTTCTGTGGAAATAGTCTTCGTTATCGATAAAATAAACCTGTAACTTGGCGTTCGGGATAGAGGCCACCTTGATTACCAGTGGTTTCTCGTCATCGCCCACGGCGATGTTGATGCCAGAAAGGCGCACCACCTCATGCAAACGGTTCTTGCGCTCGTTTATAAGGCCAAACCGCGGAACAAAAATACGGATCTCCATCCCTCGCTCCTGCATGCCCTGTGGCAGTGTCTGTAAAAACTCTGCTACTTTTGTGGTCTGTAGGAAGGGATTGATCTCGGTGGCGGCGTATAAGATTCGCAATTTTGACATGGGTATGAAGTTAAAAATTAATAAGCAACAGTAATGGGACGTGCAAAATTAGCATTTTTTATTCTAATTTTCAATTTTATGCGTTATAACTTACTTTTGCCGGCTTTTACCAAAATAAATGAAGCGTACCATCCAAATGGAAGTTATAGAGCAGGTTAGCACCATCCGTGAAAAGGTGCAGGCACTACGGTGCAGCGGGAAGCGCATTGGCTTTGTGCCCACCATGGGAGCCTTACACGAGGGGCACCTGCAACTGCTGAGAGCCTCCGCTCAGGAGAACGATGTGACCATCTGCAGTATTTTTGTAAACCCCACACAATTTAACAACCCGGAGGATTATAAACTGTACCCCCGCACGCTGGAGAAGGACATCGAGCTGCTGAAAACCGTTAGCTGCGACTACCTTTTTGCTCCGCATGCAGAAGAAGTATATCAAGAACAGACGCTGCTGCAGTTTAGTTTCGGAATGCTGGAGAGCGTGATGGAGGGCGAGCACCGCCCGGGGCACTTCAACGGGGTGGCCACCATCGTGAGCAAGCTGTTCCACTTTGTGCAGCCGCACCGCGCCTACTTCGGGCAGAAGGACCTGCAGCAGGTGGCCATTATCCGCCAGCTGGTGCAGACGCTGAGCTTCGACCTGGAGCTGGTGTGCTACCCGACCATCCGGGAGGCGGACGGCCTGGCCATGTCTTCCAGAAACAAGCGGCTGGACGCACAGCAGCGGCAAATAGCCACTAACCTGTATAAAGCGCTGCAAATGGCCAAAGGGGAACTGAAGCAGAAGCCGCCGCAAGAAATAAAGGCTGATGTGACCGCTTTCCTGCAGGGGATAGACCAGGTAAAACTGGAGTACTTCGAGGTCGTGCACCCAGATACCCTGCAGCCTGTGCACGACGTGAACCAGCTGAAGGAAGTGGCGCTCTGCATCGCCGCCTTTGTCGGGCCTGTTCGCCTGATCGACAACATGCTGGTGAATTTAAACGAAGGATAGATTGTTTGGCCAAAGGAAGGCAGCCGCCGCTTATACTTCGGTAGTTAATCTGCGGCCAATTATCTAACTTTGCGCTTTATTACAAGACAAACCATGTATATTGAGGTTTTAAAATCCAAAATCCACCGTTGTAAGGTAACACAGGCCGAATTGCACTATGTGGGCAGCATCACGATTGATGAGGACCTGATGGATGCCGCCAACATTGTGGAGAATGAAAAAGTACAGATCGTTAACATCAACAACGGCGAGCGTTTCGAGACTTATGTGATCACGGGTGAGCGCGGCACCGGTACTGTTTGCCTGAACGGACCCGCAGCCCGCAAGGTGCAGGTGGGGGATATCGTGATCGTGATCTCTTACTGCAGCATCAAGTTCGAAGACGCGAAAAGCCATACGCCAACGCTTGTCTTCCCTGACCAGCACAACCGACTGGTATAAGCTTTTGCATGAAAAAACTGCTCTCTATTCTCAAGTATGCTCTTTTGCTGGGCGTATCGGCATTTCTGATGTGGTACGCGCTCAAGGAGCTCGACTTTGAGAAGATGTGGGCAGAACTGAGAAGCACCAACTATGTGTGGCTGGGCGCTTCGCTGGTGATGGGCGTGCTGGGCTATGTAAGCCGGGCCTACCGCTGGCAGATGCAGATCAGGCCTACCGGCTATACTCCGTCCCTGATCAACACTTACCGCGCCATGATGGTAGGCTACGTGGCTAACCTTGTGCTGCCGCGTATGGGGGAGGTGGTTCGCTGCAGCATTCTGAAGCGAACGGATGATGTGCCCGTGAACACCGGCTTTGGTACCGTGATCGCGGAGCGCTTCATTGATATGGTGATGCTCCTGCTGGCCATCGGGATCACCTTTTTAGTGGAGTTCGACCGTATGCGGGACTTTTTCCTGGGGCTCTTTTCCGACAAGTACACCAACCTGGAGCAGGGGCTGAGCTCTTTCTACTGGCTTTTCTGGGTGCTCCTGGGCTCTGTGGTGGTGACTATTGTAGTGGTGCTGCGCTTCCTGAGCCGCTTGCAAAAAAATGCCTTTTTTCAAAAAGCGGTTGGCTTTGTAAAAGGTATGCTACAGGGGGTGTTCAGCGTGGCGAAGATAGAGCAGCAGGGGGCTTTCTGGGGGCATACCGTTTTTGTGTGGGTGATGTACTACGCGATGAGCCTGGTGGTGTTCTATGCTGTGCCTGCTACAAGCGGCCTCTCCTGGGGGGCGGCCTTGTCTGTGCTGGTGGTGGGCAGCCTGGGGATGGCGGCACCGGTGCAGGGCGGGGTAGGCGTGTACCACCTGCTTGTGCAGGCCACGCTGCTGCTTTACGGGGTGCCGAAGGAGGGGGGCATGGCCTATGCCCTGCTGGCGCACACGTCGCAGACGCTTTTGGTTGTTTTGATGGGAGTGCTTAGCTTTATAGCAAGTATGCTGCAGCGGCCAAAAGCCGGTAAGCCAAAGCCCGCAGTGGTTAACACATCCGTACATGAACTCAAGCGATAAAATCTTCACGCTTCCGCAGCTGCAGGAGAGGCTGCAGGAATGGAAAGCACAGGGCCAGAAAATCGTTTTTACGAACGGCTGCTTCGACCTGCTGCACCTGGGCCACGTCGACTACCTGGAAAAAGCACGACAACTTGGCGATAAATTGGTGCTGGGGCTTAATACAGATGCCTCTATCAGTCGTATAAAAGGGCCGAGCCGTCCGCTGCAAGACGAAATGTCACGCGCGCGCATTATGGCATCCCTTTTGTTTATAGATGCAGTAGTGCTCTTCGATGACGATACACCGCTCGAACTGATCAAAGCCGTGCAGCCGGACATCCTGGTGAAAGGCGATGACTACGCGGTGGAGCAGATCGTAGGGCACGAGGTAGTGGAAGCCAGAGGCGGCGAAGTGAAAACAGTGCCGCTGGTTAAAGGTTATTCTACTACGAACATCGTAAAAAAGATAGAGAACCAAGTACATCCAAAGTAAAGATCAATTAAAACCATGCTCGGAATATATTTTATTGGTATTGCCTTTATGATCATCAGTATGGCCGTGAGCGCCAGGCTGAAGAGCAAGTTTAAAAAATACTCCCAAACGCCGATCAGCTCTGGCCTGAGTGGCCGCGAGGTGGCGGAGATGATGCTGGCGGACAACGGTATTACTGATGTGCGCGTGATGTCGGTGGCCGGTCGTTTAACAGACCACTACAACCCGACGGACAAAACGGTGAACCTGAGTGAGTACGTGTATGAGGCGCGTAGTGCCGCCGCCGCCGCCGTTGCCGCACACGAATGCGGCCACGCCGTGCAGCATGCCCAGGCTTACTCCTTCCTCAAATTCCGCTCGGCTATGGTGCCAGCGCTTAGCATCGCGTCGCGCTACATGCAGTGGATCATCCTGATCGGTATCCTGATGATCCAGGCAACCCCGGTGCCGCTGGCCATTGGTGTGGCCCTGTTCGGACTTACCACCCTGTTCAGCTTTGTGACGCTGCCGGTGGAGTTTGACGCCAGCCGTCGTGCGCTGGCCTGGATAGACCAGCGCGGCATTGTAACACAACAGGAGCACGACATGGCGAAGGATGCCCTGAAGTGGGCCGCCCTGACGTACGTAGTGGCTGCACTAGGCTCCCTGGCCACCCTGCTGTACTATGTTTCCATCCTGATGGGCCGCCGCGAATAGGTATATGATGAGCCCGATCCGGAAGATAAGATAACAAAGGCGCCACCCGTGCAGTAGTATGGGTGGCGCTTTGCATTTTATAGGTACCTGCTGCAGCACAAGCTTAATTGTACTGGCCGCAGCAGCTATTACTCTGCACGCATAACAATTATTGGCACCGCAGGTTGATTTAATAGCACTTCATTTCATAGTTTTGTACAGAATAAATTATTGTTTCACCTCAGTCTTTATATAATATAAGCATGAACTTTCAATTAACAGAAGAACATTTGGCAGTACAGGCTGCTGCCCGCGAATTTGCTCAGAACGAGTTGTTGCCTGGCGTGATAGAGCGCGATGAGCATCAGAAATTCCCTGCTGAGCAGATTAAAAAAATGGGAGAGCTTGGCTTCTTGGGGATGATGGTAGACCCTAAATACAACGGTGGCGGTATGGACACGATCTCTTATGTGCTGGCTATGGAGGAGATCTCAAAGGTGGATGCTTCTGCTTCTGTTGTAATGTCGGTGAACAACTCGCTGGTGTGCTGGGGACTGGAGAAGTATGGTACCGAAGAGCAAAAGCAAAAGTACCTGACAAAGCTGGCTACAGGGGAGATCATCGGTGCTTTCTGCTTGTCAGAGCCGGAGGCGGGTTCTGACGCCACCTCACAGCGCACCACCGCCGAGGACAAAGGCGATTACTACCTGCTGAACGGTACCAAGAACTGGATCACGAACGGCAGCACGGCCTCGGTATACCTTGTAATTGCACAGACAGACGTTGCTAAGGGGCACCGCGGCATCAATGCGCTGATCGTGGAGCGCGACATGGAAGGCTTTACCATAGGCCCGAAAGAAAATAAATTAGGTATACGCGGCTCTGATACCCACTCTTTGATGTTTACTGACGTAAAAGTACCAAAAGAGAACCGTATCGGAGAAGATGGCTTCGGCTTCAAATTTGCCATGTCTACGCTGGCAGGTGGCCGCATTGGTATCGCCGCGCAGGCGTTGGGTATCGCTTCTGGGGCTTACGAGCTGGCCGTAAAGTACTCTAAAGAGCGCAAGGCCTTCGGTGTGGAGATCGCAAAGCACCAGGCTATCCAGTTTAAGCTGGCCGATATGGCGACAAATATCGAGGCTGCACGCCTTCTTTGCCTGCAGGCTGCCTACGACAAAGACTCTCATGCCGACTACGGTAAGTCTGGTGCCATGGCCAAGCTGTTTGCATCAAAAGTGGCAATGGATACCACCGTAGAAGCGGTGCAGGTGCATGGTGGTTACGGTTTCGTGAAAGAGTACCACGTGGAGCGTTTGATGCGTGATGCAAAAATTACACAAATCTACGAGGGCACCTCTGAAATTCAGAAAATAGTAATTTCAAGAGAATTGTTGAAGTAAAAATGACCTTAATTCCCTGTTCCTGTGTTGTTTAAGTTAAGAATAGCCTTTTTTGAATTAAAATTTAATTTTTAAAAATAATTTGAATTTTCTAAAGATTAATCTTAGCTTTAGGCCAAAATTAAAGGGTTTTTAGTATAAAAGTTAGTTGGTAACACACATGGAAGATTACAATAAGATTATTGAATCGCTTGGGGTGCGGTTCATTAAGGCAAAAAATCTGGTGTTGCAGCAACCTTTTACGGTTCGCAACTCCTACGATGTAGGCAATAACCTGATCCTGCTTCACAAAGGTAGCATCTTCTTTGGGGACGAAGAGCAAATGGTGGAAGAGGGAGAGTTGTTGTTTATTCCGGGTGGCCGCAGCACGAAAGTGACTTACGGACCTGCCGGAGAGGGAAGAACGATCACGAACGATGACTTGATCACCAATCGTGAGAAATTCTTCAAGAGCAACAACGATCTTGACCTGATCGGCGATGCGGAAGAGAGCCACAGCTATGTGAGCTTCGAGGCCAAAGTATTTGACTCGGTTAACTTCTTCGCGTCACTTGATCTGCCTGCGTTCCTGATCTCTAACAACAACAAGCTCGCCAACCTGGTGATCAAAG
>JAJLKL010000182.1:0-27472 GCA_033838975.1 Hymenobacteraceae bacterium | reverse complement strand
ATAAGAACTATAGGGGGAGATGTAAGGTTCTCACTGCCCGATTATGGATTGATTGTTGATGATTTGATAGAGTTTGACGCAGCATGTGTCAATCCGTCTGGCTCTTCAGTACCTCGCATTTATTTTATGGTACTGAACAACATAACTTTAGAGAAGCTTACCAATATTCCTGGACAAACAGCTAGGTGCTCAAATGTACCGTATTTATATGACTTTGGAGACCTTAACAATGCTGCCAACCGTTTGAAAGTTGCTTCTTTTCTCAAAGCCATACCACACAGCTATTACGTGGTTGCCATCAGTGTAAATAAAGTGCCTTTCGAAAATTTCACTCCTGAACTTAAAGAGGCATTTAAGACAGTAGGTTCCAGTCTTATTGATGGACTTAAAAATGGCTATCCATTTGCGCTTGTTGGGCAGAAGGGAGCGGCACCGGGTACTGCCAGGGAATTAACGGCTACTGATGAGAGTGATGTACCAAAAACCTCCCAGCATGTGGTGCTAAACGTGACCCTGCAGTCAAACAAACAGGCCGGAACAATCACCTCCTCCCTGATCGGGCCTGCTCTGAACTGGGGGACGCTGCATCACAATATTGAGCGCTATGACGGCGGGGATGACAAGTACAAGCTTAGCCTGATTGGCGTGGATGCAACTGGGCAGGAGCAAATGTTAATAGACAGCGTCACGGCAAAAGCGCTGGATCTTTCCGCTATCGACGCAAAAGCTTACCCGAACCTGAGACTCTCCGCCTTCCTGTCCGACTCAACAGCGCGTACGGCACCACAGTTGAAGGAATGGCTCGTCTTTTATGAGGCTGCTCCGGAAGGGGTGATCAGGCCTGACCTGGTCAAAATAAAGGAACAAGCCATAACAGAGCAAGCTAACCGTGGACGTATAACGCTGCCTATGGCGTTCCAGAACATTACCTCGACAGCTTTCTCTGACTCCCTGACGGTAGAGGTCACGGTCACAGGTGATAGGACAGAGCCGATCGTGTCCAGGTTTAAGATAAAGCCGGTTGCCGGTAATGAGACCGTTACCTTTGAGCATAGTATATCGACCACGGCACTGAGTGGCAGCTATAAGTTGAGTATGTTCGTGAACCCTCGTGTGTTACCGGAACAGCAGTATTTCAACAACATATATGAAGCCAGCTTTAGTGTAAAGCCGAAGTTGCACCCAATTTTGGATGTAGCCTTCGATGGAGTACATATTTTAGATGGTGATTTGATTTCTCCGAGCCCTTTGATCAGTATGACGGTGAAGGATGAGAACCGCCATGTGTACCTTCAGGATCCTTCTTCTATTTCGGTGGTGATGGTAAATCCGGACGGACAGGAGCAGGAGGTTTCCTATACCTCAAACCCAGATGAGGTAAGCTTCTTCCCGGCTGACGCAAAGAACGACTTTAGGCTGGAGTATAAACCTGCCAGGCTGAGCAACGGCAAGTATACCTTAGAGGTGCGTGCCCGGGACGTGTCAGGCAAGGCCTCGGGTATTTCCCCGTACCGTATCAGCTTTGAAGTGGAGAATGAGTCAAGGATCACGAACTTCTATCCTTACCCGAACCCATTCTCAACCAAAACGAACTTTATTTTCACGCTGACCGGCAGCACAATACCCGAGCATATGAAAATCCAGATTCTAACCGTAACTGGTAAAGTGGTGAAGGAGATCATGAAGGAGGAGTTGGGGCCACTAAGAATAGGCAATAACAAAACAGAGTATGCCTGGGATGGCACGGATATGTTTGGCGATCAGCTGGCCAATGGTGTTTACCTGTACCGCGTGGTAATCAGCCAAGGCCAGGAGGAAATGAAGCACCGCAACACCTGGGGCGACAAAGCCTTTAAAAACGGGTACGGTAAACTGTATATCCTGCGCTAAGTAAGGATAGGGCACAAAAGAGAAGGGGCAGCTACGAATAGCTGCCCCTTCTCTTTTGTGCTTGGCAATCTGGTGGGACTTACTTTCTTTTAAGCTCGAAAAAAGTATAGCTGTACTTGTTCTTTTCGTCTGGGCTATGGTGTTCCTTGCTTATCGTTTCCCACTCCTCCTCTTTTAGCTCCGGGAAGTACACATCGCCGTCAAAAGAGTGATGTACCCGGGTGAGGTAAATGGTATCTGTTACCGAAAGCGCCTGCCTGTAGATCTCAGCACCTCCAACGACATAAATCTGCTTATCCAGCTCCTTGCCTTTTTCAATGGCTTCCTGCAGCGAGTGCACCACCGCACAGCCTTCCGCCTTATAGCCCTTCTGGGAGGTGATGATAATTGTCGTTCGGCCTGGAAGCGGCTTGCCAATAGACTCAAACGTTTTACGGCCCATCAGCATCGGGTGCCCCATCGTTAGGGCTTTGAAGTGCCTCAGGTCGGCGGGCAGGTGCCAGATAAGGCCGTTGTCTTTGCCGATCACGTTGTTCTCGGCGGCGGCTACTACAATTGCAATCATACCACTATGCGTTAAAAGTGTATCCCCTCAGGAGGTCCTGTACAGGCATTCGCTTTTTCCCTTCCATTTGGAGGTCCAGTATCGAAATGGCACCATCAGCTGTCTGTACGTGCAGAAATGTCTTGTTGTCGGTCTTGATTTGTCCCGGCTCCAGGTTATAGGCGGCGTTGTGCAGTGCTTCCACCTTAAAGACCTTGAAGTTCTTTCCGTTGATGCGGGTCCAGGCGGCGGGGTAGGGGCTCAAGCCACGGATAAAGTCCCGGACCTGTCTTGCCGGCTGCTTCCAGTTGATCTCGCAGGTTTCTTTGAAGATCTTGGGGGCGTGTTTCGTTTCTGATGTGGTAACCTGTGGCTGTGCCTGCACTTCCTCACGCTCAATTGCCTGTACCGTACGGAGGGCCAGCCCGGCTCCTTTGTGTTTCAGTTTCTCATACATCGTCCCGAAGTCATCCTCTTCAGTAATCGGCACCCGCTCCTGAAAGATCAGATCACCGGTATCAATCTCGTGCTTCAGGAAGAAGGAGGTTACGCCTGTCTCTTGCTCCCCGTTGATGATGGCCCAGTTGATAGGGGCAGCACCGCGGTACTGCGGCAGCAGCGAGGCGTGGATGTTGAAAGAGCCTAACTCTGGCATTGCCCACACTACCTCCGGCAGCATCCGGAAGGCAACAATGATCTGCAGGTTGGCCCGGTAACTGCGCAACTCTTCCAGGAAGCTCTCTGACTTCAGGTTGGTAGGTTGCAGCACCGGAATGCCCTGCGAAACGGCATACTCCTTCACCGGCGATTGCTGTATCTTCTGGCCACGGCCAGCCGGCTTGTCCGGTGCGGTTACCACTGCCACAATATTGTACTGGTGTTCAACGAGTGTTTGTAGGGTAGGCACGGCAAAGTCCGGCGTCCCCATAAACACAATGCGTAAGTCTTTCATCTTTAGTTAAAATCTGGGTAAAGCAGGTACTTCTTACGGAGCGTTTTGTAGTTTGATAAAGCAGGTTCCCAGCTAGCTCTGATCTCGGCCTCTGTCTTGCCGGCTATCACCTGCTGACGCAGCTTGGTGGTGCCAGCCAGTTTCTCAAAGAAGTTGTTGAAGAATTTGTCCTTATTGCTGGAGTGCTGGTACATATCTAGCAGGTACGCCAGGTCAACTTTGTCTGCTACCTCTACCTTTGTCAGGTCCTTACCGTAGCACTTTACATCCTTATGCGGCGGGTTGGTAGCGCCAGGCGTGCTCACTGGCGTAAAGCTGAAGTCTTTTTTCTGGTAGTAGGGGCTGCCGATAACCTGGAATGGCGTCGGGGTACCACGTCCCACGCTCACGTCTGTACCCTCAAAAAAGCAGATGGATGGATACAGCGCGATCGCCTGTGCGTTTGGCAGGTTCGGTGACGGTTTTACCGGCAGGTCGTAAGGCATGTCATGGTCGTAGTTTGCCATCGGGATCACCGTCAGGTTAGCCTGGCGCTGACCTTCCAGCCACTTCTCGCCGTTGATCATCTTGGCCAGCTCCCCCACGGTAAGGCCGTGCACGATCGGTATAGGGTGCATACCCACAAACGACTGCTGATCCATCTCCAGCACAGGGCCGTCCACGTAGTGGCCGTTCGGGTTCGGACGATCCAGTACCAACACTTCTTTTCCGTTTTCAGCAGCGGCCTCCATTACGTAGTGCATTGTGCTGATATACGTATAAAAGCGGGTGCCCACATCCTGAATATCGAACAGCAGGACATCCAGATTTTTGATCTGCTCTGGTAGCGGCTTTTTGTTTTTGCCGTACAGGGAGATGATTGGGAGGCCGGTCTTGGAATCTTTCGCGTCTTTTATGTGCGCACCGGCATCAGCCTCACCTCTGAAGCCATGCTCCGGCGCAAAGATCGTGTTGATCGTTACGCCACGGCTCAACAGGGTGTCTACCAGGTGCGTTTGGCCAACTACAGAAGTCTGGTTTACCACCAGGCCTACACGCTTGCCCTGCAGTTTTGGCAGGTACAGGTCCATCTGCTCAGCCCCCATCTTAAAGGAGGTCTCATTTGCAGTTGCAGCGGTTTGTGCAGCGATTTGCACAGTCTCTGTTGCGGTGGCTGCGGGTGTCTGCTTTGGGGTGCAGCTGCTCAGGCTTAGTAGCACCGAGGCGGAAAGCATTAGTAAAGGGTGTGTCATGGTCATTAGTAAAGTGTCATAAGGTAGAAATCAAAATTCATACCTATCTTTAAGCTGTTAATTAAACAAGGCGAGTGAATATCTCCAAATATATATCTGATAAGATATCCGAAGTACATGTCGGGTCGTTTACCACGTCGGTCACAAAAATAGCAATAATTAGTATAGCTGCAGGCATTGCCATCATGATCGTGTCTTTTGCCATCCTGGAGGGCTTCAGAGATGAGATCAGGGAAAAAATCTTCAGCTTTGGGGCGCACCTGCAGGTGAGCAAGTACGATACGAACAACTCCTATGAGGGGGCTCCGGTGAGCCGGGATATTGGGGTGACGGAGGATATCGCCGGCATCAAGAAAATTCAGCCCTTTGCCCGTAAAACAGCTATCATCAAAACAGATGAAGAGGTGCTGGGCGTGGTGCTGAAGGGCGTGGGAGAGGATTATGACCTCAGCGCCATGCAGCAGAACCTAAAGGGCGGCTCCCTGATCACGTTCAATGATACCACTTCCTCCAAGGAGGTGCTGCTCAGCCAGTCGGTGGCCAGCAAGCTGAGGCTGAACGTAGGGGATGAGGCCATCTTTTACTTTATTCAGAACCCGCCGCGGGCCCGCAAGCTACAGGTGAAGGGCATCTTTAACACGGGGCTGGAGGAGTTCGACGAGGTGTTTGTGATCGGCGACATAGAGCTGATCCGGGAGCTGAATAACTGGCCGGATACCTTGGTGGGCGGCATCGAGATCGTGCTTAAAAACTTTGACCAGATAGACCGTGTAGCCGATGAGGTGTTTGAGCAGATGCACTACGACCTGCAGCTCGAAAAGATCACCGATCGCCATGCCCAGCTTTTCGACTGGCTCAAGCTGTTGCGCAAAAACGTGATCATTTTCCTGGTGCTTATCGTGTTTGTGGCTACGTTCAACATGGTATCCACGGTGTTTATCATGATCATTGAACGCATCAACATGATCGGTGTGCTGAAGGCCCTGGGAGCAACCGACGCGCAGATCCGAAAGGTGTTTTACTTCCGCGGGCTTAGCCTTACGTTGAAGGGGATGCTATGGGGGAACATCATCGGCCTTGGCTTCTGTGCCATCCAGTACTACTTCGAGCTGATCCCGCTGGACCCGGAGAACTATTACATGGACCGCGTGCCGATCAGTTGGAACGTAGGGGTGATCATTGCCCTGAACGTGATCACGCTGCTGCTTACCATGTTGGCCATCCTTATACCCGCCGCCATGGTAGCCCGCATCAAGCCGGTGAAGGCAATTAAATTCGACTGATTTTCGGCAATGAACCATAAAAGCCTGCGGAGTCAGGTATAGCCAGTAAACACAAAGGGCCTGCAACTTGCAGGCCCTTTGTGTTTATGAGTAAGTGTTGAGGTGTAGCTTTACATGGCAGCCTGAGGCTGGCTGTCATGCTGATGGGCCAGTACTTCACGCTTCGGTACCGGCAGAGCGATACCGTTTTGCTCGAAGGAGGCTTTGGCTTTCTCCATCATATCCCAGTATAAGGCCCAGAACTCAGTCCGGTTACACCAGATACGGGTGCTGATGGTGATGGCATGCTCCGCAAAGTTGGTCACGACAATTGCAGGAGCGGGCTCCTGCAGCACCCGTTCATCCTGGTCAATGAGCTGCTGTATCAACTGCCGTACCTTGCCGATGTCGTTGTGCACCGAGACGGTGAAGAGCAGTTCCACACGGCGCGTGTTCTCCACTGAGTAATTTACCACTACCGTGGAGGCCAGAGGACCGTTCGGAAGGTAAATCGTCTTGTTATCGGGCGTCTTGAGCACCGTGTTAAAAATGTTGATCAGGTGTACCGTACCGCCCTGGCCCTGTGCCTCGATGTAGTCGCCTACCCGGAAGGGTTTGATTGTAAGGATAAGCACTCCGCCTGCAAAATTCGAGAGGCTACCCTGCAAGGCTAAACCGATGGCTAGGCCCGCTGAGCCCAGCACGGCAATAAAGGAGGTCATCTCCACACCAAGCTGTGCGATCACGAGCACGATCAGCAGTATCCACAGCGTTACCTTTAGAATGCTGCTCAGGAAAGGGCGCAGCGATTCGTCCACGCCTTTGCTTAGCATCAGATTCTGAATAAGCCGGTTCAGGCGTCGGATAACCCATGTGCCGATCACCAGAATTACGATAGCTACCAGCAACTTCATGCCATAGAGCACGGCAAAGTTTACCACCATCTCGCGGATGGAGTCAATGTCCAGCACCATTTTAAGTAATAGTTAAGAGTGAAAAAGAAAAGGGCACTGCCTGCTGTAGCAGTGCCCCAAAGTGGCATTTTAATCAAAAATAGGATGATTTACAAATCCAGCGGCAGGTGGCGGCACTGCAGAATGAGGTTCGGGTCAGGGCAAAGTGCTTCATAGCCAAGCCTTTCCTCTGTTGTGGCGACACCTGGATAATCGCCATACCTGCCTTCCATGGAGCAGATGATCTGAAAGTGCAGGTGCGGGGGCCAGTTGCCATTTTCAGGATAGGGACCTACCTCCGCGATCTTTTCTCCTTTGGCAAAGGCCTTTCCTACTTCCAGCTCATCTAGCGAAGCGCGGCTGAGGTGCCCGTACAGGGTGTAAAAAGTTATCCCCTCCAGCTCATGCTCCAGAATAATGGTGGGGCCGTAGTCACCAAAGTTATTGTTGTCCTGAAAGCTGTGTACCCTGGCGTTGAGCGGCGTGAACACAGCGGTACCCTCATCGATCCACACGTCCACGCCTAAATGCAGGTTTCGGCTTTTGGCCTGCGTGTCGAAATGATGGCTGCGGCGGTAAATGAACCTGTCCTCAAGGTAGCCGCCCACGCCAATGGTGGCATTCCGCTCCAGCAGCATCTGCTTTACCGCTGCGCTGAAAACGGTCGTGTTCTGCAGGTCAGTGTTCTGCAGGGCCAGGTTAGCCAAGGTAAAGTCGAGGGTGCAAACGCAGTCCGCGTTCAGGTCGGCATCCAGTACCGGGGCAAAGTCATGGCGATGCCTTCTCAGCACCTGGCCAAGGTTATTCGTGTTGTTCATAAAAAATAGCAGGCGCCGGATAAACGCCTGCTGCAAGTATAAGAAGAATTAATGAACCTCTTCCTCTACATACTTCGAAAGCGTCTTCAGGCTTTTGGTTTTGCCGAAAAGCTCCTCTGATTTCTTGCTGTAGGCAAGGGCTGCCTCCTGCAGGGTTTCGAAGGTGCCCAGGTTGATGCGCTGCTTGTTGAAATGGATGATGGCACGGTACTTCTGTGCCTCCTTGTGCACGCCGCGAACGCCCAGTTTATTCTCGGTTTTAGCCGTGTTTCGCACAATTTTGCAAAGCGGGGCCCACTCCAGGTTCTCGCGACGGCAGTCAAGCTTGTTGCCGTTCTTAAAGTGAACGTAAAGCTTGATGTCGCTTTCTGGCTTCTCCAGCATTTGCTCCCCGATCATCTTATGCAGGTAGATCGTCTCGTTCCGGTATTTTCCGTTCTTCAAAGGCCAGTTCTTCTGAAAGAAGGCATAGCCGTTGGAGTGGATGCGCAGGTGCTTCAGAAATTCGATCTGTTGCAGGTACGCGTTGTTTTGAATGTACTCGTAGGTCTGGTCATCTACCACTACGGTTTTTTCACAGTTTTTTAGCGTGAGTTTGTAGAGCATTTTTGTTTTCAGTAGTTGTGTAATATAAAGAACGGAGGCGTGGCTATGCCTAAAGCCAGGCCTAAGTCAGCTGTTGTACAGCACGCTGTAAAGTTGCAGCTTTTTTTTTATATATGTTGCAACTAATATTAATAGATTTATACTAATACGGTTTTTAGTTATAGGGCAGCCAATTTTTATACGAATCTTTCTAAGAACAGAGTAGATTATCGTAACTTTCACTTCTGAATCGTGTTTAAAAGCAAAATCTTTTAGAGCAAAAGCATATAGATAATGAGTAGCCCATACTTAAACCTGAAGGTTGTGGCCATCACCCACGAGACTTCGGATGCTGTTACCCTACACTTTGAACATCCTGAGAAAAAGACGATAGCCTATAAGCCAGGGCAGTTCCTGACCCTGATCCTGCCCATCGAAGGCAAAGAAGTACGCCGCTCTTACTCCCTGAGCAGCACCCCGCAGGAGGCGCCGCGCCTGTCCGTAACGGTCAAGCGCGTCTCGGGCGGCCTGGTGTCCAACTACCTGATTGACCAGGTGAAGGTGGGGGACGAGATAAAGGTAATGGAGCCGATCGGTAAGTTCTGCCTTACCTGCGCTCCGGACAATCGCCGCCAGGTCTTGCTTTTTGGCGCCGGCAGCGGCATCACACCGCTGATGTCTATCCTGAAGACGGTACTGAAAGAGGAGCCTGACAGCCAGGTAACGTTGCTGTACGGTAACCGCGACGAAGACTCTGTTATCTTTAAGGAGCAGCTGCAGGAGCTGCAGGCGGCTCATGCGGAGCGCCTGCATGTGGAGTACATCTACAGCCAGCCGAAGGAGGCCTGCGACCACCGTGGCCGCATGAACCAGAGCATGATCATCAAGATACTGGAGCGCCTGCAGCTGGCCAAGATCGATAACGGGGTATACTACATGTGTGGGCCGGAGGGTATGATGGAGGAGGTACGCCACGCACTGGATGTGCTGCATGTGCCAAGTGACCGTATCTTCCGCGAAAGCTTTGTGAGCAACAAGCTTATTGAGCAGCAACAGCAGAACATACACGGGGATGTACTCTCTTCTGACGATGACGGTGAGATCACCACTCAGACCGTGACTATTATCTATGAAGGCGCGGAATACAGCGTAGAGGTAGAGCCAGACCAGACCATTCTGGAGGCTGCCCTTGAGCAGGATGTTGACCTGCCCTACTCTTGCCAGGCCGGTCTTTGTACGGCCTGTCGTGGTAAGTGCCTGAGTGGGAAAGTGCACCTTGATGAACGCGAAGGCCTTTCAGATGCAGAACTGGAAGAGGGCTACGTGCTCAACTGTGTGGGGCATCCCCTTACCAGCGGCGTGGTCATCGAAATCGGTTAGGCATGATTTACGTACAAAAGAGCAGGGTCATACCAGAAAAACGGTATGGCCCTGCTCTTTTTTTTGCACTTTCATAAGAAGTGACTATATTACACTTTTATAATATATATTGTGAATATGACGACAACCTCAGCGAACCTGAATATACCTAAACGCAAGCCGCGCACCTATCTGTCGGAAGACTTCAACGTAGAGAGTTGGGAAACCCTGCAGCCTTACTTCGAGGAACTGAAATCCCGTGAGATCCAGAGCGTAGAAGATCTGGCCAAGTGGATGTCTGACCGTAGTGAGCTGGAAAGCGTGCTTTCCGAGGACATGGGCTGGCGCTACATCCGCATGACCTGCGACACCCAAAACGAGGAAACCACCAAGGCCTTTCAGTACTTTGTCTCTGAGATAGAGCCTAAGATCGCGCCCTTTGACCATGAGCTTAACCTGAAGCTGATGCACTCACCCTACGAGCCGGCCCTGGAGCGGGAGAAGTATAAGATTTATCTGAGGGGGGTAGAGCGGGCATTGGAAATTTTCCGGGAAGAGAACATCCCGCTTAGCACCGAGATCAGCACGAAACAGCAGCAATATGCCGCTATTACAGGGGCTATGACCGTGACGCTGGACGGAGAGGAGATGACCCTGCAGCGTGCCGCTGACCGCCTGAAGCGGACAGACCGCGCAGTGCGCGAGGAGGCCTGGAGAACCATACAGGAGCGCCGCTTCCAGGACCGCCAAAAGCTGGACAACCTTTTCGATGAGCTGTTGAAGCTGCGTGACCAGGTGGCCAGAAACGCCGATTTTGAGAACTTCCGGGACTACATGTTCGCCGCCATGGGCCGCTTTGACTATACGCCTAAAGACTGCTTCGACTTCCATGCCTCCATCGAGGAAACCATTGTGCCCCTGCTGACCAGGCTCGATGAGGAGCGCAAGGAGAAACTGAACCTGGAGGAACTGCGGCCATGGGACCTGGACGTGGACCCGACAGGGAAGAAGCCGCTGGAACCGTTCCAGACAGGGGAGGAGCTACTGGAAAAAACGGTGCAGGTGTTTTACAAGCTGGATACGTTCCTGGGCGACTGCCTGGCGACCATGCGTGAGATGGGCCACCTGGACCTGGAGTCCAGAAAAGGCAAGGCGCCGGGCGGGTATAACTACCCGCTGGATGAGATCGGGGTGCCGTTTATCTTCATGAACGCTACCTCCAGCCTGCGCGATGTGATCACGATGCTTCATGAGGGCGGCCACGCGGTGCATTCCTTCCTGACGCGGGAGATGGAGCTGAATGCGTTCAAGCACCCGCCGTCAGAAGTGGCTGAGCTGGCCTCCATGTCGATGGAGCTGATCTCGATGGACTACTGGGACCTGTTCTTTGAAGATGAGGATGAGCTGAAGCGCGCCAAGCGTACGCACCTGGAAAGCGTGCTGGAAACCTTCCCGTGGGTCGCGACAGTGGACAAGTTCCAGCACTGGATTTACGAGCATCCGCAGCATACCCAGGAGGAGCGCCACAACGAGTGGGTGAACATCTTCAATACCTTCAACCACAAGCTGGTGAGCTGGAAAGGGTTGGAAAAGTATAAGCCTTACACCTGGCAGAAGCAGCTGCACATTTACGAGGTGCCTTTTTACTACATTGAGTACGCCATGGCGCAACTGGGTGCTATCGCCGTCTGGAAGAACTACAAGGAAAACCCAGCGGAGGGACTGGCTGCCTACAAGCGTGCCCTGAGCCTTGGCTATACCGTCTCGATTGGCGAGGTATACGAGGCGGCAGGCATCAAATTTGATTTCAGCACAGACTATATCAAGAGCCTGGTAGATTTTGTAAGAGAAGAGATGGCCAAGATTTAGTGCAACAGGTGATTTCAAAGCAGCGGCCACGCCTCAACCGGTGTGGCCGCTGCTTTTTATACCCGCAGTAACTGTTGCCAAGGCGACCCTGAGAAGCAACAAAGCCCGGTAAAGCGAGTTAATTAACCTATAAGCCATCGCCTATGAAGTACCCGGGCCTGATACCTTTGCTTTTCCTGCTGCTTTTGGTTTCCTGCAGGGCGCCAAAAAAGGAGCGTACCGCTGTGGCCGGCAGGGATGCGGCAGAAGTTGTTGAGCAGTCGAAGCGGGTGGTGGGGACCTGGCAGGGGACCTTGCCCTGTGCAGACTGCCCCGGTATAAATTATACCCTGCAGCTTCTCCCGGACCAGACGTTTCAGGAGGAGCTGGTGTACCAGGAGCGACATGTGGAACCGTTCAGGCAAACCGGAAGCTGGAAAATAGACAAGGCCGGCATGCTTCACCTTCAAAAACCAAGCGGTGTGGGGATGGCCAAGTTTGAACTCACCCCGGATGCCTTGGTGATGCTTGATGTAAAAGGAAGGCGCATTACTTCCAACATGGGCGGTATGTACCGTTTGCTGAAAGTGAATGGAAAGGAGCAGGTGGAATATAACCCGGAGGTGTGGCAGGAGAAGTTTGAGCGCGGCGTGGATTTTCTTGCCACCGGAAATGAGCCGTTTTGGTCGCTGGAAATTAGCAGGGGGAAATTCCTGGTCTTCCGGGCATTGGACGCGGAGGAGACGGTTGTAAAAACAGCGCTTCCTGAACCGGAAAGCCAGGAGGGAGTAGCAGGTATACTTTACAGGGCCGAGACAGCGGGAGGCCCGCTGATCGTGCAGCTGCTCCGGCAGGAGTGTATGGATAACATGTCCGGCGAGAGATTTTCTTATGCCGTTTCGGTTAGCTGGAGCGGAAAAACCTATCGTGGCTGCGGCAGGTACCTGTCAGACCTCAGACTGCATGCTCAGTGGGTATTGCAGGAGATAAACGGCCGGGAAATCAGCGCAGCGGGTTTTCCACGTGGAGTGCCCTCGCTGGAGATTAACCTGCACGAAGGCAGAGTGTACGGGCATGGTGGCTGTAACCGCATCCAGGGTGGCCTGGAGGTGCAAGGTGACAGGGCTACCTTTAGGCAGTTGGCTTCTACCAGAATGGCCTGTCCGGCAGGGATGGCGGTAGAAGACGAGTTTCTGAGGCTGTTATCCGGGCACACACTCCGTTATCAGGTAGCGGAGGAGCAGCTGACGATGTTCCAGCAGGACAAGCCGGTGTTGGTGTTTGGAAAAGCAGCGCCTCCTAAGCGCTAGCTTGCGGAACAAAAGAACAGCCTGTGCGCTATAGTCGTACTAACCTGTATGAAAGCACGATTTATATCCCTTTGTACATTTATACTTTTTATTGTTTGCTCTTTTGCCTGCACAACCACACCGGTTACCGAGGAAGAGGACGCGTCTGACCTGGTAACCGTGCCGGGAGGACCGGCCGTTGCGCCTCATCCTATCGTGGGAGCCTGGCACGGCGTTTTTCCCTGTGTAGACTGCCCCGGTATAGACTACGGGCTTCGGCTCAATGCGGACTCTACTTTTGAAGAACAAATAATTTACCAGCAACGTGAAGGAGAGCCAGTGACCCGTGTAGGCACTTGGAGTGTTACACGCGGTCTGCTTGAACTGGAAGGGGAGGATGCCACCCGTACCCGCTTTGATCTTTCCACAGCGGGTGAGCTGCGGATGCTCGACCAGTCCGGCAATCCCAACCAAAACCTTACGGATGCTTATCGTCTGAAGAGGGAGCCGGAGTACCTGGAGGATGACACTTTGTACCGGGAAGGCAGGCGTAACGCGGGAGTGGACTTTGTTGCCACAGGGCATGAGCCAGGGTGGCTGCTGGAGATCGATCTTGAGCAGGGCATGTTTTTTAAAACGAGGCCGCTGGAAACAGTTAGCCTGAACACGGCCGTACCCACCCGCAGGACCGAAGGAAGCAGAACCATTTACAGAGGTTCAACTGAATCCGGTGAGGTGGAGGTAGAGCTGACGGAGCAAGCCTGCACAGATGCGATGTCCGGCAGAGAGCGGCCCTACACGGTGCGCGTTACAGTTAAGGGTGTCACATACCGTGGTTGCGGCATGTACTTAGGTAATTGACCGCCATACACCAAAAAGAATAAATAAAACAGAAGCGCCTGCTAGGGTATAGCAGGCGCTTCTGTTTTATCTTGAGCTGGTACTACAGCGGCTTAAACTGCTCAAACATCTGCTTACAGTCATTGCAGTAGTGCATGGAGCGGCAAAGCGTTGGCCCGAAGGGAGTGCGGAGCGTCGTGTTCTCGCTGTCGCAGTACGGGCATTGTACATGCTCCAGAATATCCAGGTCCAGGATCAGGTCATACTTTGGAGGCGGTGCCAAACCAAACTCTTTCAGGTGCTGGCGGCCTTTCTCAGTAAGCTTGTTGCTGTCCCAAGGCTTGTCGAAGGTCATGTTAACCGTGTGTTTGCTGATGCCGTGCTTCTCCAGGGTGCGCTCCACATCCTTTTTCATATAGTCCATGGCAGGGCAACCGGCAAAGGTAGGGGTCATGCTCACCGTCACGTGGTCATCTTCCGAGATCTCCACACCTGTGATCACGCCCAGGTCCACCAGCGACAACACCGGTATCTCAGGGTCTTTTACCTCCTCCAGCAGGGTCAGTATGTCTTCTTTTTTTAGCATGTTTTTTGTCGTATCCTCGTATCAAGTATCACGACTTACTTACTCTCTGCGGACATCGTGCTGCGTGATACGTGTGTCGTGATACGTAAAAATTACCACTCCGCCGTCGGGTCGATCTTAAATACCTCAGCCATCTCGTCTAGCAGCGGCTGCAGGTGTTCTGTGTGTTCGCCGTAACGACCTCTGAACCTAGGTTCTATACTTTCCAGATCAGGCATCTTCAGCTCTGTCTTCTCCAGTACCGCCTGGATGCGCTTCAGCCACTCTGCTTTCACGGCTTCCTCACCACCGTACACGCCAGCATCCATCAATTCCTGCTCATACTTCGAGTTCTCGAACATGCCCAGCGCATAAGGTAAGGCCTCGTTCAGCGACGACTGCAGGCGAAGGATAGCCTCCTCAGTGGATGTGCCCAGGTTCTTGATCCAGGTGTTGGCGTGCAGTACGTGGTATTTTACCTCGCCTTTCAGTTTGGTCGCCACTTTGGCAATCGGTTCGTAGCTCGACTGGCTCAGCATCTCAAAACGGATGATCTCGGCATTGTCGTACAGGAAATGGCGGATGAGGCTGAAATCATACTCTCCGTTTGGCAGCTCCACCAACTGGCTGTTATGGAACTGGTTGGCGTTGCGGGTAAAGGCTACCGTATCCGGGTCAGCCTCGCCGAGTTCCTGCAGCAAGGTATAAAACGCCAGGCTGTGGCCGATCTTATCCTGCGCCATCGACGAAAAAGCAATGTCCTCCTCCAGTATCGGACCGAAGCCGGTCCACTCGGAGTTGCGGTGGCCAAGTATCAGCTGGTCGTCAGCCAGTTTGTATAACAGGTCTTTTATGGCTTGCTCGTTCATTATTGGGCAGTTAAGTTCTTTTGTTCTTCCTTAAACTTCGTGATCTTGTCCATCACCTTGTAGGCAATGGCCTCGCGGTACTTCTTCTCCGGGACGGTGGTCCACATGTCCTTGTCATCCTCCGCCGACTGCAGCACATCCTTCGACTTCACCACCCACACGTTTACAATAGGGCCTTTCTCCCCAAGCTGATTTTTTGCCTCCTGCAGGGCCTCCAGGTAGGAAGTTGCCACTACCCGACCCGCATGGGTGTGGGCCTTGCCGCGCTTTTTCAGGTGGAAGATCTCGTAAGGCTCCGCCTGCTCGCTTCGCTTGGCAGGCTCCTCAATGCGCAGCATGTCGTACACATTCTCGCCATCGCCGGCATAAGGCGTGACCTGGATGTTCTCGGTACGCGCGATCCAGAGGCCAACGCACGGGAAACGGCGGCTATACTGCTCCTTGGCGAACAGGAAGGCCACGTCCTCGTTAGGTGCGTGTACAGGACCAACATAGGTATGGGCTGCGCCTTCCTTCTTCTGGTGGAAGGCCTCATATGTCTCAAACTGATCCAGCTCCGGCTTCGGCTCCATGGCAGGAACCTCACCATCCGGCAGGTTCAGTCGGGTTACTCTTGGGTCAAGTGACTTTAAGCTCATAGTTTTATATCCTTAGGCTAGCGGCTTCACATACTTTGCTTTCGGGTTGAGCAGGGCTCTGCGTACCCAGGCGCCGCGCTCTTCGGCGGTACGGCGTACGGCAAGGCGCTCGGCGTTGCATGGGCCGTCGCCGTTGATCACGCGCTTAAACTCATCCCAATCCGGCTCGGTATACTCCCACTGGCCAGTCTCCTGGTTTTTCTTCAGGTTCGGATCCGGAACGGTCAGGCCCAGTTCCCAGATTTTTGGCACGTACATGTCCAGGAACTGCTGACGGCACTCATCGTTAGAGGCCATCTTCACTTTCCAGCGCATCAGCGTTTCGGTGTGCGTGCTCATTTTGTCAGACGGCCCGAAGAAGGTCATGATCGGTCCCCACCAGCGGTTCAGGGCTGCCTGTATCATCTCGCGCTGCTTCGGCGTGCCTGTTGCCATATGCACCACGGCATCGTGGCCATACTTCAGGTGGAAGGCCTCCTCGGCACAAATACGCTCCAGCGCTCTTGAGTAAGGGCCGTAAGAACCTTTGGCGTTGGCCATCTGGTTCACGATCGCACCCGCATCAATTAGCCAGGAGATAATGTTAGAGTCTGCCCAGGTGAAGGCAGGGTAGTTGAATACATTAGAATACTTGGACTTACCGTTGATCAAGTCGGTCAGCATCTGCTCGCGCGATTTGCCCAGTGTCTCAGCGGCAGAGTACAGCAGCTGTGCGTGTCCTACCTCATCCTGTACCTTGGCCATCTGCGCCATTTTGCGGCGGAAACCAGGGGCACGGGTAATCCAGGTGCCTTCCGGCAACGCACCGATGATCTCAGAATGCGCGTGCTGCTCGATCATGCGGATCAACTGCTTGCGGTACAGCTCCGGCATCCAGTCGGTCGGCTCGATCTTCTCGCCGCGCGCGATGCGGGCTTCAAACTCAGCCAGTTTTGCAGGGTCTTCGGTCTGCAGGTTGTCGAATTTGGTAGCCTCGAAAACGTTTCCTCCTCCGTACATAATATCTTTAGTTTTAAGGTTCAGTAAAAGTGCCGGGCCGCGTTACCAGCCCGGCAGGTTAAGTTAGATTAGTTTAGGGTGTATTAAGGTGAGAATCAGATTCTGTTAAGGTCAGTTTGTCGGTGGTCAGGCCGTTTAGCAGCATAGCTGACAAGTTATCCGCGATTTCCTCGGGCTTCATTTTTCCTTCCGGCTTGTACCAGGTATGGATCCAGTTCAGGCCCGAGAGAATGGTCAGGGCCGCAAACTTTTCATCCGGCACCGAGAACTCGCCGCTGTCTATACCTGTGCGGATAATTCTCCTGAAGCGGGCCTCATACTTGTCCCGCAGCGCGAGAAACTCCCCGTGAAACGGCTCGCTCAGGTGGCGCCACTCGTGCAGAAAAACTGCCGACGCCTCCGTGTTTTTGGTAAGCACCCGTACGTGAGCAGCAATCGCATGCTGCAGCCGCTCTGTGGCGGAGCCATCCACGGCTTCAGCCGCGTCTATGGCTTCAAAGAACTCCTGCGCCATTCTAAAGCACACCCGCTGCAGAATCTCTTCTTTAGACTTGATGTGCGAGTAAATGCTGGCTGCTTCTATACCTAATTCATTGGCCAGGTCGCGCATCGATGTAGCCGAAAAGCCCTTCGTTTTAAAAAGTGCTGTGGCTGTTTTCTCGATTTGTTCTTTCCTGCTCAATACTGCTTCCATGTATAGTTAACAAATATAAGCAACCTAACGTTCGTTAGCAAATTTATTTTCCCATACTTTAAAAGATTTCCTAAGGTTGTGCTGTGGCGAAAATTTGTTGTCAACAGCTACACCCAATGGGCCAGAGGTTATCATATTCAGGTGGTTAGGCGTAAGCGAAGGAGCAGGCACTTTGTTGTGGGGCATCAAAAAGGCAAGAGCTGTTGCTTATGGACTCATAACACTCCGCCGGCTTTGGCTTAGCGCGCCCGTTCTTTGGGTAAACCGTGTGTGGGAGTGATAGCGTTTAATAGAGTAAGGACGCATATAGTTTTTCTGGATTACTTTTTGTATTAGCTTAATGTGTTGATAGTCAACAGTGTTATGTTGAGGCGCCCCATGCAGCCTGTAAACTTACTGAGCGCCGCGCGCATACTTTCGTATATTTAAACCCCGGCCAGGCCGGAATTTTCATCATCTTTTAAGACGATCTAGTTATGACAGAACCAATCAATGCCGCTACACTCCAGACAATGAGTTTTGTGAACTACACCGTGAAGGAGCGTGTGGGTTATATAACGCTGGCGCGGGCTGAGAAGCGCAACGCCCTGAACCATGAAGTAGTGTCCGAACTGAAAAGAGCATTTGCTTTCGCCGAGGAGGATGAGGCCTGTAAAGTGATCGTGCTTCGGGCTGAGGGCAAGGTGTTCTGCGCCGGCGCTGATTTGGAGTACCTGCAGCGCCTGCAGGAGTTCGACTACCACGAAAACCTGCTGGACTCTACGCACCTGATGGAGCTCTTCCGGATGATCTATACCCTAAAGAAGGTGGTGATCGGGCAGGTGCATGGCCATGCCATTGCGGGAGGCTGCGGCCTGGCGGCTATCTGCGACTTCGGCTTTACGGTGCCAGAGGCTAAGTTTGGCTATACCGAGGTGAAGATTGGTTTTATACCTGCCATCGTAAAGGTGTTCCTGCTGCGTAAGATTGGGGAGTCCAGAGCAAAGCAGCTGTTGCTTACCGGCGACCTGATCTCAGCGGAGGAGGCAGAACGCTATGGGCTGGTAAATTATGTGGTGCCTGCCGAAGAGCTGGAAGAGAGGGTCTTTTCTTTTGCGCAGAAGCTCTGCAAGGAGAACTCCAGGCAATCAATGGAAGTAACGAAGGAAATGATTGCGCGTGTGCAGGAAATGTCGCTGGAGGGGGGCTTGCAGTATGCCGCTGAAATGAATGCCGTAGCCCGCGGAAGCGAAGACTGTCAGCGAGGAATCGCCGCATTTCTGAACAAAGAGTCATTGACCTGGTAAATTCTGTTAAACTATCTTAAACTATTTCTTAAACTTGCTGTTCTTTGGGTATGTTGACAGGCATCGGGATCATGCTTTTGACTTTTGTGGTGATGGAGGGCGTTGCCTGGGCAATGCACAAATATGTACTGCATGGGTTTCTATGGTTCCTGCACAAGTCACACCACACGAGCCACAGCCACGCTTTTGAGCTAAACGACCTGTTTTTTGCCTACTATGGTACCTTGGCCATGCTGTTCTTTGTTTTTGGCAGCGACCCCATCGACTATAGGTTCTGGATAGGGGCAGGGGTTACGCTGTATGGTGTTGCCTACTTTGTGATTCATGATGTGTTCATCCACCGGCGTATCAGGCTGTTTGGTAAAACGTCTAACGTTTACCTGAAAGCGTTGAACATGGCGCATAAGGTGCACCATAAAACGAAAGGCAAGGATGGCTCGGAGTCATTTGGAATGTTGTGGGTGGCGCCCCGGTATTTCAAGTTAGCAAACGAAATAGTTAAGAAACAGGAACAGGAGAGAAGTGGCTCACTACACTATTAAAGAACTGGAGCATCTTTCGGGTATAAAAGCGCATACCATACGCATGTGGGAGCAGCGCTACAATATTTTATGCCCCAAGCGCACGGATACCAACATCCGCTACTACGATGATGCTGACTTGAAGGCATTGCTGAACATCTCAGTTCTGAATGAGCGGGGGTATAAGATTTCCAGGATCGCTAAAATGGATCATGCCCAGATCCTGCAGAAAGTACAGCAGCTCTGCGAAACTCCCGCAGAGGGGGGGCATCATATCAGTGCCCTGGTTAATGCCATGGTTGACATGGACGAGGCCACCTTTGATAAGGCGCTTTCTACTGCTGCCCTGCAAATGGGGTTCATGGAAACCATGCATAAGGTTATTTACCCCTTCCTAAACAAAATCGGGATTCTGTGGCAGACAGGTAATATAAGCCCGGCTCACGAGCACTTTGTGAGTAACCTGATCCGGCAGAAAATCATCGTAGCCCTGGACGGGCAGGTGGTGCGGCGGCAGTCAGGTGCGCCTACTTACCTGCTGTACCTGCCGGAGGGGGAACTGCATGAGTTGGCGCTGCTGTACATGAATTACATTCTGAGGGCGCATAACCAGCATGTGATTTACCTGGGGCAGAACCTGCCCTTTCAGGACCTGGAGCTTACCCATGACCAATTCAAGGCAGACTATATCTGTACCGTGCTCACATCTGTGCCGGAAAGGGATCATCTGCAGGGGTACCTGGATAAGCTTTCTGCCCGCTTTGCTGACAGTACCCTGTATGTGTACGGGTACCAGGTGCAGCACAATGAACTAACCTTGCCGTCTAATGTCGTTAAGTTTTCCTCTATGAAGGAGTTTGTGGCACTGTTTAACTGATACTGTTTAACAGAGCAAAATCTAAATAAAACAAAAGCCCTGTGTTGTTTAAATACGGCACGGGGCTTTTGCTTTTATAGTCGTTCTCTATGCTCCGCTCAGCTATCTCCCTTTGTTGATGTGGTAACTGTATGCTTGTGAGGTGGTAAGGTGTTCGTTAAAGTGTATAAGCACGTGTGCGCCAGAGGCAGCTAGATATTTTTTTAGCCCTTAAAAGTGCTTCCATCAGCTGTAAACGCATGTTTTTTATTTTGTTTAACAAAGTGTTTAAAAATATTTAACAAAAAATGGTTGTTTTTAATTTGATGCCGTATATTTGTTTATGGTTTTACCTTAAAACTGTAAACAAAATGACTGCTCTAGAATTCACAAACCTCGTGCAAAGCGTAGTACAGTCAATGCGACCCATCGCCATGAACCTTACCAGAGATTCTGACGACGCAAAAGACCTGGTGCAGGAAACGCTTCTGAAGGCTTTAACCAACCGCGATAAGTTTAAGGCCGGGACCAACATCAAGGCGTGGTTGTTTACAATCATGCGCAATACGTTCATCAACAACTACAATAAGGTAACAAAGCGGAGCAGCAACGTAGACAGTGCTGAATACCTGCAGTACCTCAATACCGATGAAAACTACATCACGCAAAACAAAGGGACGGCTACTTTCGTCATGAACGATATAAACAAGGCTATCGCCAGTCTGAGCGAAGAGCACCGCCGGCCTTTCATGATGTATTACATCGGGTATAAATACCTTGAGATTGCGGAGAGGCTGCAGATCCCGATCGGTACGGTGAAGAATCGCATCCACATTGCACGGAAGGAGCTGAAGCAAGCACTGAAGGTATACAGACAGGACGCCTAGTACAATTGTTAAACCCCAACCTCCCTTTATGGCTCACACCAAAGTTATTGTTATCGGCTCCGGTTTTTCGGGTCTCTCCGCGGCTACCAGTCTTGCCGACCAAGGGTATGATGTGACGGTACTCGAGAAAAACAGCAGCCCGGGCGGGCGGGCCCGAAGCTTTTCAGCGGAAGGCTTTACCTACGACATGGGCCCGAGCTGGTACTGGATGCCGGATGTGTTTGAGTCCTACTTCAACAGGTTCGGTAAAACAACCGCAGACTACTACGACCTGAAGCGCCTGGACCCTTCCTATACCGTGGTGTTCGGAGAGGACGATTTCATGCACATCCCGGCTACCATGGACAGGCTTCGTGCTTTGTTTGAGGACCTGGAGCAGGGAAGCGCCAACAGGCTGGACAAGTTTCTGGAGCAGGCGGCCTACAAGTACGAGGTAGGTATAAACCAGCTGGTCTACAAGCCCGGCAGGTCAGTGAAGGAGTTTATGGACCTGCGCCTGCTGATCGACGTGCTGCGCATGGATGTGTTTCAGTCTTTCCACAAGCATATCCGCCGCTACTTCTCCCACGAGAGGATCCTCAAGCTGATGGAGTTTCCGATCCTGTTCCTGGGGGCAGCGCCTGAGAATACACCGGCACTTTACAGCCTGATGAACTACGCTGACATCAGCCTGGGCACCTGGTACCCGATGGGGGGCATGTATAAAATTGTGGAGGGAATGGTGCAGCTGGCCGAGGAAAAGGGGGTGAAGTTCAGGTATAACCAGGATGTGCAGCGGGTAGAGGTGCAGCACGGAATGGCCACGCAGGTACTAACGACCACAGCTGTTTTTGACGCCGACGTGGTGGTGGCAAGCGCTGATTACCACCATGTAGAGAAGGAGCTGCTTCCCCAAGCCTGTCAGACCTACTCCGACGCCTACTGGGACAAGCGGGTGATGGCGCCCTCGTGCCTGCTGTTTTACCTGGGGGTAAACAAAAGGCTGCATAACCTGCAGCACCACAACCTTTTCTTTGATGAAGATTTCGGGCCGCACGCCCACGAGATATACACAGACCCGAAATGGCCGTCCAAGCCGCTGTTCTACGTGTCGGCCCCATCTGTTACAGACCCTACGGTAGCGCCAGAGGGATGTGAGAACCTGTTCGTGCTGATACCGGTGGCCCCGGGGCTGCAGGATACAGAGGAGGTACGTGAAAAGTATTACAACCTGGTGATGGAGAGGCTGGAGAGGCTTACCAAGCAGGAAATCCGTACAGCTGTTATCTACAAGCGGAGTTACGCCCACAACGATTTTGTGAGTGACTACAACGCCTTTAAGGGCAACGCCTATGGCCTGGCCAACACACTGCTCCAGACGGCTATCCTTAAGCCGGGGCTGAAGAGTAAGAAAGTTAAGAACCTGTTTTACACCGGGCAGCTGACTGTGCCCGGTCCGGGCGTGCCGCCTTCCCTGATATCGGGGCAGGTGGTGGCGAAGGAGATTGCGAGGGAGTATGCAGCGCCGATTGCCGTTAAAGTTTAACCCACAAAGCCGACCGCACATGGAGCTATTCAAAGAAACCTGCCTGAAGTGCAGCAAGATAATCACACAGGCTTACAGCACCTCCTTTACGCTGGGTATCAAAACGCTGGACAAGAAGTTTCACATGCCCATTTACGGCATCTATGGCTTCGTACGCTGCGCCGATGAGATCGTAGACACCTTCCACGACTACGACAAGCGCAAACTGCTGGCAGACTTCAAGCAGCAAACCTACGAGGCTATCGAAACCGGCATCAGCCTAAACCCGGTGTTGCACGCCTTTCAGTGCGTGGTGAAGGAGTATAACATTGACCTGGAGTACATTGAAGCCTTTCTGCGGAGCATGGAGATGGACCTGGATGACCATGTATACGACCACTCCCTTTACAAGGACTATATCTATGGTTCGGCGGAGGTAGTGGGGCTGATGTGCCTGAAGGTATTCTGCGAGGGAGACGGGGAGATGTTTGAGCGCCTGAAGAAGCCGGCCTGTAGCTTGGGGGCTGCCTTTCAGAAAGTGAACTTCCTGCGCGACATGAAGAGCGACTACAACGACCGTGGCAGGGTGTACTTCCCCAGGGTGGACTACAAGAGTTTCAACAACAGCAGCAAGGCCGAGATTGAGGCAGACATCCTGCAGGACTTCAACGATGCCTACCTAGGAATTATGGCTTTACCGCGCTCTGCGCGCATGGGCGTGTACCTGGCCTACGTTTATTATCTGAAACTATTCCGGAAAATTCAGAACTTGCCGGCAACCCACATCCTGAAAGAGCGCGTAAGAGTACCTGACAATAAGAAGCTGGCACTTTTGCTCGGCTCTTATTTAAAGTACAGACTTAACGCAATTTAAATGATTAAACGATTACTTTTTACACTTTTAATTTTTGCAGTACAAGTAGCCTGGGCCGGAAATGCGAGCAGCTACAAAGTGTCAGAGCTAAGAGAGGAGTACGTAGAGGCAAGCAGAAGCGAAGAAGCCGGTAAAACCTTTTACAAGAAGATGAGTGCTTATAAAGGGAAAGACCCGGTGGTGCTGGCTTACAAGGGAGCCTCGGAGGCAGTGATGGCCAAGTACGTCTGGAACCCATACAGTAAAATGAAGCACCTGAAAGCGGGTGCCGGTTTTTTTGAGGAAGCGGTGGCGCTTGATGCTGCTCACCCCGAGATACGCTTTCTCAGGTTCACGGTGGAGCACTACGTGCCACGCTACCTGAACATGAGCCAGAATGTGGAGGAAGACAAAAAAGTCATCATCAGCAGCTTGCAGTCCCATCCTAAGTCAGGGCTCTCGGCAGAGCTGGCGCGTACCATGCGCGACTTTTTGCTCCAAAAGGATCACTGTACGGAGGAGGAAAAGAAAACGCTGCGCAGCATCCGGATATAAGGTGCTTGGCTGCCAGGGGTGTTTCTCTTGTACAGGCGTGGGGTTTGGCCCTGTTTTACCCGTAACACTTATACTAATGTACCTATACCTGTATCTGAACATTTTCACCATCCTGTTCCCGCTGCTGCTCTCCTTCGACAGAAAGGTGGCTTTTTATAAAAGCTGGGCGGCGCTCTGGCCTGCTATATTTATCAACGGGGCCCTCTTCATTGTATGGGATGCGCTCTTTACCAGGGCGGGGGTCTGGGGTTTTAATGAGGCGTACCTGACGGGGATCTACCTTTTTAACCTGCCCCTGGAGGAGGTGCTGTTCTTTATCACCGTGCCCTATGCCTGCGTGTTCATATATGATGTGCTGAACGCCTACATAGATAAAGACCTGCTGCAGCCTTACGCGAAGCCTATCGCCCTGCTGCTGATGCTGGTCCTGCCGCTGATCGCTATTTTCAACATAAGCAAAGTTTACACTTCTGTTACGTTTAGCTTGCTCACCATCCTGCACCTGGTGCACCTCAGGTTTTTTGACACGAAGTACCTGGGGCGCTTTTATCTGGCTTACCTGGTGCACCTGGTGCCGTTTCTGCTGGTAAATGGGGTACTTACCTTTTTGCCCATCGTCTGGTACAATAACAGCTATAACCTGGGGCTCCGGATCGTTTCGATCCCGGTGGAGGATACCATGTACTCCATGCTTATGCTGCTGCTGACGATCTCTATTTACGAGGGCATCCGGAGGCGAAAAGCTGTAAAACAATATGAGCCCTTAGCTGTATAAAGAGTATGAACAGCCTAAGTGTAACCATCGACGCGAATTCCGGCTTCTGCTTTGGGGTCGTGTATGCCATTCAGATGGCAGAGGACATACTCGATGAGCAGGGGTATCTCTACTGCCTGGGCGATATTGTACACAACGACGAGGAGGTGGAGCGGCTGCAAAAGCGTGGGCTGCGCATCATCAACCATGAGCAGTTCCGGCAGTTGCGGGATGAGGCTGTGCTTATCCGTGCCCACGGGGAGCCCCCGGAAACCTACCAGACAGCGCTGCACAATAACCTTACCCTGGTTGACGCCTCCTGTCCGGTTGTGCTGAAACTGCAGAACCGCATCAAATCCTCCTACGATAAGGAGGAGAAGATCTTTATCTACGGAAAGCACGGGCACGCCGAGGTACTGGGCTTGCTGGGGCAGACAAACAACCAGGCCATAGTGTTCGAGAACATGGAGGAGCTGCTGCAGCACGAGCTGCCTCCTAAAGTGACCCTCTATAGCCAGACCACAAAGAGCACAGACAGCTTTTACAAAATTAAAGGGGCGCTGGAAGGCAAAGGTTTTGAAGTGGATGCGAACGATACCATCTGCCGGCAGGTGTCCAACAGAGACAAGGAGCTGCGCAAGTTCGCCTCTAAGTACGATAAGGTGGTTTTTGTCTCCGGCACAAAGTCTTCCAATGGAAAGGTGCTGTACCAGGTATGCAAAGACACCAACATGCACACTTACTTTATCTCTAAGGTGGATGAACTGTGCCAGCAGTGGTTTGAGGCAGAAGACACCGTAGGCATTTGCGGAGCCACCTCCACGCCCATGTGGCTGATGGAGGAGGTCCGGGAGGCCTTATTGTCGTACAAGTTTTGATAACTTTACGGAGCAGGAGTCAGGCAGCACAGCCTTGTTTTTTAAAAAGAGGGGCGGTGGTCGGAATGACGGTAAACAGCTGTTGTGAGAAGAGCGTGTGACCACCCTGCCGCCCGACGTAACACGAAAAATCTACCATGGCCATAGCAGTACAGAATGACAAGAGGGGTATAGCCATCGCGGCTGTGATAGTTGCCAGCTGGGCTCTTCTGCTTGTTTTCCTGCTTGCCAGTTTCTCCGTTGATTTTACCTCTCCGCTAACCTATGTTTTTGTCCTGCTGCAGACGCACCTGTACACCGGGCTGTTTATCACGGCGCATGATGCCATGCATGGGGTGGCAGCACCCGGTAAGCCCGGGCTGAACAGGGTTATCGGTACACTCACCGCCCTGCTTTTCGCCTACAACTGGTACCCACGCTTGCTGCCCAGGCACCACCAGCACCACCGCCATGTGGCCACGGAGCAGGATCCGGATTATCACCACGGCTCTTTCTGGCCCTGGTACTTCAGTTTCCTGAAGAACTACATCACCTGGTGGCAGCTGCTGTTGATGGCTATCACCTACAATGTGCTGCAGCTGTTCTTTCCGCTGGAGAATGTGATCCTGTTCTGGATGCTACCTGCAATCCTGGCCACCTTTCAGCTCTTTTACTTCGGGACTTATTTGCCGCACCGCGGGGAGCATGCGCAGGACAATCCCCACAAATCCGGGACACAGGCTAAAAACCATCTCTGGGCCTTTGTGAGTTGTTACTTCTTCGGGTATCACTATGAGCACCACGAGAAGCCGTACCTGCCCTGGTGGCAGCTGTACAGAACAAAGGAATAAGGGAAAGGTATTTTTTGTAGGGTTGATCGCAACTATATGAGCGCTAGAGTAGTAGAACGATAGTTCCTGTGTTGCGTGCCGCTAGTTGAACGCATCGGTCTCTGTTTTCACCCTAATCTCGTTCTCCCTCTTTATCCTATGAAATTAGCTCTATCACTCAGGTTTCTGACGGCCCTTCTTGTTTGTGTTCTGTTCTTGGCGTCCGAAAGTATAGCCCAGGGCTTTGGCAGTAAAAAAAATCCGAATAGCCTAAAGGCAGGCGTCAGTTTTGTCTGGCTCTCTGATTATGACAGCCAGGGGGTAATGTTCAACAACCGCTACAATCATTTCTTCGGAGACAGGTTTGCCGCCGGGCTGAATATTGGGCTGGTGTCAGCTTCCCGCTATGACGACGTGAAGGAGATCTACTCCATCAAGAACACGTTTTTCATGGCCGGTCTGGAGGCAAGCTATGATCTGCTGCAGAATGAGTCCGTGGCTTTTCGTGTGGGAGGGGGAGGTAACTTCAGGCGACGCTCCGAAATCAACTCCAATGTGGAGGATGAGGGAACCGTGGACGGTTCCGTGGCCCATATCAAAACCACCGACGCAGGGTTTAGCGGCTTTATCGAGAACGACTTTAACATCCTGCGCAACGGGGTGGCCGGCGCGCGTATAGAGTACTTTCACTATACCAAGGGGACACCGGTGCTGGCCATCGGGCTGCATTTAGGCTTTAAATTCTAAGCAAGGAGTTAGCTATAAGCAGAAAAGGGAGCCTGCAGTGGCTCCCTTTTCTGTTCATGATCTCTTGCGTTGGCTTAGTGTGCGCCGGCTTCTTTTTTACAGCAGTCATCCAAGCGGTTATAGGCTCTTTCCTGAGCTGGTTTGCCGTCAGCGTCATAGCCTGTTTCGGTCACCGCTTTGCGGATGTTGTCAGCACTGGTCTTACGGCTGTCAAACACTACGGTAAGTACCTTGGACTTCACATCCAAGGTAGAGGACTGCACGCCTTTCTCGTAGGCCATGGCCTTCTCCAGCGTCTTTTTGCACATGTTGCATACGGCGGATGTTTTTATTTCCACCGTCTGTTTCTTGCTGTCCTGTGCCTGTACATTCATGCTCAGCAGAGCCAGCACCATTGAGAAGAGAAGCATTTTTAGTTTTTTCATTACTTCTGAGTGTTTAAGGTATTACAATGATAGAAATGTTTAATCGATTCTAAAGCGCAT